>CAZMOF010000006.1:0-37400 GCA_964567905.1 uncultured Aquiluna sp. | reverse complement strand
AACTACGTATTCAACCACCTCACGTAATGTGGGGTGGTTGAATTTATATCCGGACTTAATTAATTTCTCAGCACTCATCTTTTGTGAGCAAAGCAAAAGTTCTTCAGCCGCAACACCAATTACTAGCTTCATTAGCCAGGCTGGCACGCGAAAGATTGTCGGTCTGTGTAAAGCCTTGCCCAAGGCATGAACAATTTGCTCACAGGTTGCAGGTTCGGGGGCAGTGATATTGAACGGCCCCGAAGCTTGTTCGTTTTCAATCAGGTGGATGATTGCTCTTGCCTGATCCTCTAGCGAAATCCAGGCCCACCACTGCTTACCGCTTCCCAGGGGACCGCCGACTCCTAGTTTGATTAGCGGTAGGAGTTTTCCAAGAGCTCCGAGTTTTTTGCTCATCACCATGGTGGTTCGAACCAAAACGACCCTGGTACTTGCCTTGAGAGCTTCCTGTTCCCACTCAAAAGCTAGGTCTGAAAGAAATCCTGTTCCCTTTCCTGAATCCTCATCCAGCCACTGATCGCCTCGGTCTCCATAGATGCCGGAGGCAGATCCTGAGATCAGGACCTTCGGGGGATTGCTTGCCTGGTTGATAGCACTGACTAGAACACGAGTGGTGTTCAGACGTGAGTCGACTATCTCCCGCATGTATTTCTTTGTCCAGGGAATCTTGCCCGTGGTGGCTCCAGCCAGGTTGACAACTGCATCAATGCTGTTCATGACCGAGGCGTCAAATTGTCCCAGGTCAGCATTTATGAAGACTTCGTCTTTGTTTCTCGGTTCCCTGCGGACCAAGGACACTGGTGTGTGGCCTTTGGCCTTTAGCTGCTTGGCTAGCTCCGTTGCAATGAGGCCAGTGGCGCCGGAAATTAGGACTCTCATTCTTGGCTCCTCATCTTCATCAACCTTCTACAATTGACCCTACTTGTTTATTCCAACCACTAGGAAGCTTTGAACGTAGAACTCTGGGTCTGGGGACTCACAATTGGTGTACTGACCCTAATTCTGGTGGTCGACTTTATTTTTCAAGCCAGGAATCCACACGATCCCAGCTTCAAAGAATCTGCCATCCAGAGCGTCATCTACATAACCGCAGCTCTTCTTTTCACATTCGTTGTGGGGGGAGTTTGGGGTCCGCAATATGCCCAAGAGTATTTCGCTGGCTTTATTACGGAAAAATCTCTGTCGGTCGACAATGTCTTTGTCTTTCTCGTTATCTTCACCCAGTTTGCGGTTCCTAGACAATTACGGAGCCAGGCACTACTCATTGGAATTGCGATTGCGCTGGTTCTCCGCTTTGTATTCATCATCCTTGGCGCCGCTTTCATCGAAAACTTCAGCTGGGCTTTCTACGCATTTGGAGCCTTCCTGCTCCTGACTGCCATCAAGATCATGAAAGACACCTTTGATGGGCTCAAGGAACATGACGAGGGCGAATACGCCGGCGGTAAGTTAATCAATTTCCTGCAAAAACACATGCGAACCACGAAGGAATATCACGGCAGCAAAATGTTCGTCAAGAAAGATGGGGTTCGCTTTGCTACACCCCTTCTTCTTGTAATGATTGCTATTGGATTCACCGACCTGCTCTTTGCTCTAGATAGCATTCCGGCCATTTACGGCTTGACTAAGGAGCCATACATAGTCTTTGTGGCTAACGTGTTTGCACTGCTGGGACTCCGCCAGCTCTACTTCCTGCTGGGTGGTCTGATGGAGAGGCTCAAGTATTTGGGCGTTGGCCTTTCGCTAATCCTTGCCTGGATTGGTTTCAAGCTGGTCATTCACGCACTTCACAAAAACGAGCTTCCATTTATCAATGGCGGCGAGAAGGTCACCTTTATCCCAGAGATCCCAACCGAGCTATCGCTATTTGTAATTTTGATAACGCTGCTCGTCACGACAATCTGGTCCCTGGCCGCCACTGCTGGCGAAAAGAAGAAGTTAGATCCAGAACGGCAGAAATAGCTGCAATCTCCAGAAGAGATAGGGAACTGGTAGGCCAGTCCATAGTGGCAGATAGAAAATCGCAACCACTGCCGCTGCAAGCAGTAACCAAGCAACCCTTTTTTCTCTAAGCTCTGAAACCTTGAGCAAGTAACCGCGCCTTAGGTAATACTGCAGAACTAAAGTCAGTGCCAGTACAAAAAATGGTGAGATCAAAACAGCGTAAAACTGGAAGGCAGTTCTTTCGGGAAGAAGAAGCCAAGGTACCCAGGCGGCTGCGAAAGAAGCTATGACAACTTTCGCCTCAAAGCTGCGAAGACGGTTTCTAACTAACCAAATCATTGCGAATAGCCCGGCAAACCAAACCACCAGGTTCGGCATAGCTGTGATTGCCACCACACACTCGTCTGAACCTAGGCAGCCACCAACCTGCTCTTCAAAATAGAAAGCTGTAGGCCGACGATTTACTAGCCACTCGAGTGCCGAGGCTTGATATGGATGGTCTTTCGAAAGGCCGGTGTGAAAGTCAAGAATCTGTCGGTGGTAGCTAATCAGTGAGGCGAACCAGTTATCGCCCAGTTGTCTTCCCCAGGAGTCCTGATTGAGAATCCAACCTGACCAGGTGAGAAGGTAGGTACCAATCGAAGTAACTGCAAGAACGATTGCGTTCACTATCCCTTGGCTAAAAGCACCTGCTTTTGGATTTCCCGACCTAGCTCTCGCTTGCCAATCAAGAAGAATCGTCAGGAAACCAAAGACGGCCAAGAAATAAACAGCAGACCATTTCACTCCGCCAGCGAGTCCAAGAGATATTCCAAGGGCAATAATCCAGGGGGAGACCGAGGTGCTCAGGTTCCCAGCCAGTATTCGCTTGCGCTGAGCCCGCACAGCCTTGATTAGAAAAAGCACAGAGAGTAGGACAAAGAACGTGAGGATGCCATCCAGGATGGCCGTTCTGGAAAGTGCAATTGAGTGACCCTCGATGGCCAGCAGAAAGCCCGCGATTGCCGAAAAGATAGAAGAGCGAGTTAGCTCTTTGGCAATCAGGATGATTAGTGGAATAGCTAAGGTCCCAAGCAGAGCAGTTGAAAATCTCCAACCAAAACTGCTGTCCGCGCCGAAGATGTTTAGTCCGAGCCAGATAATCCACTTGCCAAGTGGCGGATGCACCACATAGGAGGAATCGGTGGTGAAACCCGTTAGGTCGCCTGATTCAAAATCTGGATTGGCATTCTCCAGCCAGACTCTCTCTGATCCAAACATGCCCAGGGTGTAGGCATCTTTCACGTAGTAGGTTTCATCAAATACCAAGGCTGGCGGATTCGCCAGATTTAGAAATCGCAGCCAGCCAGCCAGGGCGGTAATTAAAAGCGTTGAAATCAGCATGAAGTTTTTGCTGAGCGATACCCGCCCAATCAACTTAGTTAGCTTGGAAACCACGCTTAGATGCTAGTTTGCTTGCTGTGTTGATTTTGGCCGCCACCCCAATCGGCAATCTGGCTGACGCCTCAGATCGCCTCAAGCAAGCGATTGAGAAAAGTGATCACATTGCCTGCGAAGACACCCGAAGCTTCAAACAACTGGCCTCTGCACTGGGTCTTCGCTTTCATGCCAAGCTCTATAGCCTTCATGACCACAATGAAAAAACAAGACTTGATGAACTAGTCGAAATTGCTAGAACTCACGAATTGCTGGTAGTCAGCGATGCGGGAATGCCGACTATCTCCGACCCTGGATTCAATCTAGTTAGAAGCTGTATCGATCAGGAGATTCAGGTCAGCGTGATTCCTGGGGCATCAAGCGTGCTCGGTGCTCTTGCCATCTCTGGACTTCCCACCGACCGTTTCACCTTTGAGGGGTTTTTACCTCGGAAAAAAGGCGAGCGAACCTCTGTCTTTCGTAGTCTCGAAAATGAAACTCGAACCATGATTTTCTTTGAGGCCCCACACCGAATTCTTGATGCCCTTATTGATGCTCAGGAAGTTTTTGGCCCAGATCATCAAGCAGTGGTTGTCAGAGAGCTAACTAAGAAATTTGAACAGGCTGTGAGAGGAACTCTCGCGGAACTCATCGAGTGGTCACACTCCGAGCCAAAGGGTGAGATGGTCCTACTTTTGGCAGGAGTCAAACAAGGAGCCGCCAACTATGAAGATCTTGCCCATAAGGCGCTGGAGTTGGCGGAGACTGGCATGGGATTGAAGCAAGCCGTGAGTGAGGTAGCGAAAGAGTCGGGTGCGTCGAAGAGCGTAATTTATGAGCACGCTCTGAAGCTGAAACCCTAGGATATCGAAGTGACCAAGTCTTTCTATGTGACGACCCCCATCTTCTATGTGAATGATGCTCCGCACATTGGTCACGCCTACACCGAAGTTGCAGCGGATGTAATCACAAGATGGCATCGGCAGCGTGGCGAGTCCACCTTTCTGCTGACTGGAACCGATGAGCATGGTGAAAAGGTCCTCCGAACTGCATTGGGTAACAACTCAGATCCCAAGGCTTGGACAGACAAGCTGGTCGAGTCTGCCTGGCTGCCCTTGCTAGAAACGATTGACATCGACAACCAAGATTTCATTCGCACCACTGAACCAAGACACAAGAGTGCGGTTCAGACCTTCTTGCAATCCCTTTACGACAAAGGCTTTATCTATCAGGGCTCCTTCAAGGGCAACTACTGCGTGGGTTGCGAGGAGTACAAAAATGACTCTGATTTGGTTCCTGGTGCTGGCGATTTTTCAGGGCAACAGGTTTGCGCTATTCACTCGAAGCCCGTTGAACAGCTAAATGAAACCAACTACTTCTTCAAACTCTCGGATTTTCAGAATCAGCTTCTGAAGCACTATGAAGAAAACCCCACATTTATTCAGCCTGAGTCGGCGCGAAATGAAGTCGTCTCATTTGTTAGATCGGGACTGAGCGATCTTTCAATCTCGAGGTCTAAAGAGCGATTTGATTGGGGAATTGATATCCCTTGGGATTCATCGCACGTCACCTATGTCTGGTTTGATGCGCTACTGAATTACATCACTGCTATTGGCTACGGCACAGATGAGCAGAAACTTCACTCACTATGGCCTGCCGACGTTCAAGTCGTTGGAAAAGATATCCTTCGCTTTCACGCAGTTATTTGGCCAGCGATGCTTATGGCAGCTAACCTGCAGCCACCCAAGCAGGTTTTCGGCCACGGCTGGCTTCTGGTTGGCGGAGAAAAGATGTCGAAGTCTAAACTCACCGGAATTGCCCCCAATGAGATAACTGATTCTTTTGGATCTGATGCTTTTCGCTACTACTTCTTGAAGGCGATTGGCTTTGGCTCTGATGGTTCTTTTTCTTGGGAAGATCTTTCGGCTAGGTATCAGGCTGAGCTGGCTAACGGCTTTGGCAACTTGGCATCGCGCACAATTGCGATGATTCACCGCTACTTCGCAGGAGATTTGCCCAAACCGTCCGAATACACTCAGGCCGACATCACTGTCCAGCAGGTTGCTCTCGAAGCCGCAGTGTCAGCGGACAAAGCGATGGACCGAGTCATGATTCATGAAGCAATACAGAAAACCTGGACTCTAGTCGATGAGCTAAACAACTACATCACGGTGCAGGAGCCCTGGGTGCTTGCCAAAGACGATGCCAATCGAGAGCGACTTGGTACTGTGCTCTACACAGCGGCGGAGGGTCTTCGAGTCCTTACCGTCTTGCTTGCTCCAGTTATGCCGAAGGCAACCGCCAAGCTTTGGAGTGCAATTGGTGAATCACTGGGCAGGTTAGATGATCAGACCATCGGAAATGCTGGCAAGTGGGGTCAACTGGTTCCCGGAAGCAGTGTGAAAGAGTTAGAGGCCCTGTTCCCTCGCCGGGACGAAGCTAAATGAGCGAATTCATTCGCACCCGGGTCAGCTATGACGGTAACGAAACCCGACCTCAGCATTATCCGGAACTTCCTGAACCGCTTGAGGTTGGAACCTATGACAATCACACGCATTTAGAGATAGCAGATGGTGAGACACCGCTGAGCGTTGCAGAGCACCTGTCCCTTATGCAGCAGGTCAATATGCTCGGGGCCGTTCAGGTTGGTGTCACACTCGAAAGCTCAATCTGGTCGGCTGAGGTAGCAGGTGAGAATCCAATGCTCCTCGCAGCCGTTGCGCTGCATCCAAATGAAGCCCCGCTTTATGAAAACCTCGGAGCTCTTGATGACGCAATCAGCCAAATTGCTGAGCTTGCCACGCGACCAAGAGTTCGGGCAGTAGGGGAGACCGGACTTGATTTCTTTCGAACTGAGGGAGATAAGGCATTAGCTCTGCAAATGCACTCGTTCGAATCTCACATCGAGATTGCTAAGCAAAATGATATTGCTCTGCAAATCCACGATCGAGAAGCTCATGCTGAGGTGGTGGCAACTCTGAAGAGAGTCGGGTCTCCTGAAAAGGTGATTCTTCACTGCTTTTCGGGCGATGTCTCCCTGGTTGAGATAGCCAAGAACAACGGCTGGTTCATTTCCTTTGCAGGAAACATCACCTTTAAGAAGAATCAGTATCTGCGTGATGCACTGATGGCATCAGATATCAGGCAGGTGCTTATCGAAACCGATGCACCTTTTCTAACTCCCGAGCCGCTACGCGGAAGGCCCAACGCACCGTATTTGGTTCCGCACACGCTTCGCTACATGGCGGAGCTACTGGGAGTGGATGTCAATCGACTAGCAGAGCAGATTAATCGAAACACTGAAAATGCCTACGGCAGCTGGTCGGAGGGTATCTAGGTGCTGGGAGCTGCCGAGATCAGACAGCTGGCTGAGAGCTTAGATCTGAGGCCCACTAAAAAGCTTGGTCAAAATTTTGTAATCGATCCAAACACCATCAGGAAAATAGTTTCCGCTGCAAACTTAGAAAAAGACGATGTGGTTGTCGAGATTGGTCCAGGCCTTGGCTCACTGACCCTTGGAATCCTCGAGCAGGTAGATCAGCTAGTTGTGGTCGAGATTGATAAGCGCTTGGCAGAACTTCTACCTGCAACAATCCAGAAACACGCACCTGGCAAAAAGATTGAGATTGTTCAAGCAGATGCTATGACGGTAGAGAAGCTGCCCTTGGAACCAACAGCATTAGTTGCAAATCTTCCTTACAACATCTCTGTTCCAGTTCTGATTCACTTTCTTGAAACATTTCCAACGATAAAGAAAATGCTTGTAATGGTTCAGGCGGAGGTAGCGCATCGGCTAGCTGCTAAGCCCGGAACCAAAGACTACGGATCACCTTCGGTGAAATTTGCATGGTTTGGCAAAGCAGTCTTGGCGGGCAATATCGGAAGGAACGTTTTCTGGCCCGCTCCGCAGGTTGACTCTGCACTGGTTTACTTCGAACGCACCAGGCAGGAATCTAATAAAGAAGTCTTCCGGGTTATTGATGCTGCATTTTCTATGCGACGCAAAACCCTGAGGCAGGCTCTTGCTGGGTGGGCTGGAAGTCCAGCACGTGCCGAGGAAATACTTCTAAAGGCTGGAATAGACCCCAGTTCCAGGGGTGAGCAACTGGGCATAGAGGACTTTGTCAGGGTAGCCTCTAGCCAGTGATTTACGCATCGGCACCGGGGAAACTAAACCTGTTTTTTGAAGTTGGCGCACTCCGCGCCGATGGCTACCATCCCGTAGTCAGCATCTATCAGTCTTTAGCAATTCGCCAGCGAGTTGGTGTGGAAGCCAGTGATTGCTGGGAAGTCACAACCACTGGAAACCTTCCTCAGCAGCAGCTGGATCGGGTGCCAACCGATGAGAGCAATCTCTGCGTCATTGCCGCCAAAGAGCTAGCCAAGTATGTCGGTTTCGAGACAGTCCAACCAATGCGCTTTTTCACTCACAAGGAAGTTCCGGTTGCCGCAGGACTTGCTGGAGGTAGTGCTGATGCAGCGGCGTCGCTGCTTGCTCTGAATGAAGCTTGGAAGCTCAATCTTGATTTTCAGCAGCTCAGCCAAGTGGCGAGCAAGGTTGGATCTGATGTCCCATTCTCACTGCTTGGGGGAACTGCGCTCGGATTAGATACAGGAATCGAGCTTGAGAGCCTTGATTCTCTTCCAGAGCTGCACGTTGTCCTACTGGTAAGCCCAATTGGACTCAGCACGAGGGAAGTTTTCCAAACCTTTGATCAGATGTTTCCTGAAGGGGACATCAACCACTCCGCACAAACGGTTGTGGCAGGACTCAGCACCATGCAAAGAATCGGAAAGAATTCACTATTGCAACCTGCTCTGAAACTGCGTAGCGAACTTGAAAATTACCGACACCTAATTGAAGGCACCACCGGATATCTTTCTGGTTCAGGTCCAACTATTTATTTCTTGACCAAGGAAAAGGGTCAGGCTAGAGATTGGAATGAAAAGCTTCGTGCACTAGGTCATTTCACCATCTTGACCACCACCTCCCAAACCGGAGCAATGCTGGGTTAATGGCACACCTGCTAGGCGCGGAGTCAATTTCTCACTACTTTCCAACTAAGACGGTCTTTGAAAATGTGACCGTCGGCATTGGAGAGGGCGATCGCATAGGAGTCGTTGGCCGCAACGGCGATGGTAAGTCAACCCTTCTAAAGATTCTTACCAAACAGCTGGTACCCGATTCTGGTCGAGTTACCTGGCGCGGTGGTCTGCGGGTTGGTTTTTTGCGGCAGCAGGACAATTTCGACCCTGGTCTCACCGTTGCCACTGCCGTTGTTGGACAGAGACCTGACTACGAGTGGGCGTCTGATCCAAAAGTCAGAGACGTGCTCGCAGGTCTAGTTTCAGATCTCGACTGGAATCAATCAGTTACGACTCTTTCTGGAGGCCAGCTCAGAAGGGTGGCTCTCGCCCAGCTTCTGGCTTCTGAACACGATGTCATAATGCTGGATGAACCAACCAACCACTTAGACATTGATGGCGTCAATTGGCTTGCTCAGCATCTGAAATCACGCTGGTCTAAAAATGCCGGTGGGCTTTTGGTGATCACCCACGACCGCTGGTTTCTTGATGCCATTTCCAACTACACCTGGGAGGTAGTGGGAGGAAAAATTGAACCATTCGTTGGTGGCTATGCCGCATACATCCAGCAGCGAACCGAAAGAGCAAGGCAGCAGGCAGCCATTGAGGCACGCAGACAAAATCTTCTGCGCAAAGAGCTCGCATGGCTGGGGAGAGGTGCTCCCGCTAGAACTACCAAGCCGAAGTTCAGAACCGATGCTGCACTCGAGCTAATCGGAAACGAACCGCCGCCGAGAGATCAAATTGAGCTTGCCAGGCTTGCAACTTCACGCTTGGGAAAGGACGTAGTGGACATTGAAGATGTCAGCTACGAAGTTGATGGTCGAAAGATTCTTCGCAACGTTACCTTGCGCCTGGGTCCGGGAGATCGAATCGGACTTCTAGGTCGCAACGGCGCTGGCAAGACCACCTTGTTGCAACTAATCACCGGTGAGATAAGTCCCACTAGCGGACGGGTGAAGATTGGAAAGACGGTCAAATTCGCCAAGCTTTCCCAAGACGTTCGCGAGCTCGATCAGTTTGCAGACGAGCGGATTTTTTCAATGATTCGTCGCGAGAAAACTACTTTCACAGTTGGTAAGAAAGAGATACCAACTGGCCAGCTAGTTGAGCAACTCGGATTTGACTCGCCAGAACTGCAAACCCCCATCAAAGACCTCTCCGGAGGTCAGCGCAGAAGATTTCAGCTTCTGAGACTTTTATTCACAGAACCTAATGTTTTGATTCTTGACGAACCAACCAATGATCTTGATACAGACATGCTCGCTGCCATGGAGGATTTGCTTGATAACTGGCCCGGCACCCTCATTGTTGTCTCACACGATAGATATCTGCTTGAGAGAGTCACCGATAACCAATACGGAATATTCATTGACGGGACACTGAGGCATCTACCAGGTGGCGTCGATCAATACCTGACCTATAACAAACCGCGCGAAGCAGCCAAGGTGGCAGAGGTAAAGACAAACGAACTAAGTGGCTCTGAAAGACGCAATTTGGAAAAAGAGAGCGCGCGACTGGAAAGACTAATCGCAAAGCAGCAGGCAGAGCTGCTTGAGCTTCAGTTGCGTCTAGCCCAGTCCGATCCCACCGATTATCAGAAGCTTTTGGAGCTCAGCGAGGATGAGAAGAAGCTGCAGAAATCCATTGCCGAGAATGAGGAAAGCTGGCTTCAGACCGCCCAGAAACTCCAGGGCTAGGAATTCTCTGGCAGACTTATCGCGGGGTTAGACCCCGGTCCGCTCTGGTGTAATGGCAGCACGGCGCCCTTTGGAGGCGTCCGGTCTAGGTTCGAATCCTAGGGGCGGAGCTGGCAGTAAATAGGAGGCACGTTGCGCCAACTGGCTGTAGTTGTACTCGCCGCGGGTGAGGGAACTCGAATGAAGAGTTCTTTGCCAAAGGTTCTGCACGATATTGCTGGACTGCCTCTGATTGGCCATGTCCTAGCCACCGCCCACTCGCTCTCTGCTCAGCACGTAATTGCGGTTTTGAGGCATGAGAAAGAAAAGATCTCTGAATACGTATCCAAGCACTTCCCAAGCACAGTAATCGCGATACAGGATGAAATCCCTGGAACCGGAAGAGCGGTCGAAGCCGCCCTTGAGATGCTTCCTGCCTCTTATGACGGCGATGTTTTAGTGCTTTCAGGAGATGTGCCCCTAATTGATGTTTCTAGCATTGCCGAGCTGATTGAAAGACATCACAGCAGCAAAAGCATCGGAACTTTGGTTAGCTGCCAGATGGATAACCCTTTCGGCTATGGCCGAATAGTGCGTTCTAGGGGAGAGCTAGTCGGCATTGTCGAGCAAAAGGATGCAAGTGAGGAAGAGAGGACTATCAGCGAGGTAAATGCCGGAGTCTACGTCTTCGACTCTGGTCATCTCAAAGCTGCCCTAGCTAAAGTCACAACCCAGAATGCTTCCAAAGAAAAGTACCTAACCGATGTTGTCTCTTTGATGATCGACAAAGGTTTGGTTCAAGCACATCAGATCTCTGACCACTGGCTGGTTGCTGGAGTAAACGACAGGGCTCAGCTGAGCGAGGTTGCCCGTGAGCTGAATTCAAGAATTGTCAGAGCTTGGCAATTGGCGGGGGTAAGCATTGATGAGCCAGCTACAACCTGGATTGATGTCACTGTCCAAATTGGTCAGGATGCAAAAGTCCTTCCCTCCACCAGACTCTCTGGAATTACACGCATCGGAGTGGGTGCTGTAATCGGTCCTGACTCGAGCCTTACGGACTGTGAAGTAGGAGACTTAGCGGTTGTAACTAGGACTGTGGCCGAGAACGTAAAGATTGCGAGCAAGACTAAGGTCGGACCCTTCTCGTACCTCAGGCCAGGGACTGAACTTGGTGAGGGCGGAAAAATTGGCGCCTTTGTTGAGACAAAGAACGCCAAAATCGGCCCTGGGGCAAAAGTTCCACACCTGAGCTACGTTGGCGACGCAGAAATTGGCGAAGGCTCCAACATCGGGGCTGGCACCATTTTTGCCAACTATGACGGTGAGAATAAACACCAGACCAAGATTGGTAGCCACGTAAGGACTGGAAGCGGAAACGTCTTTGTTGCTCCAATCACCATCGGCGATGGAGCCTACACAGCCGCCGGTTCGACCATTCGTAAAGATGTCGAGCCAGGTGCGCTGGCAAGGAATCCCATGCCTCAGGAGAATCTGGCAGACTGGGTATTGGAGAAGCGGCCAGGTAGCGATTCAGCTAAGGCCGCAAAGCGGACGGAGTAGTCATTGGCTATTGAGAAGGCCGCCAGCAAGCAGCTGGTGATTGCATCTGGAAGAGCGCACCAAGGTCTAGCTCAAGAAGTCGCAGATATTCTTCAAACTGATTTAGTCCCGATGACCGTCTATGACTTTGCCAATGGAGAAACCTTCGTTCGTTATGAGCGCAGTGTTCGCGGAGTAGATGCCTTCATAATTCAGTCTCATCCAAATCCAGTCAATCACTGGCTGATGGAGCAGCTACTGATGGTCGATGCGATGAAGAGAGCCAGTGCCAAGCGCATAACAGTCGTTGCCCCTTTCTTTCCTTATGCAAGACAGGACAAGAAGCACAAAGGTCGTGAGCCAATCTCCGCAAAGCTTGTGAACGATCTGTTCAGAGTTGCCGGAGCAACTCGCCTGATGTCTGTCGATTTGCACACTCCACAAATTCAAGGTTTCTTTGACGGTCCAGTTGATCACCTCTGGGCCTTGCCACTTCTTGCAGACCACGTTGCGGCAACCTTTGGCACTGAAAATCTGACGGTTGTGTCGCCAGACTCTGGACGTGTGCGAGTGGCAGATATCTGGGCCGACAGACTAGCAACGCCACTCGCCATCGTGCACAAACGCCGCGACCCCGATAAGCCAAATCAAGTGCAGGTAAATGAGATTGTGGGTAAGGTTCGAGGACGCGACTGCCTAATTGTTGACGACATGATTGACACAGGCGGCACCATCCTGGCAGCTGCCAATGCACTAAAGGAAAATGGCGCCACCAAGGTGATTGTTGCCGCCACTCACCCTGTGTTTTCGGAACCGGCAAGGGAAAGATTGAGCGACCCAGTGATTGACGCGGTTGTGGTCACAAACACCCTTCCAATCACACCGGATAAGGAATTTGATGGGCTGACTGTCCTATCAATTGCACCACTTATCGCTAAGGCGATTGCTGCTGTTTTCTACGATGACTCGGTGAACTCACTCTTTCCAGGTCACGCCTAGACCCCAAGCTCCAAGCCCCGATTATGGGGGTTGAGAGTCTTTGGCTAAATCGGCTATCCTTTTCAGGTTCAGCGGCGAGGGATACCTTAGGTATTCGTTATCGACGGAGATTTCTCGCCCGTTAGTTGCGAGGAAAAAATGTCAGAGACAAAAATTGAAGCCGAAGTAAGAAACAACTTTGGCAAGGGTGCCGCCCGAAAGCTCAGAGCATCTGGAAGAACTCCAGCTGTCATCTACGGTCATGGCAACGCCACCAGACATATTCACGTTCCCGCACACCAGGTTGCACTAGCCCTTAGAACCAAGAACGCTCTTCTCGAACTGAACATCTCCGGTAAGGAAGAACTTGTACTTGTAAAGAGTGCAGCCAAGGATCCCGTAACCCACATCATCGAGCACATTGACTTGGTAGAGGTTCGTCGTGGTGAGAAGGTCCACGTCGAGGTTCCAGTCCACATTGTTGGTGAAGTTGTTGGTGGAGCAGTTTTGGATCTTGAACACAAGACAGTTAAGGTCGAAGCTGAGGCAACCCACATTCCACAGTTCATCGAGCTAAAGATTTCTAAGGACCACCCAGTTGGTCACCACTACAACGTTTCAGATCTAGACATCCCAGAGGGTGTCATCATGGAACTGCCAATGGATGAGCTGGTAGCTTCGGTTGTAGAGACCAAGGCCGGAGTAGCGGATGAGCAGCCAGCAGCTGAAACCCCACAGCCAGTCGCAACCGCACAAAAGTCTGAAGAAGCTGACAAGTAATTCGACTTGGCTAGTTTTCGGACTTGGGAATCCAGGTCCGCAGTACGCGGCTAATCGCCACAACATAGGTCAAATCGTTGTTGAAGAAATGGCTTACGAGCACTCTGCCTCCTTCAAAGCATTTAAGTCCTTCGCTAGCGTTGCCGAATTTCGGATACCAGGGGGAGCAAAGGTAGTCCTTGCCAAAAGCTTGGGTTACATGAACGAAAGTGGTAACCCTGCTCAGCTATTGCTGCAGTTTTATTCTGTTGAAACTGATCACATGATTGTGGTCCACGATGAACTTGATCTCGATTATGGCGACGTCAGGTCCAAGTTCGATGGCGGTCATGCTGGCCACAACGGTCTGAGAGACATAAGTGAAAAATGCGGCACCAACTATCACCGAATCAGATTCGGTATCGGCAGACCTCCGGGACAGATGGAAGTTGCTGACTTTGTATTAAAGAATTTCAATTCCGAAGAGCGCTCCAAGCTCAAAGAACTGGTCACCTTGGCTATCGACAAAGTAGAAAATCTCATTCAATAAAACCCCTAAACTTCTGGGGTGACTATCCGCTCACTGCTTTTTGCGGCCGCAAAGGCGCGCTCGCTTCAGCATGCCCGTGAGCAAAAACCCGAGAAAATCTTTGCCCCAGCCAAAACCCAGAGTGTTGCTCTTGCCTCACTTCTTCTGAAAAGGAAAGACCCGCTGCTGGTAATCACTGCCACTTCCAGACAGGCAGATGAGCTTTCGAGCACACTGACCGAGTTGGTGGAAGATCTCGAAGTGATCAGTTTTCCTGCCTGGGAGACCCTTCCTCACGAGCGGCTGTCGCCAGCTCCGGAGACTGTGGGCAAGAGGGTGGCTGCTCTGCATCAAATACAAAAGGTAAGTAAAGAAAAACTAAAGCATCCCGTTGTGATTCTGGTTTCGATTCGAGCTGCCCTGCAGCCTCTTATCGCAGGAATACTTGACTACCAGCCGCTGAATCTAAAGCAAGGCCAGGAATACCTGCTGCCAGAGCTGACACTGAAGTTGATCGAGTTCGCATATGAGCGGGTTGATCTTGTTACCCGCAGGGGAGAATTCTCTGTTCGAGGTGGAATTGTTGATGTGTTCCCGACAACCGCGGATTATGCGATTCGCTTGGAATTCTTTGGTGATCTTCTAGAGGAGATGCGCCAGTTTCACGTTGCTGATCAAAGATCCTTTGACTCACCAATCGACTCACTCGAGGTCTTTCCGGCACGAGAGCTTCTGATTACCCCCAGCGTTGCCGGCAAGGCCAGGGAGATGGCTGGAGAGTTTCCAAACCTGAGCGAGATGCTAGAAAAAATTGCCAATGCTATCCCCGTCGCAGGAATGGAGTCCCTGGCACCCGTGCTGGCGGACAAGCTTGTCCCACTGACGGACTACATCAAAACCTCCGAGGCAATTTTGCTTGAACCAGAAAAACTTGCAGGTCGAGCCGAGAGTTTAGCCAAGACGAATCAAGAGTTTTTACACGCAGCCTGGGATGTTGCCCTCAGCGGCGCACAAGCCCCAATCGATCTCTCCGAAGGAGCATTTCTAGAGTTCACCGACTTCAAAGCTCGAATAAGTGAAGGCAGAAAAGTCGTGGAAGTCTCTGCACTTTCTGACGAGACTGGCACAGACCTTGGTTTACGGGAGGTTCCTACATTCCCAGAGGGGGAAAGCATTGATTGGATTGCTGATCAACTCAAAGCGGGCCAGTCAGTTCTATTAGTTGCTCGAGGTCACGGAACTGCAGAGCGCATGTTGGAGGTGGTGGCAGCTCAATCACTTCCTGTTTCACTGCGTGAAAGTTTTGCTGAGCTTCCGAGATCTGAAATATCCATAACAGTCGCCAACATCGCCAGCGGCTTTGTATTGGCCGAAGCAGGCCTCGTGGTGATTACGGAGGATGAATTTTTTGGCGTGGCATCTAACTACGTTGCTCCTCGAGAGCGCAAGCTAGCGAAACGTCGAGGCGCTGCCGTGGATCCTCTCGAACTGAAGTCCGGTGATTATGTGGTTCACGAAATCCACGGAGTCGGCAGGTTTAAGGAATTAGTGCAAAGAACAAACCGCTCGCAGTCGAGAGAGTATCTGCTGGTGGAATATGCGCCACCGAAGCGCGGCTATCCAGCTGACACGCTCTTTATCCCAACAGATCAGCTAGATCTTCTCTCAAGGTATGTCGGTGCTGAAGCACCAGTACTTTCAAAAATGGGGGGTGCTGACTGGGCTCGAGCAAAAAGCAATGCTCGTAAAGCAGTGAGAAAAATCGCTATCGATTTAGTTAAGCTCTACGCCGCAAGAGTTAAGTCTCAAGGCTATGCATTTTCGCCAGACACCGATTGGCAGCGTGAGCTGGAAGATGCATTTGTATTTCAGGAGACACCTGATCAGCTCACCACTATTGATGAGGTCAAACGAGACATGGAAAAACCAATCCCCATGGATCGCCTCTTGGCTGGGGACGTTGGTTATGGCAAGACTGAGGTTGCCCTGAGGGCCGCGTTCAAAGCCATTCAAGACCATAAGCAAGTTGCCATGCTTGTGCCTACCACGCTGCTGGTAAAGCAGCACTTCGACACCTTTCACACCAGGTTTTCTGGTTTTCCGATTAGTCTCGCTGCTCTATCTCGCTTTCAAAGTGATGCCGAAGCAAAAAAGGTTTTAGCAGGTTTGAAAAGTGGCGCCATTGACATGGTCATTGGTACACACCGATTGCTATCTGCTGGTATTCATTTCCGAGACCTAGGCCTTTTGATCATCGATGAGGAACAGAGATTTGGTGTTGAACACAAAGAGAAGATAAAAGACCTTCGACAGAATGTGGATGTTTTGTCGATGAGTGCAACTCCTATTCCCAGAACACTTGAAATGGCGGTTACAGGAATCCGCGAGATGTCAACGCTTGCTACCCCTCCGGAAGATAGACATCCGATTCTTACCTACGTCGGTGGGTTCAATGAGGCGACTGTGGCTGCTGCGATTCGCAGAGAGCTTATTCGTGAAGGACAGGTTTTCTTCATACACAACAGAGTGGCAACCATAGACAGCACTGCAGCCAATTTGGCAAAGCTGGTTCCGGAGGCAAGAATCGCAGTAGCCCATGGCCAGATGCCAGAGCATCAACTTGAGCAGGTGGTTGTTGATTTCTGGGAGAAGAAGTTTGATGTTTTGGTTTCGACAACAATCATCGAGACAGGAATTGACATTCCCAATGCCAACACATTGATTGTGGATCGTGCAGAGAACTTCGGTTTGAGCCAGCTGCATCAGATTCGAGGGAGAGTTGGCAGATCCAGGGAGAGGGCATATGCCTACTTTTTCTACGACCCCAGTAAACCTCTGGGGGAGACTGCCTTTGATCGCCTTTCAACAATTGCCACCCACAACGAACTTGGCAGTGGTATGCAGGTGGCGATGAAGGATTTGGAAATTCGTGGGGCAGGAAACCTGCTCGGAGGTGAACAATCCGGACACATAGCCGGAGTTGGCTTTGACCTATACATGCGCATGATTGCTGAGGCTGTTAGTGAATTTAGGGGTCAAAAGATTGAAGCGCCATCTGAGCTGAAACTCGAATTGCCGGTAGATGCTCGTATTCCGATTGAATACGTTGACTCGGATCGATTGCGCCTGGAGGCATATCACAAGTTAGCCTCGGCATCTGGAGCTGGGGCAACCTCAGATCAGCTGGTCGAAATACAGGCGGAGATTGCAGACCGATTTGGGCCACTTCCGACCTCGGTTCACAACCTCATCGAAGTCACGCACCTGCGTCAAATGGCCAATCGCCTTGGTCTACTCGAAGTAAACCTCCTCGGTCTTTCGGCAAGAATTCAGCCTGTCGATTTGACCGAATCAGAGCTCGTAAAGCTCAGTCACACATACCCCACCACAAAGTACCTGAAGAGTTCTCAACTCTTGACTATGGGCATTCCAAAATCGCAAGCCGAGGGCACGATTCGTGACCGAGAGGTGATTGACTTTGTTCGAAAGCTTCTTGAGGAATTGCAGGTTATCGCGAATGGAAAAGTTAGAAAGTCTGATTCAGACCGCCCATCAACTTAGGGCACCAGGCGGCTGCGCCTGGGATGCCGAGCAAACTCACCACTCACTTATTCAATATCTCCTTGAGGAAACCTTCGAGCTGATTGAGGCCATTGAATCGGGCTCTCGAGAAGAAATCATGGAGGAGCTTGGTGATGTGCTCTACCAGGTAATCTTCCACTCGGATTTGGCAGCAACCGGAACTTTAGGTGAACCTTTCGACATAGAGGACGTAGCTGGCCTCATGGAGCAAAAAATGCGCTCGCGTCACCCACATGTTTTCGGAAGTGAAGAAGAACAAAGCCAATACGCTGCTGGAACTGGTGAAGAAGTAATGAAGA
This sequence comes from uncultured Aquiluna sp., assembly GCA_964567905.1. Taxonomy (GTDB): domain Bacteria; phylum Actinomycetota; class Actinomycetes; order Actinomycetales; family Microbacteriaceae; genus Aquiluna. The sequence continues at coordinate 19,587 of CAZMOF010000006.1, read as the reverse complement.
ACTGGGACCAGCACAAGAAGAGGGAAAAGCCACTGAGAACTTCCATAATGGATGGAATTCCGGGTGCGATGCCTGCGCTGGCACGAGCCAACAAAATTATTGGCAAGGCAGAAAAGTCACAGATCCTAGAGCCGCTGTCAGCCCCAGTGATTCCAATGAGCGACGAGAAGGAATTGGGTCAATTACTCTTGGCGATAGTTGCATCCGCTCGTTCTCTAAAGCTTGACCCCGAGCGCGCCCTTAGGCAAGCGGTGCGTCAACTGGAACATGAAATCAGAGAGCAGGAACTCGAGCAGGCCAGCGATGCTGGAATCATTGGCAGGGCCAATCTCGATTAGCTAAATAGCTTTTCGAAGTCTTTGAACCCCTGGTCCAAAACTTCTGACGGAGTTCTTTTGTCGTCTGTCTCCGCCCACCAAATCAAAATTGCCATGGAGGCTGAAATAAGTGCTGATGAGACAATCTTTGGTCGGAGAGTGTCCTTACTGAACTTGCTGACTGCCCTTTCAATAACCTGCCGGGCTTCCTCCATTTGGGCGTGACCCCAGCCGTAGATCTCTGGCGAGCTGGCAATAAGTTTGAGGCGGAGTCTGACAATTTCAATTCTTTGGTCAAGTGGCATGATGGCCTTTACCCAAGATTCGTGAAGTAGTTTCACAACATCTGTTTCTGGATTTTCACTAATTCTTTTTTCTAACTCCATCGTAAATTCGTGCATACCTCCCCAGATCACTGCAGCCTTGGAGGGGAATATCCGAAACAGGTTGGATCTGGAAATAGACGCAGCCTCTGCAACATCATCCATGGTGACCGCATCTATGCCATGTTTTGCAAATAGTCGCAGGGCGGTCAGTCCAACGGCGACCGGGTCGGTTGTGATAGGCCTTCCCCGTTTGGGCCGCTCGTCCAAAGAGACGTCGGAATCTCGAATCGCGGCTTGACGCAAAGTGAGCTCCCCCTAAACAGGACTTTGACCAAGATTAGCCTTATCCCTTCAAAGCCTGAAGTCCAAAGGTTCCTGTGCCAAACTGGAGCGGTGCCAGTCAATCCACCGCGTGGAATGCGCGACCTTCTTCCGCTCGAGAAGGCTCAGCGCGAGGCCGTTTTGTCCAAGATACGCAGCATCTATATCTCTCGCGGCTTTCAAGAAATTGAGACACCTGCTATGGAGGATATTGAAAAGCTAACCTCTGGACAGGGCGGCGATAACGAAAAACTTGTTTTCCAAGTTATGAAGAGAGGGGAGGACCTAGATAAGGCAAAGCAGGAGAATCTTCCGCTGTCTGATCTTGGTCTGAGATTCGATCTCACAGTTCCCTTGACCCGTTACTTCGCTTCTAACCACTCGAAGCTGCCTAGGGTGCTGAAGGCACTTCAGATCGGACCAGTTTGGCGAGCGGAGAGACCTCAGAAAGGTCGCTACCGCCAGTTCCTGCAATGCGACATCGATATTCTGGGTGAGGCGAGTGAACTTGCTGAAGCAGAGCTTTTGAGCGCATCACTGGCAGCACTTGACCAAATCGGCATTAGGAACGCAACCATCAGAGTCAATGATCGAAGATTTCTAAAAAGAGAGCTGAACAAACTTGGCATCGACGCCCAGGACAAAGCGCTAATTGCAATTGACAAGCTGGACAAAATTGGGATTGATGGAGTCACCAAGGAAGTTACTGAGTCTTATTCTGAGGAAACCGCAAGAAAAGTCGCAGCGTGGCTGGGAAGTGCTGGTGCTGAGATTCCGGAAGAGCTTTCCTGGATGCAGCAACTTCCAGAGGCTGATCGCCTGCGCTTTGATCCAACACTGGTTCGGGGAATGGGCTACTACACAGGTGCAATTTTTGAAATAGAACACCCTGATTCGGACTCATCGATTGGCGGTGGCGGCAGGTATGACTCAATGGTCGGTAAGTGGTCAGGCACCGACACCCCCGCCGTTGGAATCTCACTGGGTATCGAGCGCATCTTGGAGCTGATGAGCGCTGATTACTCAGATCAAAAAGCACTGGTGCTATTGGTTGACGGGAAGGTGTCGGCAGCTATGGCTGAGCAGCAAAAACTAATCGCTCAGGGATGGCACGTTCGGATAGACATTGCAGCCAAGAACCAAAAGGCCCAGCTGGAAGAGCTCAGGCAACAGGGCTTCACGCACTTTGCCCAACTAGGTGAGAGTGGACTCAGTCAAATACGGAATCTGGACTAGCCGCTAGACTTTTATTGAAGCCAGTGCTGTTTTCACTAAATCAAAAATCAATCTAGGAGAAACTCCCTTGTCATTCATCTCTGCCGTTGGCGCTCGCGAAATTCTGGATTCCAGGGGAAACCCAACTATTGAGGTAGAAGTACTTCTCAGTGATGACTCTTTCGGTCGTGCCGCTGTGCCGTCTGGTGCATCAACTGGCGCATTCGAGGCCCATGAATCTAGGGATGGAGACAAGTCTCGTTACCTTGGCAAGGGCGTTCGTAACGCCGTTGCCGCCGTCGTTGAAAAGATTGACAACGCCCTAACTGATGTCGATGCCACCGATCAGCGAATGGTTGACACAACTTTGATTGATCTGGACGGAACAGACAACAAAAAGAAGCTTGGCGCTAACGCAATCTTGGGAGTGTCTCTGGCGAGCGCGAGAGCTGCCGCGGACTCGGCAGACCTACCTCTTTATCGTTACCTAGGTGGCTCTAACGCCCACGTGCTGCCGGTTCCACTGATGAACATCATTAACGGAGGAGCGCACGCTGACAACGGGGTGGACATTCAGGAGTTCATGATTGTCCCACTGGGTGCAGAGACTTTTTCTGACGCTCTCCGTTGGGGAACCGAGGTCTATCACCACCTGAAGAAACTTCTCTCCGAGAAGAACCTTGCCACTGGACTGGGTGATGAGGGTGGCTTTGCCCCAGATCTTCCAACCAACAGAGCAGCTCTTGATCTAATCTCTGAGGCAATCAAACTTGCTGGTTATCAGCTTGGAAAAGACATTGCTCTGGCACTGGACGTTGCATCGACCGAGTTTTACAGCGAGTCAACTGGAAAGTACACATTCGAGGGCAAGGAGAGAACTGCCCAGGAGATGATTGCCTACTACGCAGATTTGATTGCCAATTACCCGTTGGTTTCCATTGAAGATCCGCTAGCAGAGGATGACTGGGCAGGTTGGACTGAGATTACAGCTCAGCTTGGTTCGAAGGTGCAGCTGGTCGGAGATGACCTCTATGTAACCAACCCAACCCGACTACAAAAGGGAATTGACCACAAGGCTGGAAATGCAATCTTGGTGAAGGTAAACCAGATTGGCACTCTGACCGAGACGATGGATGCCGTTGCCCTTGCTCAGCGACACGGCATGAAGGCCATCATCTCTCATCGAAGCGGTGAGACCGAAGACACATTTATTGCCGATCTAGCTGTGGCGACAAACGCTGGACAAATCAAAACTGGAGCACCAGCCAGAAGTGAGCGAGTGGCCAAGTACAACCAGCTCTTGCGCATTGAAGAGGAACTGGCAGAGGCTGCCAAGTATGCGGGCAGGGATGCATTCCCCAGGTTTGCAGCTCGCTAAATCTCTTCATTCCTAAACCTTGCCTTCTAGACTCCTAGGCATGGCCCGCACGAGCAAAAACGAACCCAAAGTGCCAGTGGCCCTTAACCAGGGTCGATTGATGCTCAAAACCCTTCGCCTAAATAGCACCTGGGTAACAGTTATCTTGATTGTTGTCGGTGGCGCATTCGTTGTGTCCCCGGATGTCGAAGCTTTTCTAAATCAGCGCAGGCAGATTGCAGAGATGGAGCAGAGTATCCGCCTTGCACAGGAGCAAGTCGAGCAAATGGAGGCTGAGCGCGATCGTTGGCAAGACCCTGTCTACATTCGCTCGCAAGCCAGAGACCGTCTCTATTACGTTCTTCCTGGTGAAGTTTCCTACCTCGTGATGGATTCAGAGGGTATGGATTTCTCGGACACTTCTGGGACCGTTGGAGCACTGTTGGCTGATCGTCGAAGAGCGGATGAGATAACAACTGAAATTTCAGCGGCCAATGACAACTGGGTAGATTCGCTTTTGGAGTCTTTTCTTCGCGCTGCCACGGATAAACCAGAGTCAGAATGATTTCGCCCGAAGACTTAGTGGAGGTCTCCAGGCAACTTGGTCGTGAGGCGAGGGACATAGTTGCGGTTGCTGCCCGCTGTGTGTGTTCCAGGCCACTTGTTGTAAAGACTTCACCTCGGCTTGGGGATGGCACACCCTTTCCCACACTTTTCTATCTCACTCAAAAATCTGCCACCGCCGCAGTCTCAGCCCTGGAGGCGGCTGGATACATGGCTGAGCTGCAAGACCTATTGAGCGCAAATGAGGATCTGGCCAAGAGTTATCAACTTGCCCATCAACAATATCTGTCAGAGCGGGAAGAACTTGAGGGGGTCGAAGAAACGAAGGGCATATCCGCTGGAGGAATGCCGCATCGAGTCAAATGCCTTCATGCTCTGGTCGCGCACTCGTTGGCTAAAGGACCTGGTGTAAATCCAATTGGCGATCTGGCCCTTGCGAAGCTGAGCTGGTCCAGTCAGGTGTGCCAATGCGTCTAGCAAGTTTTCTGCTCACTCCACTTTTTCTTGCATCCGTAACGCCTCAAGATCACTGGTGGCTGCCAGAGTTTGAGGCTGTCGGTGAGCTCACCGGCGAAGGTGTTGTGATTGCTGTAATCGACACGGGTATTGACGCGAGCCACCCTGATCTGTCAGGAGTTGTCATTGGTGGAGCAGATTTTTCTGGCGCTGGAACACCTGACGGATCAAGTCCTGTTGGTCCCAGTGGTTTCCACGGAACCATGGTCGCATCCTTGATTGCCGGTCAGGGCAGAGACAGTGGCGGAGTCATTGGAGTAGCTCCCAGTGCCAAATTGCTTTCAATTTCAGTAGGTCTTGGCCTGGAAGGAGCTGACACTGATCGACAGATTGCTCAAGCAGTTCGTTGGGCTGCCGATCAAGGCGCAGACGTCATCAATCTCTCTGTCTCCAGGGCCTCGAGAAACTGGCCTGCTAGCTGGGACGAGGCATTTCTATACGCGTTGGAGAAAGATGTCCTGATTGTTGCAGCCAGTGGTAACAAAATTGATGGTCAGAGCTCACCGACTGCTCCGGCAACTATTCCCGGAGTTATCTCCGTTACTGCGGTTAATCGTGAGGGTAATTCATCAGCCAGAGTAGGCACTGAAGGACTTGGAATAACGGTTGCTGCACCCGGGATTGACATGGTTGGCTCATACCCAAATCAAGACGCAAGAAAGTGGTCGGGATCCTCAGCAGCAGCGCCAATTGTCTCAGGACTGTTAGCGCTAATGATTGAAGCTGATCCGAATGCAACGAACAGTGATTTGATTCAGCGCCTAATTTCCACTGCCATCGATCGTGGTGATAAGGGTTACGACAGTAACTTTGGTTATGGACTCATTTCGCCGGCTTCAGCTGTTACCTCAAGGCTGACCTCGGAGAACAATCCCCTTGGGTCATTGGCCAGCTGGATTGAGCTGTATCGTCCATCGGCACCAGTGGATGAGGCTGAGCTACTGATTCCCCCGCAGAGTGCCCCGATTGATGCGGAAAATCAACCCCCAGCCGCACAGCCTGAGGACGAGCCTTGGTCGAATCCGCTACTCTATCTGTTGGTAGTTCCCCTGGCTCTGTTGCTCTTCTTCGGCATGCGCAATCGATTTGGGCGGGATGGAAAGAAAACCAGAAGGTAATTTAGATTCTCATGACGGTCGCGACCACTAAGTCAAAGACGCCTAAAGCAGTACTCGAACAAGTTGTAAACCCAGCCAAACCTCAGCGCATCCTGATTATTGGCGGAGGCTATGCAGGCTTTTATGCCGCTTGGAAGCTGGAGAAGCTTCTTCGCCCAAATGAGGCGGAAGTCACCCTGGTCGACCCACTGCCATACATGACCTACCAGCCATTCCTCCCCGAGGTGGCAGCTGGATCGATTGAGCCGAGGCACGTAATTGTCTCTCACCGCCAACACCTGAGAAAGACCAAACTGGTCAGCGGTCGAATGACCAAAGTTAGCCACAAGGACAAGAAGGCTACCGTCGAGGTCGAAGGTGGCAAGCAGATCACCATCGCCTACGACCAGGTGATCATGACGGCCGGGGCTGTTACGAAGACATTCCCAATAGATGGAATTGCTGAAAATGCCATTGGAATGAAGAATATTGAAGAGGCAGTCGAGGTTAGGAACCGACTCTTTGGAAACTTTGAGCGAGCCGCTGCCCTTCCTAAGTCAAGTCCGATACGCAAGAGACTCCTTACACTCGTAGTAGTCGGCGGAGGTTTTGCCGGCATCGAAGCATTTGCCGAACTACGCAGCACTGCAACAGCCCTGCTTCGCTACTACCCAGAAATTGATTTTGATGAGGTTAGATTCCATTTGATTGAAGCAATGGGTCGAATCATGCCGGAGGTTTCGGAGAAGACTGCAAAGCAAGTTGTTGAAAATCTAAATTCCAGAGCAGGTTATATTCACCTAAACACACAGGTGGTTTCCGCAGTCGATGGTGTCGTCAAGCTTTCCAATGGCGACAAACTTGAAACTGATATCTTGATTTGGACTGCAGGTGTTGCAGCAGCACCAGTTGCAAAACACTGCGACTTCCCGCTGGATGGCAGATTGCGCATTACAGCTAACGCCAAGCTGCAGATTGTCGATGGGGATAAACCATTCAAGGGCGCATGGACTGCTGGAGACGTTTCGGCTGTGCCAGACCTAACAGGCATGGGAGTTGGTGGCTACTGTGTCCCAAACGCGCAGCACGCAGTTAGGCAAGCAAAGCTTCTTGCCAAGAACGTAGTTGCTTCGATTCGGGGAGAAGAAATCCGCGAGTACCGCTGGAAAACCATCGGCGCTGTCGCTGGCCTCGGTATTGGAATTGGAGCAATCAAAGTAGGCAAGTTTGGAATGATTGGCTTCTTCCCTTGGCTCGCTCACCGCGGGTATCACGGGCTGGCTATGCCGACATGGGAGCGCAAGATCAGAGTCATTTCCGGCTGGGTTCTGAACTTTATTCTGGGTAGAGACTTGGTAAGCATCGAGGGTCTGAAGTCCCCACGATTATTCTTTGAAACCTGGGCAACCAAACCTGGCAAGTAACCAGTTAGATTGGGCCCAGCAGTGCTGGGCCTTATTTATTGCCCCGATAGCCCAATGGCAGAGGCAGACGACTTAAAATCGTCACAGTGTGGGTTCGAGTCCCACTCGGGGCACCAAATATGGTGCAAACATTTCAGCAAAGCCTCAGCAATCTCAAATAGTCTGAGGGAAGCTTTCTGAAGGAGCAAAATGGAAATCTTCCTGGTACTACTGGGAATCGCCGCCCTGGTCGGCATTTATCTCTGGGTCACCTACAACGCACTGGTTGCGCTGAAGGTTCGTGTCGATGAAGCCTGGAGCGACATTACTGTTCAGCTCAAGCGCAGAGCTGATCTGATACCAAACTTGATTGAGACCGTCCGCGGATATGCCTCGCACGAGCGTGAAGTTTTTGAGAATGTAACTAAGGCTCGCGCGGCTACAGTCTCTCCCAATGCTCTAGAGCATCCAGCGGAAGCTGCTGCTGCTGAGAACATGTTGCAGGGAGCACTGAAGAGCCTCTTTGCTGTGTCCGAGGCCTACCCGCAGCTTGTTGCCTCGACAAACTTCTTGGAACTACAGCGTGAGCTAACCAACACCGAGGACAAGATCATGGCTTCCCGACGTTTCTATAACGGGGGAGTCACAGAGCTAAACACCAAGATTCAACAGTTCCCAAACAATGTCTTTGCAAAGCGTCTTGGATTTACTAACCGTGAATTCTTCGAGGTTGAGAATCCAGCCGCTATTCAAGAGCCTCCGCAGGTGAAGTTCTAGGCATGTATCGGGCAATAGCTGCCAATAAGCGCAACACTGTAATCATTATTGGCCTCTTCGTTGGACTACTAACTGCTCTGGCACTTTGGTGGGGGCAGGCAACAGGCAATGGTTCCAGCGCAATCTTTATCGTGCTGTTTGTTCTTGGCTACACGATCTTCCAGTATTACGCTTCCTCATCAATCGCAATTGCCATGAGCGGGGCTCACCAAATTCAGAAGAAGGACAATCCCAGGCTCTGGAACATTGTTGAGAACCTTGCAATCACCGAAGGTCTTCCCATGCCCAAGGTCTACATCATCAACGATCCTGCTCCCAACGCTTTTGCCACAGGTAGAAATCCCAAGACAGCAGTGGTTGCAGCAACCACCGGACTACTCGAAATCATGGATGACAATGAGCTTCAAGGTGTCATGGCTCACGAGCTTGGGCACGTCAAGAACTTCGACATTCGGGTCTCCACGATTGTTTTCGGTTTAGTTTCTGCCATCGGAATTTTGGCGGATATGGCTATTCGCATGGCATGGTTTGGTGCAGGGGCTAGGAGCAGAGATCACGGACAGGCTGCAATCTTCCTTATCGCTATCGGAATCCTCGGCTGGATTATCGCCTGGCTGATCGGACCACTTGTCTCAGCTGCTGTGTCACGTCAGCGTGAATACCTCGCCGATGCCACCGGCGTTGAGATGACGCGCTACCCAGATGGATTAGCGAGTGCTCTGCAGAAGCTGGGCGAGTATGGAAGACCAATGCGCCGAGCAAATACAGCAATGGCCCACATGTACATCAACGATCCCCTGAAGCCTGGAATGGTTGAGCGCCTTTTCTCGACGCATCCGCCAATTCCCGCCAGAATCAAGCGACTTTCAGAAATATCAAGGGGCTTCTAGTCGCTAGACTTTCACTCATTCTTTGATTGAAGGTTTTGCGATGGCTCAGCAGAAATTCCCCGTCCTTGAGGAATTCGAACAAGCTGCGCATCGGGTTGCGAGTGTTGTTTCAAAGACTCCGTTGATTGAAAGCCATTGGCTGAGTGCATTTACCGGTCAGAAGGTTTACTTCAAGTGTGAGAACCTGCAAAGAACTGGTGCCTATAAGGTTCGTGGTGCATACAACCTAATTTCTCAACTAAGTCCTGAGGAGAAAAAACGGGGAGTCGTTGCCGCATCCGCCGGCAATCACGCTCAGGGCGTCGCGCTAGCGGCACAGCTGTTAGGAATCAAAGCGACTATCTTCATGCCGGTTGGTGCATCTCTTCCTAAGTATCAAGCCACCGTTGGATATGGCGCAAATGTTGTTCTAGAAGGCGCAATTTTTGACGAAACAAACGCAGCCGCTAAAGCTTTTGCGCAAAAAACCGGAGCCGTGTATGTCCCGCCGTTTGACCATCTGGACATTATTCGGGGGCAGGGCACCGTTGCACTCGAGATTTTTGATCAGCTTCCCGATGTAGACAACATCATTGTTTGTCTTGGGGGAGGCGGACTGACGGCAGGAGTTGCGCTAGCAGCCAAGCTCAAGGCAGCACAGCTTGGTCGGAAGGTCAAAGTCTTTGCGATTCAGGCTGAGTTGGCTGCTGCCTACCCTGCATCACTCAAGGCAGGAAAACCAGTTGAAGTAAAGACCTACCCGACAATTGCCGATGGAATAGCTGTGGCTAAGCCGGGCAAAGTTCCCTTTGAAATAATTGCCAAATTTGTCGACAAGGTATTAACGGTTAGCGAAGACGAAATAGCCAAGGGAATGCTTGGCGTTTTGGAGCGCAGCAAAATGGTGGTCGAAGCTGGTGGTTCTGTGGGCGTTGCAGCTATCTTGGCCAAAAAGCTCAAGCTCAAAGGTAAGACGGCAGTGGTGCTCTCAGGCGGAAACATAGATCCTTTGCTACTGCAAAGAGTGATTAGGCATGGTCTTGCAGCCTCTGATCGCTACACCAATATTGCGGTGATGCTTCCAGACAGGCCGGGACAGCTAGTCCGAACTGCCCAGGCTGTTGCCGATGCTCACGCCAACGTAGTCGAGGTTCTTCACACTCGCCACGGCAGTGGTCTTCAGATTAGCGAAGTAGAACTAGACCTTAGTGTTGAGACCCGTGGCAAAGAACACCGGGATGAAGTTTTGGAATCTTTGCGCAAAGCGGGTTTGAACCCCAAGCTACTTAGTGACTAAAGACAAAGTTTTTCAGGGCTGTAATTTCAACTGAGATTTCTTTGCCATTAGGCGCAGAATAGCTGACCTTATCGCCAATTCTTTTTCCAAGAATTGCCTGCCCAATCGGAGAATCTGGGCTGTAAACAGAGAAGTCTCCCTCTTCCATCGCAGACTCATACTTGGTGCCCTCAAAGATTTCATGGCTGCCGAGAAAGAACTCATTGTCCTTGCCATTCAGTTTGCAGTGAACCATTAGTCCCTGCTTCACAATTCCATCCCCAGAATCAGCCTCACCGATAGTGGCATTGGCCAGCATTTCCTCGAGCCGATTGATTCTGGCTTCGATCTTTCCCTGCTCTTCTTTAGCAGCGTGGTAGCCGCCGTTTTCCTTAAGGTCTCCCTCTTCCCGGGCCTCTTGGATGCGTTTGGCAATCTCATGGCGCTCTACCAGAATCAGGTTTTCAAGTTCGCCCTTTAGGCGGTCATAGGCCTCTTGGGTCAAAAGAATGCTGTCGGACATTTATTACTCTCGGGAATTGAAAAAGCTCGCTTAGCGAGCCAGAGGCAAGCTTATCGCAGTGTGCAGCTGTCAACCAGTCCCGTTACAGCCTCTTCAAAGGTGTTGATGGAAACCGCATGGTTGGTGATTAGCTGATCAAAGGGTCCGAATGACTGCTCAACATAACCCACTACGAAAAAGGCATTGTTTAGGGCTTCGAACTGGCAAAGGGCAACTTCCCCTGGTGGCATCTGAAGTTCAAATTCCACAGTGGTCTGCCAAGGGCTAACCACCTCAAAGCTGGATGTCGTTGCCTGGATTGGAGACCAGTTGGCAAGGCCAAGCCACACCGCCCCAGCGGCTGTGGCAATAACGGCGGCAATAGCAAAGATTCTGAACTTCAGAGCGTTGACAGGTTTGGCACCGTATCTGCGTGCCATCAGGTCATCAGTTCTGTTGCTCATGCCAAAAGGTTATGTCATAGGTGGAATACTTATGCTGTGAACATACTGCTGGATTTAAATTTCTGGACTCAGATGCCAACCCCGGTTGCCGATGAAACTTATAACTCTCCTGGGACAATCGGCTTCATCATTACCTTCGCGGTGGCGGTGGGAGCGGTCTTTCTGTTTTTTGATATGAATCGAAGAATTAGAAGGACCAAGTATCGCGAAGAGATTCGAGAGAAGCTGGCTCAGGAGGACCTGTCTAGCTCAGGCGGAGATAAGCCAACTAGACCAGAGCCACCCGCTAAGCCGCAGAGATAGACCCCGCGACAGGGCTGATGCTGATAAGCAGCGCAGCCGTCCAGTGACAGAAGAAAGCTGCCACCGTGAGTGCGTGGAAGTATTCATGGAAACCGAAGTGCTTGGCATTTCGCTTGGGCCATTTGGCACCATAGAAAATAGCTCCAAGTGTGTAGCAAAGACCACCAATAGCTATCAAAAGCATCATCACCCAGTTGGCATTCCATAGATCAACCACATAGAAAATGGCTAGCCAACCCATGGCCAAATAAATTGGCACATAGAGCCAGCGAGGGGCGGATATCCAAAAGACCCTGAAGAATATTCCAATCAGTCCGACAATCCACACCGTAACCAGGAGTGTCGTTCCCTTATCTGCTGGCAGTGCTGAGAAAGCCATAGGGGTGTAGGTGCCCGCAATCAGAAGAAAAATATTGGCGTGATCTATTCGCTTCAATATTCTCTTTACCAACGGTCTCCAATTGAAGCGGTGATATAGAGCTGAATTGCCGAACAGCAGGACTGAGCTTCCAAAATAAATAGCAGCGGCAGTCTTCGCCATCCAACCATCAGCCACCACCAGCAGGATTATGCCTCCGACCACCACAAAGGGCAGAACACCTGCGTGAATCCATCCCCGCCAGGTTGGCCGCGTTTCATCCGGAGCTTTTCCAAGCTCGGAGAGAGGCAGTAGGGATTCTTCGGACATGCGGTAAGCGTAGGACAGGATGCTGAAATTCAGCCCACATTGCTGGTTAGTGAACAGCCAATTTCTCGGCGTGTTTATGTCGAGCAACCTTAAACCTCAGGCGTAGATTGAGCAAAAGCTAAACAAGGCAGGAGCGAAGGTGGCAGGCTCTACTCCCAAATCAAAACCGAATTCAAAGAAACAAGCGGTTCAGGAGGTGAGCGAGTCAGCGAGCAAAAAACGACCAGAAACTGCCGTTCGCACCTTCGTCCTCGACACTTCGGTCCTGCTCTCCGATCCCAAAGCCATGTTTCGGTTCGCCGAGCACGAGGTTGTTCTTCCAATTGTCGTAATAAATGAGCTTGAAAAGAAACGCAACGATCTGGAAATCGGCTACTTTGCCCGCAAAGCGCTTAGGTACCTGGACCAGCTGCGACAAGAACATGAGCGTCTAGATTTTCCGGTCGAAGTTGGCGATGGGGGAACTCTTCGAGTCGAACTCAATCACATAGACCCAACCATCCTGCCCACCGGTTTTCAACTTGGCGACAATGACTCTCGCATCCTGGCAGTGGCTGCAAATCTCAATAACGAAGGGTTTGATGTCACAGTTGTCTCTAAGGACTTGCCGATGCGTGTCAAAGCTTCGGCAATCGGATTACGCGCCGAAGAGTATCTTCACGAACTTGCCACGGATGAGTGGAGTGGTGTTGGAGAACTACACCTGTCCGCAAGTGAAATGGCAAACCTGTATGACAGCGAAGAGATCTCTCATCAAGACGCCAAGGGATTGCCAACCAACACAGGTCTAATCATCCATTCAGAGCGAGGAAGCGCTCTGGGACGGGTTTCCCAGCACGGCACTGTCAAGCTAGTTCGTGGTGACAGGGAAGTCTTTGGCGTTCATGGACGTAGCGCAGAGCAACGCCTGGCGATTGATCTTCTACTTGATCCAGAAATTGGAATTGTTTCTCTCGGTGGTAGGGCTGGAACAGGAAAGAGTGCTCTCGCTCTTTGTGCGGGGTTAGAAGCAGTACTCGAGCGCAGACAGCACAAGCGAATTATGGTTTTCAGACCGCTCTACGCAGTTGGCGGTCAGGAACTTGGATATCTTCCAGGCACCGAGGGGGAGAAGATGAACCCCTGGGCGCAGGCAGTTTTTGACACCCTGGGAGCTCTAGTTTCGAAAGAAGTCATTGATGAAGTTGTCAATCGAGGAATCTTAGAAATACTTCCACTTACTCACATTCGTGGTCGCTCTTTGCACGACTCTTTTGTCATTGTGGATGAGGCTCAGTCACTTGAGAGAAATGTCCTTTTGACAATGCTTTCTAGAATCGGACAGAAGTCTCGTGTTGTTCTAACCCACGACGTCGCCCAGAGAGATAACCTGCGTGTTGGTAGACATGATGGTGTTGCCTCGGTGGTCGAGACTCTGAAAGGCCAGCAGCTATTTGCTCACATCACCCTTACTAGAAGCGAAAGAAGCGACATCGCCGCTTTGGTAACTGATCTGCTTGATTAGCTGGGGATAACAGAAAGCACATTCGCTAGCTATTTCCTAGCTTTAGCAAGTGTCTGATCTGCTAATTCTTATTCCTATCTTTTACATCGCTTTACTGGCTATCCCGCTGGCAATTACCGATGTTCGAGAGCACAGGCTCCCAAACCCTATGACCCTCTCAGCCATCTTGGTCACGCTAGTTTCTCTCTGCGCTGCAGCTTTCTTCCCAATTCTCCTGCCAAGTGCCTTGTCGGGATTACTAGCCGGAGGATTGACTTTTGCACTTGGCCTATTGCTCGCAAAAAAAGATGCAATTGGCATGGGAGATGTAAAGCTACTTACCTCGCTAAACGCAATTGCTAGCTATTTTTCACCTTTACTCATGATTATTTCTCTAACCTCAGGTCTGGTCTTAGCCACGCTGGTTAGCAGTTTGCTCATGCTCACAAAGAAAATTACCCTCAAGCAATCGCTGCCACTGGGACCTTATCTACTTATTGGATTTTTTGTTTGTGTAGGACCGTCTGCTTTTTTACTTACTGCGGAGGCCTTGTCATAGGCAGAACTGAAAGTGCCTTGTCAAGCTGCTCCATCGATAGTTTGTCCCCATCCACATATCCCAGGGCAATTGTCGCCTCTTTTACCGTGACACCTTTTTCTACCGAATACTTTGCAATTTTGGCCGCAGCCTCGTAGCCGATGAAGCGATTAAGTGGTGTCACTATAGAGGGAGAGGATTCAGCCATTGCCTTGGCCCGCGCAGCATTGATTTCCAGTCCCTCGACAGTTTTGTCCGCTAGCACTCTCATTGAGTTTGATAGAAGTCGAATTGATTCGAGTAGTGCATTACCCATTACAGGGATTGCCACGTTTAGCTCAAAGTTTCCTGATGCACCTGCCCAAGTCACTGTTGCATCATTGCCAATTACTCTCGCGCAGACCATTAGCACTGCCTCTGGAACAACGGGATTGACCTTCCCGGGCATGATTGAACTGCCTGGTTGCAGATCTGGAATATTGAGTTCAGCCAGTCCAGTGTTAGGACCTGAGCCCATCCACCTGAGGTCGTTGTTTATCTTGGTCAGACTCACAGCGATCACTTTCAGTGCTCCGGAAGCCTCAACTAGTGCATCTCTTGCCCCTTGAGCTTCAAAGTGGTCTCTTGCTTCGGTGATTGGTAGTCCGGTTTCTTTAGCAAGACGCTTAATCACTTCTTGTGGAAAACCCTTTGGAGTGTTGATGCCAGTTCCGGTTGCGGTTCCTCCCTGGGGAACTTCGGCAACTCTCGGCAGGGCCGCGTTCACTCTCTCTATGCCGTAGCGAATCTGAGCTGCATAACCTGCAAACTCCTGGCCAAAAGTAACGGGGGTGGCATCCATTAGGTGAGTGCGACCAGGCTTGACATCGTCTTTCCATAGCTTTGCCTTGTTCTCAAGAGCCTTGGCTAGGTGGTCAAGTGAAGGGACTAAGTCTCGAACTAGAGCACTGGTGACCGCGACGTGGACGCTGGTTGGAAAAACATCATTAGAGGACTGGCTGGCGTTCACATGGTCATTCGGGTGAACTTCCTTGCCCAACTTTTTCGTCGCCAAAGTGGCTAAAACTTCGTTCATGTTCATATTTGAAGATGTTCCAGATCCAGTTTGGAAAACATCCACCGGGAAGTGCTCTAGGTGCTCCCCGGCAATAACCTCATCGGCTGCGTCAGAGATGGCGTCGGCAATATCGTTAGGAAGAATGCCCAGGGCAGCATTGGCACCAGCGGCAGCCTTTTTGATGCGGGCTAAGGCAACGATATGCTCAGCCTCAAGTGGGGTGCCACTGATTGGAAAATTCTCAACAGCGCGTTGAGTCTGGGCGCGGTATAGGGCCTCTTTTGGAACTTTGACTTCACCCATGGTGTCGTGTTCAATGCGATACTCCACTGGCTAATCCTTTCCCACGGAGCCGGTAATTTGCGCCTGACAGGACAAGTCTGCCAGATTGTGAAGAGTAAGGGATGAAATGCCCCAGGAGCTAGCCTGCTAAGTCCTTCGAGATTGCCTGCGCCAAAAGCAACAGGTCTTCTCTATTCGCAGTTCCAAAGATGACAATCGTGAAGTTCTCAGCCCTGTGTAGCATTGCCAACTCCTTGGTGCCAGGGGGATCTGATGGCTGCCTAGTCGGATAGACCTCCCAGATTAAGCCGTCAATTTCCTCAGTACCTGAAAGCTCATTGCCAGCAAGAAAGTCTGCTTCCCATGACGCATTGCTATTGAAAGTTTGATTTAGCCCAATGAATTCATTGCCACTAGTCACGAAACCTATGTACCAAGCATCTAGACCAAGCTGCTTTTCAACCCGCGCTGCATTAGACCACCAGTCTGCTGGGACTTGTGGAGCGATGACATCTAACCCAAGTGATGCTTCGGCCTCAGCTGAAACCGCTACATAGTCAATGCGCTGAATCAAGGAAGAGTCGTCTCTTGGCACACCCAGGTAAATCAGTGCGACTACGCCCAGCGTTGCCAGCACGGAAAAGATTAGGTTTCTAATCGTCTGCTTGGCTCGACGCTCAGCGCTATTACTCACCGCTGGCTTTCTTAGACTCGAGTTTCTTCCTAGCGCCGCTGAGCCAATCTTCGCAAACTCTGGCTAGGGCTTCACCACGCTCCCATAGTGCCATCGATGCATCGAGAGTGACACTCTGCTGCTCGAGCTGCGCGACCACCTGCTGCAGCTCGTCCCGAGCTTCCTCGTAGGTCATTTTTGCAAGATCCTTGGCCATCACTTATTCCTAACCTTGTTTGCAGTGGCTTCTATTTCCTGTTTTGAAAGCTGGAGAGTGAAATTCTCGCCGGCCTTTAGTTCTCTAATAATTGCGCCGTCCTGATCGATAACGAGCGCGTAGCCTCGCTCGAGTGTCAGCTGCGGCGATAAGGCCCTGACCGACGAGACTAGATTTCCAAGCTCAGCTTCGGCTTTGCTAATTCTCCAGTCAAGAATCTCACCTAGGCGCTTGCGGTGCTGCTTGATGATATCGGCTTGGGCGTCGACAAACCCAAATGGCGAGGCCAGGACGGGACGGCTCAGGATTGAGCTAATCAATTGCGACTGGGAGTCGAGGTAGCTAATGATTCTGAAATACATTCTTTCTACCGAAGTCTTTATCAATCGCCGCTCTTCGACTACGTCTGGAACAACTCTCTTAGCAGCGTCGGTTGGTGTAGAGGCACGAAGATCCGCAACCAAATCTAAAAGCGGCTGGTCATTTTCGTGACCAATTGCACTCACCAAGGGTTTTGACAGTGCTGCGGCAGCGCGCACCAATCTTTCGTCGCTGAATGGAAGAAGATCTTGGAAACTGCCTCCGCCTCGAGCGATGATGATTACGTCCACCTCTGGCATGGCATCCAGCTGCTGCATGGCCATGATGATTTCCCCTGCGGCGCGATCACCTTGAACAAGAGTGTGCACGACCTCGAAGTTAACCTCGGGCCAGCGGTTACGGGCATTTTGCAAAACATCTTTCTCTGCGTCAGAGTTTGCACCAGTGATAAGGCCAATTTTCCCTGGGAGAAATGGAATGGGCTTCTTTCTCTTCGGATCAGCTAAGCCCTCTGCAATTAACTGCTGGCGAAGCTTTTCAATTCTTTCTAGAAGCTCTCCCAGACCCACCTTGTGCATTTTGAGAACGCGCATGGTCAACTTGCCATTTTTGGGCCAGAAAGCGGGTTGCACGAGAGCAACGACTCGGTCACCCTGCGCGAGTCCAACCTCTATGTCCGCATCCGAAGCATCAAAAGCATGAATTTCAATCGAGTTCTCGAGGTCAAGATCTCGCAGAGAGCCGAAGATATTGCTTCCCCTTAGCTGAATCTGCTGCAGCTCGCCCTCTACCCACACTTTGCCCAGTTTTTCTATCCAGTCCTTCAGGCTCTTGGAAAGCTGGGAAACCCGCCATGGGGAATGTTCGCTTGAGACCCTGGATTGGGACTCCAAGTCTGCTTTTTCCTGCAAGACTGGCCCCCTAGGCGGCTAAATAGAATTGGATGGTGACTGCCATTAACCCTAACGCCACGACCGACAAAGAATCCTCAAAAAAGGTCCTCCTGGCCTCCCCAAGGGGCTATTGCGCTGGAGTTGACCGGGCAGTGATTGCGGTAGAAAAAGCCCTGGATCACTATGGGGCACCCGTCTATGTCCGCAAGCAGATTGTTCACAACAAGCACGTGGTGAGGTCATTGGAGTCACGCGGTGCAATTTTTGTGGATGAAGTTGATGAGGCCCCCGAGGGCTGCATCATGGTCTTTTCGGCGCACGGAGTTTCCCCGGATGTCATTGAAAGAGCAAAGGCTCGCAATCAAAGGACCATCGATGCGACCTGTCCTCTGGTCACGAAAGTTCACAAAGAAGTCATCCGTTTTGCCAATGAAGGCTACGACATTCTTCTGGTTGGCCACGAAGGTCACGAGGAAGTTGAGGGAACGGCCGGCGAAGCTCCCCATGCGGTTCAGCTGATTGATGGCGATGCTGACATAGCAGCTGCCAAGGTGAAAGATCCTGAAAAGGTGATTTGGCTTTCACAAACCACACTTTCTGTTGATGAAACAATGGAAACAGTCAACAAGCTTCGCACCCGTTTTCCTTTGATGCAGAATCCACCCAGTGATGACATCTGCTATGCAACTCAGAATAGGCAGGTCGCTATCAAGAAGGTCGGGGCGATGTCTGATCTGGTGATTGTGGTCGGGTCCGAGAATTCTTCAAATACCGTGCGCCTTGTCGAAGTAGCTCTTGATGCCGGAGCAAAGAAAGCATTCCGCGTTGACTATGCTTCGGAAATTCAACCTGAGTGGTTCGAAGATGTTGAAACTGTGGGGGTTACCTCGGGAGCTTCGGTTCCAGAAGAGCTAGTGACCGAGGTCCTCGATTACCTTGCTGATAGAGGCTACGGAACCCTTGAAACAGTGACGACTGCCGAGGAAGACATTCAGTTCTCGCTTCCGAAAGAGCTTCGCAAGGACCTAAAAGCGGCCAGCCACTAATTACCAGCTGGACTTGCCAGCGGAGCCCAGCTCCTGCGCGGCGAGTACAACGCGTTTAGCCATGCCGACTTCAGCCGATTTACCCCAGTTTCTCGGGTCGTAGGTCTTCTTATCTCCCACTTCGCCATCAATCCTCAGAACGCCGTCGTAGTTTTTGAGCATGTGATCAACGACAGGTCTGGTGAATGCGTACTGGGTGTCTGTGTCTATGTTCATCTTTACGACACCGTTTTTGACTGCGGTTGCAATTTCTTCTGCAGTTGAGCCAGATCCGCCATGGAATACCAGATCAAAAGGTTTGTCTTTGCTGTATTTCGCTCCGACCGCAGTTTGAATCTCGGCAAGCAGCTCTGGCTTTAGTTTCACGTTTCCTGGTTTGTAGACTCCGTGGACATTTCCGAACGTCAAGGCAGTGAGATAGCGCCCATTTTCACCTAGACCTAGCGCCTCTGCTGTCTTCATTCCGTCTTCAACGGTGGTGTAGAGGTGTTCACCCATTCCACCCTCCACGCCGTCTTCCTCGCCGCCAACGACACCAACTTCTATTTCGAGGATGATGTTGGCTTTGGAGCAGCTGGCAAGTAGTTCTTTGGCAATCTCAAGATTTCTTCCAAGTGGCACCGCTGAACCATCCCACATGTGCGAGTTGAAAAGTGGTTCGCCACCACCCTGCACGCTCTGCTGGGAAAGAGAAATCAGGGGCCGGACAAACCCATCAAGCTGGTCTTCAGCGCAGTGATCTGTGTGGAGGGCGACCTTTATTGAATAGTTCTTCGCTACTTCGCGCGCAAAGGCCGCAAATGCAAGTGCCCCACTTACTCGATTCTTTATGGTCGGACCACTGAGGTAGTCAGCACCTCCAGTGGAAACCTGCAAAATTCCATCGCTGCCAGCTGCCTGCAGTCCCGCCAGGGCGGCATTCAATGTTTGTGATGAAGACACGTTGATTGCAGGGTAGGCAAAACCATTCTTTTTGGCTCGGTTGAGCATCTCTTGGTACTCGCTGTGTGAGACAACTGCCATTTCTTACCCCTTAGCCTTGGCTGGTTCTCCCAGCGGTCGATCACGATCTGGAATTAGTT
>CAZMOF010000005.1:0-47519 GCA_964567905.1 uncultured Aquiluna sp. | reverse complement strand
CGTCCTCAAGCCCAACTAGGACCTGTTCTAGTTTCCAAACATCGTCAACGGTTGGGGCTGGGTTATCAAGAAGCAGGGATCTTGGGGAGCCGACCAGCACGTCCATCTTGGTGTCTCGAAACCAGGCGGATGGAACGATTGCTCGTCTGAGAGTCTGTGCCTTACCCGTTTGCAAAACCTCAGCCACTGAGTAGCCCTGGTCGGAAGGGGCAGCAAGACCGCTGGTGGCATCGCACTGTGGATCGAGATCGATGACCAGAGTGTTGATACCGCGATTGAGTGCGGCCGATGCCAGGCCTAAGGCGACGGTGGTTTTACCCACCCCACCCTTGAGAGAACTGACGCTCAGCACATGCATTGCAATAGGCTACCTTTTTATCTGTTCGCAAAAGGTGAGCAAAAACGGGTTTTTGGCGGGAGTGAAGGTGTTTAGGAAGATTCTGGTTGCCAACCGCGGGGAAATAGCGGTTCGTGCATTCAGGGCTGCCTATGAACTAGGTGCACAGACCGTAGCCGTATACCCCTACGAGGATCGCAATTCCATTCATCGCCAAAAGGCCGATGAGGCTTACCAGATTGAGGCCGATGGTTCTCCGATTCGTGCCTACTTAAGTGTCAGTGAAGTAATTCGAGTTGCTAAAGAATCTGGGGCCGATGCAATCTACCCAGGATATGGATTTCTCAGTGAAAACCCAGATCTTGCCAGGGCGGCCAAAGAAAACTCGATTGCCTTCGTCGGTCCTAGCGCCGAGGTTCTAGAGCTTGCCGGTGACAAGGTAAACGCAAAGCTGGCTGCGACCCGCGCGGGTGTTCCAGTTTTGAAGTCAACACCATCTAGCGACAATCCCAAAGAGCTAACCAAGCTATCGGATGAAATTGGCTTTCCTCTTTATGTAAAGGCAGTTGCCGGTGGCGGTGGGCGTGGAATGCGGAAAGTTGATTCGGCTGCCGAGCTGGCAGCAGCACTGGAAGCTGCGATGAAGGAAGCGGGAGGCGCGTTTGGTGACCCTCGAGTCTTCTTGGAGCAGGCAGTGCTCAGACCTCGCCACATTGAAGTTCAGATTCTTGCTGATACTCACGGCAACGTTATGCACCTTTTTGAGCGAGACTGCTCCATTCAGCGCCGCAACCAAAAAGTAATTGAGATAGCTCCAGCCCCAAAACTCGATGAAGCACTTCGTCAGCAGCTCTTCAAAGACGCAATTGCTTTCGCCAAGGAAATTGGTTACCAAAACGCTGGCACGGTTGAGTTTCTGATTGAAACCGAAGGTCCCAATAGCGGTAAACACGTCTTCATTGAGATGAATCCCCGCATTCAAGTTGAACACACGGTCACCGAAGAGATAACCGACGTTGATTTGGTTCAGTCCCAGCTCAGAATTGCTTCTGGTGAGTCCCTCTCAGATTTGGGCCTGAGCCAGGACAGTTTGACTCAGCATGGTTTTGCTCTGCAGTGCCGCATAACAACTGAGGATCCAGCGGCTGGATTTAGACCTGACACTGGAATGATTACCACCTATCGCTCGCCCGGTGGCGCTGGAATTCGTCTGGATGGTGGAACAGTTACCACCGGCGCTGAGATTTCGCCGCACTTTGATTCCATGCTCGTGAAACTCATCGCCAGAGGAAGAGACTTCCCATCTGCAGTTCAGCGGGCAAGAAGAGCTTTGGCTGAGTTTAGGATTCGCGGAGTAGCAACCAACATTAACTTCTTGCAGGCAGTTGTCGAAGATGAGACCTTTGCCAGCGGCGAGCTCTCTACTCGCTTCATCGAGGAAAGACCAGAGCTGATGAAGGCCAGGGTCTCTCAAGATCGCGGAACAAAGGTTTTGCAGTGGCTCGCAGAAGTCACCGTCAATAAGCCCTACGGCGAGAGAAACTTAAAACCTGATCCAAAGACAAAGTTGCCTCTAGTTGATCTGACAAAGGCGCCGCAGCCCGGAACAAAGCAGTTACTGAGAGAACTGGGACCTGAAAAGTTTGCCCAGTGGTTACGCAATGAGCAACGGGTTTTGGTCACAGATACCACTTTCCGAGATGCACATCAGTCACTACTTGCCACAAGAGTTCGATCAAAGGATCTGGTTGCGGTCGTGCCGCATGTATCTCGTCTTACGCCGCAACTTCTCTCTCTTGAAGCGTGGGGCGGGGCGACTTACGACGTAGCACTGAGATTTTTAGGAGAGGACCCCTGGGACAGGTTGGCTGCAATTTCCGAGCAGCTTCCCAACATCTGCATCCAAATGCTTCTTCGAGGAAGAAACACGGTTGGCTACACTCCTTATCCAACTGAAGTAACCGACGCATTTATTCGGGAAGCTTCCGAAACAGGAGTAGACATATTCCGAATCTTCGATGCACTAAACGATGTCAACCAAATGGCTCCCGCTATTCGTGCAGTGAGAGAGAACACCGGAGCTCTTGCCGAAGTTGGACTTAGTTACACAGCAGATCTACTAGATCCCAAGGAAACCCTCTACACGCTCGACTACTGGCTGCGACTTGCAGAACAGATGGTGAAGGCGGGTGCGCACATAATCGCCATCAAGGACATGGCTGGCCTACTGAGACCGATGGCTGCAAGGAAACTGGTCAGCGCACTGCGTGAAAGATTCGATTTACCTGTTCATTTGCACACCCATGACACAGCCGGTGGTCAGCTGGCGACACTGCTTGCAGCAATTGATGCCGGAGTAGATGCCGTTGATGCGGCCAGCGCACCGATGGCAGGAACTACTTCGCAACCAAGCATGTCCGCATTGGTAGCGGCTCTTGCTCATACCGAGCGTGACACTGGAATTGATCTGGATAGCGTTTGTCAGCTGGAGCCTTACTGGGAAGCAGTTCGCAGAGTTTATTCACCATTTGAGTCTGGATTGCCTGGGCCGACTGGCCGTGTCTATGAGCATGAGATTCCAGGTGGTCAGCTATCAAATCTTCGCCAGCAGGCCATTGCGCTCGGACTTGGCGATCGCTTCGAGCTAGTAGAGCAGATGTATGCGGCAGCCAACAAGATTCTAGGAAGACCTCCGAAAGTCACACCAAGCTCCAAAGTGGTTGGAGATCTCGCACTACACCTCGTCGCGGTTGGAGCAGACCCAGCGGACTTTGAAGATAATCCGCAGAAATATGACATTCCAGATTCCGTCGTTGGATTCATGGCGGGAGAGCTTGGAGATCTTCCCGGTGGCTGGCCGGAGCCTTTTAGGACCAAGGTGCTTAAGGGAAGAAAGATTGAGCTGAGCACTAAAGCGGTAAGCGAAGCCGACAGGCAGGTGCTCTCATCTGGCTCTGCCAGCGAGCGTAGACAGAAACTGAATCAGCTTCTTTTTCCAGGTCCACAAAAAGAGTTTGAAAAGATGCGAGCTGCCTATGGCAATTTGGACAGTGTCGACACTATTGACTATCTCTACGGTCTAGAGACTGACAACGAGCATGTTGTTGAGCTGAGGAAGGGTCTTCAGCTTCTAGTTGGTCTCGAAGCTATAAGCGATCCTGACAGTAAGGGTTTCAGAACAGTAATGACCAAGCTGAATGGACAGCTCAGGCCAGTGACAGTTCGCGACCACAGCATCAAGGTCGTGGAGGCATCGGCGGAGAAGGCGGATCCAGCGAATCCAGCTCATGCATCCGCTCCCTTCACGGGGGTGGTGACACCAAAGGTTTCTGTTGGCGAAATGGTCGAAAAAGGCCAGCCAATTGCCTCAATTGAGGCCATGAAGATGGAAGCGACGATAGCTGCTCCAATTGGTGGCAAGATTGTACGGCTGGGGGTCGTTGGCCCAACACCGGTTGAGGGTGGCGACCTCATCGCAGTTATTGAATAGAGGAACATGTCGCAATTTCAGGACGATTACTCTTCGGGTGAAAAGACCAATTTCCAAGATCTGGAACTTGATCCCGAGCCAACTCAGCTCACCGAGGTAAGCACCAACACCGAGGCTGTTCCGGTTAGCGTAAACATCTTTGAAGAGTCCGAACCAGCGAGCATGCTAACTGCCGACAGACTTCTGAAAGATGAAGCTCGTCCCAGGGTGGTCCCTGAAACCTTTTGGCGCAGACTGGTCTATCGCATCACCTTTGGGAAACTCAATCTGGGTGACGCTAAAAAAGTTCGAGAAAGACGCTCGCTTGATGCACGCATCAACGCAGATCTGCGCGGAGAAACTAAGTTTGTTCCAGTCCTAACCAGAAAAGGTGGCGTTGGCAAGACCACCATCACCACTCTTATTGGAATGGCCATGGCTCTGGTGCGAGAAGATCGTGTGCTTGCCATCGATGCCAATCCTGACCGAGGGACTCTCGCAGAACGCGTCGAGCTGAAAAGCGACAAGACAGTTCGAGATGTCGTGAGAAGAGCCGGCGGAATCAACAGCTTCACCGTTTTCAGCGACTTTGTGTCGCGTGATAAGACGAGACTGGATGTTTTGGCTTCAGACACCGACCCAATGCTGTCCGAGGCGTTCGATGAGGGTGACTACAACGTGGTTGCCGATATAGCCTCTCGCTACTACAGCGTTTGCCTCACTGACTGCGGAACCGGCATAGTCCACAGCGTCATGCGCGCCATTCTTCTAAGAGCAAATGGACTGGTTGTGGTCTCGGGTGGAAGCATTGACGAGGCCAAGCTGGCGAGCGAGACACTGACCTGGCTCGAATCAAATGGTTTCGGAGAGTTAGTGAAGAATTCAGTGGTGGCACTGAACACGGCCACCTATGGCACTCAGTTGGTAAAGCTTGATGAGATTGAGAACCACTTCAAGACTCGTGTTCGTGCAGTAGTCAGAATTCCATACGACCCAATGCTGGCAGCAGGTGCAGTTGTGCAATTTGACAAGCTTCATCCTGCAACCAGACAGGCAGCCAGAGACCTTGCAGCCTTGGTAATTGACGGTCTGATTGATTGAGCGTTAGAGAAATAAGGCTGTTTGGTGACCCGGTTCTTAGGTCACCTTGTGACAAGGTTTCTGATCCTTCCTCGGTAGCGCAGCTTGTTCAAGACCTTCTAGAAACCACGGCGCTTCCTGGAAGAGCTGGGGTTGCAGCGAATCAAATCGGCGTTGGACTCGCAGTATTTGCCTACCTAAATGATGGTAAAGCGGCCTACCTGATCAATCCCGAGATTGTCGAGCTAAGTGGCGAGGTTATGGAAATTGACGAGGGATGCTTATCACTGCCTGGTCTTTGGCAAAAAACCCCTCGCTATCAATTTGCTAAAGCCAGGGGATTGCAGCTTGATGGCACTGAGGTTGTCGTTAGCGGCGAGGGACTGCTTGCCCAAATTCTTCAGCACGAGTGTGATCACCTAAACGGGAAACTCTACCTAGACAGACTTACTCCAGCCGAGCGCAAAGAAGCAATGCGCTCACTGCGCGAGCAGCCTTGGTTTAAGCCTTAGCGTAGATCCGCTCTACATAGGGAGCAAAGTCCTTCAGCACCGATGCTCGCTTGATCTTGAGCGAAGGTGTGAGATGACCAGAGGCTTCGGTGAGCTCAACATCCAGAATCTCAAAAGCCTTAATCTGCTCAGCATTTGAAAAGCGAGAGTTGACCTCATCAACGGCTCTTTGAACCTCAGCTTTGATTACAGGGTGCTTGGTCGCCTCAGTCAAACTGAGCTTTTCGGTGATGCCGTTTTGTTCGCACCAAACTGGAACCATCTCAGGATCTAGCGAAATCAGAGCTGCTATAAACGGCTTAGCATCTCCAATTACAACCACTTGCCCGATTAATGGGTGAGCGCGAAGTGGATCTTCAATTGGTGCAGGTGCTACGTTCTTGCCACCGGCAGTTACCAGGAGCTCTTTCTTTCGACCAGTAATCGTTAGGAAACCGTCTTCGTCTAGTTCGCCAATGTCACCAGTTCTAAACCAGTCGCCCTCAAAAGCCTCACGTGTGGCGGCTTCGTTTCTCCAATAGCCGCGCATGATGTTGATGCCTCGGAGCCAGATTTCGCCGTCCGGCGCAATCTTGATTCCAGTCCCTGGTAGCGCTCGACCAACCTTGCCAATCTTCTGCCAGCTAACTCTTCCAATCACAGCAGCAGCGGCGGTTTCAGTTAGTCCATATCCTTCAAGAACCACTAGTCCAATTCCGCGGAAGAAGTGGCCGAGTCTTGCTCCGAGCGGTGCACCACCGGAAATTGCGTACTTCACTTTGCCACCCATGGCTGCTCGAAGTTTTGAGAAGACCAATTTGTCAAATGCCTTGTGCTTGAGCTTCAGTCCTAGTCCCGGTCCCTTCGGATCGTCTAGTGCCTTGGAGTAGTCGATAGCAACTTGCGCAGCTGCGCGGAAAATCTTGCCCTTGCCTCCAGCTTCTGCCTTTAGCTCGGCATTGTTGTAGACCTTTTCGAAAACTCTGGGAACTGCGAGCAGGAATGTTGGTTGAAAGCCTGGAAGCTCCGCTGCGACCATCTTGGTGTCTGGAAGGTGTCCGACTCTTATTCCTGAGTATATGCAGATGGCTGCCACATATCGTCCAAGAATGTGAGCAAGCGGGACGAATATGAGTGAGTGCTGGTATTCATTGGCAATTTCTGGAATTTCGGCAGCTGCATTGCGACAGTGGTCGACAAAGCTTGCGTGAGTTAGCTCGCAACCTTTTGGATTTCCAGTTGTTCCAGAGGTGTAGACAATAGTTGCCAAGTCTCTAGCCTCAGCGTTACTGCGAGCAACCTCTAGATCAGCATCTGATACCTTTTCACCCAATTGGTGGAGATTCGAGAAGTCCTTTGAGTCAATCTTCCAGATTTCTCTCAGTCGAGGCGTATTAGCCCTTACTTTCTTCACTCGCTCTTCATGGTCATCATTTTCGATGAATATTGCTACCGAGTCAGAGTCTGAGAGAATCCACTCAATTTGCTGAGGTGATGATGTTTCATAAATTGGAACTACAACGCCGCCGGCAAACCAGACGGCAAAATCAATCATCGTCCACTCATAGCGAGTTCGCGACATTAGTGCGACAGCATCACCGGGCTTGATGCCAGAGGCAATCAGCCCCTTAGCTAAAGTTTTAACCTCGGAGAGAAATTCTTGGGCGGTGACATTGCGCCATGAGCCATCGGGATTCTTTCTAGAAAACAGAGCGTGGTCTGGTGTCTGCTTTACACGCTCAAGCAGTAGCACAGTTGCATTGTCCTGGGGCTTAGTCGCTACCCGCAGTGGCACATCATAAGATTCCATTTTTCTCCCCTTTGAGGTGACTAAAACTTTATTGCCAAATTGCTCCATTTGGCTGCCCGTTCTCCTTCGGGCTAGCTGGTGGGCACCAAAGGGCCTAATATTTGATGATTCTTGTTCAAAATCCTCGGAGGAAAAGTGCTCAGTCTTGGCATCGATATCGGTGGCACCAAGATTCTGGGGGCGGCAGTTAGTCAATCCGGTGAGGTGATGGCCGAGCACAGGGTGCCCTCTCCAGCCCAAGAGCCCGACCAAATGGTCGATACAGTCTCTAAGTTGATCCTGGACCTGATTGCAGAAAACGGGGAACCTGAGGCAATCGGTGTTGCTGCCGCAGGGTTTATTGATCGATCACAATCTGTAGTTCTTTACGCACCAAATCTAAATTGGCGAAACGAACCCTTGCGAGAGCGCATTGAGCAAAAAATCAATCGCCAGCTAATCATTGAAAATGATGCCAACGCAGCCGGTTGGGCAGAGTTTAAATTTGGTGCGGCTCAAAAATATGACTCGATGGTAATGCTGACCCTTGGCACTGGAGTTGGCGGAGCCATCGTGGACGGCGGGCATTTGATGCGCGGTGGATTTGGCATTGGTGGCGAGCTGGGTCACATCACGGTTGTCAGCGAAGGACATCGGTGCGGCTGTGGCAGGAGAGGCTGCATTGAGCAGTATGCCTCCGGAACTGCGCTTCTTCGAGAAATTGTCGCTCTGGCAGATTCGAAAGATGCAAAGGGTGATCTGCTTAGAAAACTTAGGGCCGAAAGAGGAAAGCTCACCGGCCATGAGGCATTTGAGGCAGTGCAAGCAAATGACCCAGGAACTCTGGAGCTAATTGACCAGCTAGCAGGTTACCTTGCCAAGGCCATGGCTAGCTTGGTTGCAGTCTTAGACCCGGAAGTGTTTGTTATTGGCGGGGGACTGAGCGAGCTTGGAGAAAAACTGCTGGTGCCACTGCGTCAAAAATTTGCTCAGGATATTCCAGCCAGCGGATTTAGGCCCGTTGCAGAAATCATCCCTGCGACTTTTTCTAACCAGGCTGGTGTGATTGGGGCCGCCCAACTGGCTCGAGAGACTCTTGGGTAGGATTTAGGTTCTAATTGGAAAGATCATGACCTACCTAATTCTTAAGAACATTGTGCTGGGGCCAATCCTCAACCTGCTGTTTCGACCATGGGTCAGGGGTGCAGAGAACGTTCCTCGAAAAGGCGGAGCGGTCCTGGCCTCCAATCATCTTTCTTTTGTTGATTCAATCTTTCTTCCATTGAAGGTAAAAAGACCGGTGACGTTTTTAGCGAAGAGTGACTATTTCACCGGCAAAGGATTTAAGGGCGCAATTATTCGCTGGTTCTTTAAATCAACCGGCCAGCTGCCAATCGACAGAAGTGGGGGTAAAGCTTCAGAGGACTCCCTGAACACTGGTCTTGGTGTTTTGGAGCGAGAGCTGGTGCTCGGGATCTACCCAGAGGGCACTCGCTCACCAGATGGCAAGCTTTATCGGGGACGAACCGGAATCGCCAGAATGATTTTGGAGGCCCAGGTGCCAGTGGTGCCGGTTGCGATGATTGATACTGACAAGGTTCAGCCACTGGGCGCTAAGTATCCAAAAATCCACCGGGTTGGTGTCAAGTTCGGAGAGCCACTAGATTTTTCAAGATTTGCAGGCATGGAAGGTGAGCGCGTAGTGCTGCGCTCCGTCACTGATCAGATTGTTTACCGCATTCGGGAACTCTCCGGTCAAAGATATGAAGATGTCTATGCCTCAACCATTCGCAATCGCATGGCAAGACTTGAAGATTAGGAAAGATTAGTTTGCAAGATTTTGGACTAGACGAGTTTCGTCGACTGGAAGCTAAGCAGCAGCCTGCTTGGCAAGATTCTGACGCGCTCAAGTCTGTAACAGAGGAGCTAGCGAAACTTCCTCCGCTGGTTTTTGCTGGTGAAGTTGACACCTTGCGCCAAAGATTAGCTCAAGCTGCCAGTGGCAAAGCCTTCCTTCTTCAAGGAGGCGACTGCGCAGAGACTTTCGTTGATGCCACTGCGGATCGAATTCGAAATCGAATTAAAACTGTTTTGCAAATGGCAGTTGTTTTGATGTATGGCTCATCTCTTCCAGTAATAAAAATGGGCCGAATGGCAGGACAGTTTGCTAAGCCTCGCTCGAGTGACACTGAAACCAGAGAGGGTGTGACCCTGCCTGCTTACCGTGGCGATGCCGTGAACGGATACGAATTCACGCCAGAAGCTAGGGCGCACGATCCGAAGCGACTGCTTGGTGCTTACCACACTTCGGCTAGCACACTGAATTTGATCAGAGCCTTCACCACTGGAGGTTTTGCTGATTTGCGACAGGTGCACGCCTGGAACAAAGGTTTCACAGACAACCCTGCCAATAAAAAGTACGAATCAATTGCTGGAGATATCGACAGAGCCATGCGCTTCATGGAAGCCTGTGGTGTTGATTCAGCCGAACTGAGGGCAACGGAATTCTTTGTCTCTCACGAAGGTCTTTTGTTTGATTACGAAAGACCATTGACCAGAATTGACTCCCGCACCAGCACTCCTTATGTAACCAGCGGACACTTCATTTGGATTGGAGAGCGCACCAGAGACCTAACTGGTGCACACGTTGACTTCTTCTCGCGGGTTAGAAATCCAATTGGCCTAAAGCTCGGTCCAGGTTCCACCAAGGACCAGGTGCTGGCGCTAATGGAAAAACTTGATCCAGAGCGTGAGCCGGGGCGCCTGACGCTGATAAGTCGCATGGGTGCTGAGAAAATACGCGATGTCCTGCCGCCTTTAGTTGAGGCAGTCAAGGACAGTGGAGCAACCCCGCTATGGATTACCGATCCGATGCATGGCAATGGGATCACCACTAAGAATGGCTACAAATCAAGGCGCTTTGATGATGTTCTGAATGAAGTAACAGGATTTTTTGAAGTTCACAGGGCCCTGGGTACTCACCCCGGTGGTCTGCATGTTGAGCTCACCGGCGACGATGTTGCTGAATGTCTTGGTGGCTCGGAGCAGATTGACGAGGCAACCCTTGAGCAAAGATATGAATCCGTCTGCGATCCAAGACTTAACCACATGCAGTCTTTGGAGTTAGCATTCTTAGTGGCCGAACAGCTAGTAGAAACAACCAGGAGAAAAGGTGATAACTGACCGGGTAAAAACTTGGGTCACCATTGAGCAAGCCGCCGAAAAACTCGGCGTTAGCCCTTCAAAAGTAAAGCGTTTGCTCGAAGAACACATTTTGTTTGCCGTCAAAGTAGATGGCAAGTTGATGATTCCTGAGGAGACTATCGTCGGTAGTGAGCCGCTGAGCAGTATTCGCGGAAGCCTTCTGCAGCTGCTCGATCTTGGTCTAACCGAAGCCGAAGCCATTGACTGGCTCTATCAAGAAAATGATGAGCTGGGAGAGACTCCAATGTCAGCTCTGCTCAAGGGTCACAAGGCACCTGTCAGAAGAGCCGCCCAAGCTCTGGGCTAGTGTGCTCGGTTAATCACTTTGTCGGTTAGGTGACTCAGCATTTTTCTCGCCTGATCAGTAACTTCTAGACTCGCGAGAGCTTCAATCGCCCTGCGGGAGTGCTCATCAATCAGTCTCTCAGTTTTGTCTAGCGCACCCGAATCTTTGATGGTTGTTCGCATGAACTCCAGTTGCTCGTCATCGATCTCACCAGAGGTAAGAAGCTCGTCAAAAATCTTTGCCACCGTACTTGGAAGAGTTTCGATTGTCAGAGCAACTAAAACGGTGCGCTTGCCCTCCCGAAGATCATCTCCAGCTGGCTTTCCGGTAATGGCAGGATCGCCAAACACACCCAACACATCGTCTCTCAGTTGAAACGCAAGACCCAGGGGGATACCAAAGGAACTCAGACCTGCGAGTGTTTCCTCGCGTGCTCCGGCAAGAGCGGCTCCGATTAGAAGTGGAGCCTCTAGCGAGTACTTTGCAGTCTTATAGAGCATGACTCGGTTAGCGATAGCGACCGCTTCGGTCTTGTCTCTGGTTGGAGCTGCGTTTTCTTCAAGAACATCGAGGTACTGCCCAGCCATGACTTCAAATCGCATTTGTGAGAACTGTCTGCGGCAATTCTCCTCTTGTTCAGGATCAACAATTTTGAATGCGGAACCGAATAGCTCGGAGCTCCAAGCAAGTAGTAGGTCACCGGTTAGGACCGAACCTGCAATCCCAAAGCGAGTGCTGGAACCGGCATAGGAGCGCTCTTTATGAAGCTGCTCAAATCTTTTATGAATAGCAGGCTGACCCCTGCGAGTATCAGATTGGTCAAGCAGGTCATCGTGAACCAGCGCCGCCGCATGGAACATCTCCAGGGCTGCCGCCACTGCAACTATGGGGGAGTCGATGCTCAGATCTTCATCTGAGACTGAACCCTTGTATCCAGCCCAGCTCCAGAAGCAAAACAGAGCCCTGAACCGCTTGCCGCCAGCCAGCATGGCCTGGGTGTAGTCGATTATCGGGAGGAGATCGGGGGAAATTTCCCCCAGCTGGGTCCGTTTTTCTTCACAAAACCCATCCAGCCTCTGCTGCACAAGTTTTAGCAGGAAATCTTGAGGCATGAGGGATAGCTTAGCCAAGGTATTTTGTTTACAATCAGTGAAGGGAGGGCCGTCCATGGCGCTATCAGAGCACGAGCAGCGAATGCTTGAAGAAATGGAGCGCAATCTGCTCCAGGAGGATGCTTCCCTTGCCCAAAAAGTCGGGCAAATCGGCTCTACTAACCGCAGTGCCGGGAAGCTAGTCGCAGGGGTACTAACCATGCTGATTGGCGTGGCACTGCTGATTTTTGCCGTAATCATCCAATTTGCCCTATTTGGCGTGGTGGCCTTTGTGGTCATGGTTGCCGGGCTGGTGGTGGCTAGCGCCAATTTCCGCCTGCCAGAGCTTCCCAAAGCTACTCAGCGGCCCCCAACCTTCTTCGAAGATCGCTGGAATCAGCGATTTAACCGCGACTAGGCGAGTTATTGCCAAGAACCCCCGAGAAATCGGGGGTTTTTTGTATATGGAAATGTGACCAAAATATGGAAATAAATGTGGCTAAGTGGGGTGAAGTGGAGTAAAGTGGAGGAAATTAGGGAAGGGGAGCAGCAATGTTGCTGGGCACACACACCCCCAAATTGGACGACAAAGGTCGCCTTATCCTTCCCGCTAAATTCCGTGACGAGCTAGCCGATGGCGTAGTGATTACCCGAGGCCAAGAGCGTTGCCTTTATGTCTTTTCAAAGCGTGAATTTGCCAGTGTCCATGAAAAAATCCGGCAAGCTCCAGTCACCTCAGAGGAGGCTCGCAAGTATTTGCGAGTCTTCCTCTCAGGTGCGACAGATGAACAGCCTGACAAGCAAGGCAGAGTTTTACTTCCTCAGATTCTTCGCGAATACGCAGGTCTGAACAAAGAACTAACAATCATCGGCGTCGGCGCTCGCGCTGAGATTTGGGATGCCACCAGCTGGCAAAAGTATCTGTCCTCGAATGAGGAGAAGTTCGCAACACAGGCTGAGGAGGTGATCCCGGGTCTGTTCTGACCCTGCACTCAGGTCCTTGGCCGAGCCGGCTTTCTTCCCCTAAGTCGGACACCGTGAACAACCAAGCTCACGGATCGGACAGGGATCTGGATGTAGGGACAAGACCCAAAGGATTATGGAAATCCAAAACCTCCACCGACCAGTAATGCTAGATCGATGCCTTGAGCTTCTAAGGCCAGGCATTGTTGGCAACAATCCAGTCGTAGTAGATGCAACCTTGGGTCTCGGTGGACACACCGAGGCTCTTCTAATTGAGCACCCTAACCTCACAGTGATTGGCCTTGATCGAGACCCTGTTGCACTCGAGTTGGCAAGTGATCGACTAGCAAGATTTGGATCGAGATTCCATGGAGCACTAGCCACCTACGACAAATTCGCTGAGGTGCTGGCAGGGCTTTCTGTAAAGAAGATTCAGGGAGCTTTATTTGATCTTGGAGTTTCTTCAATGCAACTTGACCAGCCTGAGCGTGGCTTTGCGTATGCGCAGGATGCACCACTTGATATGCGGATGGACCAAGGCAGGGGAGAAAGCGCTGCTGAGGTCTTAGCACAAGCAAGCGAGGGCGAACTGATTGCAATCTTCCGTGACCTCGGCGAGGAAAGATACGCCGGCCCAATTGCCAGAGCCATCGTTAAGCAAAGAACTGTTGAGGCAATAACCACCTCGTCACAACTAAATGCAATCGTCGAGAAGGTCGTTCCGAAGGCTCCTGGTAAGCAATCCGGTCACCCAGCTAAGCGCGTTTATCAGGCGCTGA
The DNA here is from genome assembly GCA_964567905.1 of uncultured Aquiluna sp. Taxonomy (GTDB): domain Bacteria; phylum Actinomycetota; class Actinomycetes; order Actinomycetales; family Microbacteriaceae; genus Aquiluna. Next base: position 34,030 of record CAZMOF010000005.1, on the reverse strand, counting down.
GAATTTTCGTAAACAGTGAGCTTGAAATTCTGACAGACGCTATTCCTCAGGCTATTGATGCCCTAGCCACTGGAGCTCGAATCGTCGTGATGAGCTATCACTCTTTGGAAGATGCGATCGTCAAAAACGCATTCCAAAAGGCTGCAACTTCCTCCACGCCTATCGAACTTCCCGTCGAACTCCCTGGCTCGAGTCCTCGCATTCGGGTAATCACCAAGGGTGTGGAGCGAGCAACAGAGATTGAACTAACGCAAAACCCACGCGCTGCCTCGGCTCGGCTGCGCGCTGCAGAAAAACTGGAGGCAGCCTGATGAAAGTAATGATGCTTAGCGCCAATGAGGCAAAGCGAATGAGACCCGGACTATTTACAGGGGTCCTACTGGTCATGGGAATCGTCGTCATTCAGCTGATTCAACTGTCTCTAAACATGATCCTCACCCAAGATGCTTACTACCTTCGAGAGCTAAAGATCGAAAAGCGTGCCCTGAGCACCGAGGTGCAGATCATCCAGGAGCAGGTCGACTCACTTGCTTCTCCGCAGAACCTCGCCGATGCGGCCAATCGTCTTGGCATGGTGGCTAATCCCTCATCGGTACTACTCGACATCACAAACGACAAGATTTACGGCGCCCCTAAGCCCGCTGAAGGTTCCCAGGCAGCCGCCAGCGCCAACCTGGTGGCAAACGCAGCCATGATTACCACCACTGAGTTTGCGCAGACCTCAGTGGCTTCCGCGGAGCTTGCGGACAGTGTGGCAAATCAAAAACAGGTTAGTACTGAAGTAATTTTGGTTTCTGGTCTAATTCCAGCATCACCAACCAGGTAGGCAAGATGGGCAATCACGCAAGCGTGACTCGTCGCCTCTCCCTCTTCGCTTTTTCACTTGTCCTGCTAGTTGCCGCGCTCGGTATTCGGCTCGTTGACTTCCAAATAGTCCGAGCGGAGGAAATCAGAGCCGAGTCGATTGAGAACCGCAGCGTCACCCAAACTCTCTCAGCCCTGCGCGGAGACATAGTCGACTCTAGCGGCGAGGTTTTAGCCAGAACCGTCTTCCGATATGACGTGAATGTCTCTCCTAAAAATGTGGGTCCTGTTATTCGCTATGTAGATGGTGTCAGAACTGAGATATCAGTTGAGTCAATAACTGCAGAGCTCTCCAGGATTCTGGGGATTTCTGAGCAGGAGGTTGCTCCAAAACTTATTGGCACATCCGCTTATGCCAATTTGGCAAAAAAGGTTGATGCGACTGTTTACAGCGCACTGTATGAGTTAGATGTTCCTTGGCTTTACTTTGATCGCTTTGCCTATCGCCTTTATCCAAATGGTGCGGTCGCCGGAAACATCATCGGGTTTGTTGGAACGGATGGCACACCCCTGGCGGGTCTTGAGCGCCAATACAACACCTGCCTTGCTGGCCTCGATGGTCAAGAAACCTATGAGCGATCCGCTGAGGGTGTGAGAATTCCAACTTCCAACGTTGTTACTCAGCCAACCGAAGACGGTGGTGTGCTGAATCTAACGATTGATGCCAACCTTCAATTCTTCGCGCAGCAGGTTCTTGCAAAGTCTGTTAGCGATCTCGATGCGCAGTGGGCAAGTGCGATAGTGGTCGAGGTTGAGACAGGAAGAATCCTGGCAGCTGCGGAAGCGCCAACGGTTGACCCAAATGATCCGGGGCAATCGAAGCCAGAAGATCGTGGCAGTCGAATAATGCAATTTGCTTTTGAACCAGGATCGGTTATGAAGGCAATCTCCACCGCAATGGTGCTCGATAGCAAGGCCGCGGACATCTATGAAAAGGTCAAGGCTCCAGATCGTCTCAAACTTGAGTATGGGGAATCCATCAAGGACAGCTTCGGTCATGAAACTTTTTATCTCACCCTCGCTGGTGTTCTGCGCTACAGCTCCAACACGGGTATCTATGGATTTGGCATGAAGATTCCTGAGGAAAAACGCTTCAATTACCTGCAGAAGTTCGGATTTGGAAAAACAACAAATCTAAATTTTGAAGGCGAGAGCTCTGGAATCCTCAGGCCCTACGAAGACTGGCAGTATTCCGATCGCTACACCCACCTCTTTGGCCAAGGTGTCGCAGTCACTTCCTTGCAAATGGCCTTTGCCTACCAAACGCTTGCCAATGAGGGCGTCAGGCTGAACCCAATTTTGGTCGACAGCTGCGTATCTCCAACTGGGGAAGTGCTCTATGAGCCTAAGCAAACTGGCGTGAGGGTGATTAGTGAAAGTGCCGCCAAGATGAATGTGCAACTGATGGAAAAAGTCGTCGAATATGGGGGTGTGGGCAGGATGGCTGGCATTCCTGGCTATCGCGTGGCGGGCAAGACTGGAACAGCTGAAATTCGCGAGGGTGCCGGTTATGGCGAGCGCTTTGCCATATCTTTCTACGGCCTTGCCCCCGCAGAGAATCCAAAGTTTGTGGTCGGCGTCACAATCTATAAGCCAGTTGGTGAAACAAACTCGGTCAAAGCAACCGGTCCGTTTAAGGCCATCATGCAGCAAGCCTTGAAGACTTATCGAATTCCGCCATCAACCACCAAACCAAATCCCGATATCCCATCGAACAGATTCGGATTACCCGGTGAGTAATCTTGGCGAGCTTGCCACTGCCCTGAATTGCTCGCTGGTTGGCTCTTCGGTTATTCAGCCAACAGGTGTGGCGATTAGTTCCTCATACGTTGAAAACGGATTCATCTTTGTTGCCTGCCCAGGAAAAAAGCATCATGGTCTCGATTTTCTTGATCAGGCAATTGCCGCAGGAGCAGTGGCAGTTTTAACCGACAGGCCCGGGAACTATCCCATTCCGCTAATGCTCCATAAGCAGCCAAGAGAAATTGCCGGTGAATTGGCAGCAAGAGTTTTTCAAACCCCAGCAACTGGCCTTTTCGCAGTAACTGGAACTAACGGTAAGACATCTGTTTCGCACTATTTGCAAAGACTGCTGGTCGCGTTAGGGGAGCCAGCTGGGTTGATTAGCTCGGCTGGCCAAATTGTCGGTGACAGCGAGCTACTTAGCGAACTAACAACCCCCGAGGCACCGCGCATCCACCAGCTTTTATCGCAGATGCGAAGTTCGGGTCAGAGTAAAGCAGCGCTGGAGGTATCGGCCCAGGCCCTGGTTCGTAACCGAGTAGATGGCCTGCACTTTCAGGTCTCTGGATTTACTAATCTTTCGCGTGATCATCTGGATGACTTTGCAACCATGGAAAACTACCTGAGCGCAAAAGCCAAACTTTTCACTGACGAATTTTCGGATAAGGCAGTAATCAACGTCGAAGATCACTGGGGCGAAAAACTTTTCAAGGAGATTGCAATTCCTAAGGTTGGGATTGGAAAAAACCTCGACTACCAAATTTCCTACTCGGATGGGCAAATAGTTGTTTCCGGAAAGCAAAAGGTAACCGCGAGATTTGAGCGGGGCGAGCTAATGGCCAAAAACCTTGGACTGGCAGTTGTGATGTTGATGGAATACGGCTTCTTCGCAGATGAGCTAATGCCAGCTATCGAAAAGATTGATCCGCAAATTCCAGGAAGACTGGAACTAGTTAGCCCCCTGCAGCCTCATGTTTATGTTGACTATGCCCACACTCCCGCAGGAGTTGCTGCCGCAGTCGGGGAACTGAGCTCTCGCTATCCAGAACTGACGGTGGTGCTGGGAGCGTCGGGTAATCGGGACAAAGGTAAGCGCGAGGAAATGGGACTTGCCCTGGATGGTGCCAAAAGAGTCTTTATTACAGATCAGCACCCGCGGGATGAGGATCCCGCACAAATAAGAGCGCAGCTACTTCTCGCAGCAAAAACACTCTCCGCAAAAGTTTTCGAAGAGCCCGATCCCGCTCTCGCCATCAGAAAGGCGGTCGCTGCAACCGAAAAGACCGGAGCTGTGCTGTGGTGCGGGCCAGGCCAACTTCGATATAGAGAGATTTCTGGAGTCAAGGTTCCTTTCAATGCCATAGAGCAGGCTCGATTGGCGGTGCAGGGTGATTGAACTAACTCTTGATCAGATTGCTAAAGCAGTTTCTGGAACTATCTTTCGCGGAGATCCCGGAGCCGCAGTGTCTGGAAGTGTTCAGACTGACAGCAGGGAAATCACCAAGGGAGGAGTATTTGTAGCAAAACTTGGTGAGAAAGAAGATGGCCACAAGTACGTTGTGGACGCGCTGCTCTCTGGAGCATCTTTAGCGATTGTCTCTGCTCCACTAGCAGAAGTGGAGATTGATCAGATTGTTGTCCAAGACACCATTGAGGCACTGAACTCTTTAGCTGAGTATGTCTTAAATGAAGTTCGGGCAGCTGGCCAACTAAGGGTTATCGGAATTACTGGCTCCAATGGAAAAACCTCCACCAAGAATCTGTTGGCAAAGATGCTGGAGCCACTGGGTGAGACAGTTGCACCGATAGCTTCGTTCAATAACGAAGTGGGATTACCGATAACCGTTCTCAGAATCACTCGACAGACGAAGTATTTGGTGCTGGAGCTTGGTGCAGCAGGGGTTGGAAGTATTGACCGACTTGCGCGGTGGACCAAGCCCGATATCGGAATCCAGCTCAAAGTAGGTATGGCTCATGCCGGAGAGTTTGGCGGCATCGAAGTAACAGAGAAAATCAAAGCCGAGATGATGCCATACATCAAGCAGATTGCAATCTTGAACTATGACGATCCGAAGGTTAGGCGATTTTCTTTCTCTGGAAAAACCCTCGGATTTGGTTTTGCTAGCGACGCTGACTATCGAATATTGAGTACAGAGCTGACTCTAAATGGCACAGCAATAAAACTTTTGGTTGATCAAAAAGAGTATTCCGTCACGCTAAAGATTCTCGGTGAGCATCAGGCCATGAACCTGATGGCGGCACTGGCTGCAGCTCACACACTTGGGGCATCGGTTGATGATTGTCTTGCGATTGCCCAAAAAATATCCATGGTGGAGCGATGGCGAATGCAGCTCATAGAAGCTCCCGGTGGCTACTGGGTGATCAATGATGCCTACAACGCTTCTCCAGATTCAATGAAGGCAGCTCTGCAAACACTCGCCGTCATTGGTCGTCAGGGACACAGAACTGTTGCGGTTCTTGGTCACATGGCTGAGCTTGGTGAGTACTCAGCTGAGGAGCATGATGCAATCGGTCGCCTGGTGGTGCGATTGAACATCGACAAACTCTTTGTGGTTGGCGATTCCGCCAAGCTAATTCACATGGCCGCCTCGCAGGAGGGCAGCTGGAGTGGGGAGAGCGAATTCATTGATTCTCTTGCCAATGCCTTCGACATAATCCACGAAAGGCTTGCGCCTGGCGATGTGGTGCTAGTAAAGGCAAGTAATATCGCGGGGTTGAGGTTCCTTGGAGATGACTTGGCGGGTGTGAAGTGAGAGCTTTATTAGCCGCAGGTGGCATTTCCTTGTTTCTAGCTCTGTTTGCAACCCCGGTCTTTATTCGCATTGCAAAGAAATTGCAGTGGGGTCAATTTATTCGCGACGATGGACCACAGACTCATCAGACTAAGCGCGGCACGCCAACTATGGGTGGCGTGGTTATCCTCGGCTCCGCAACACTTGCCTATTTCATCGCCAAGTTGGCTAATGAGGAGATCCCCAGTCCATCAGCCCTGCTGGTTTTATTTATGATGCTTGGCCTGGGTGCGGTTGGGTTCATCGATGATTTTCTAAAAGTTAGAAATCAGCGCAGCCTTGGCCTTGGCGGTTGGGCAAAGATAGCCGGACAGGCCGCTGTTGCCATCACCTTCGCAATTCTGGCCCTTCAATTTCCAGATGCCCAGGGACTGACTCCAGCTTCCACACACATTTCTTTGTTTCGAGATCTGCCAATTGACCTGTTCTTCTGGGGAAGCACAATCGGCATGATCCTTTTTGTTGCCTGGATCTTTTTACTGGTGGCCAGCTCCTCAAACGGAGTCAACATTGCCGATGGTTTAGACGGTCTTGCCAGCGGTTCCGCGGTCATTGCAATTGGCGCCTATGTCGTCATTGGCTTCTGGCAGTTCAATCAGTCTTGTCGAACTGCCGTTGAAAATCTTTCTGCCTGCTACGAGGTTAGAGATCCGCTCGATTTAGCAGTTGTATCTGCTGCAATTGTCGGAGCTTGCCTGGGCTTTTTGTGGTGGAACACTTCTCCTGCTCAGCTAATCATGGGAGACACTGGCTCTCAGGGTCTCGGCGGTGCCCTGGCCGCTCTGGCGATTCTCTCTCGCACAGAGCTGCTATTGATTCTCATCGGTGGTCTGTTTGTTATCGTCACAGGCTCGGTTGTCCTGCAGCGTGGCTACTTCAAATACACCAAGTGGCGAACAGGAGTTGGTAAACGGATTTTCCGGATGTCTCCACTGCATCACCACTTCGAACTAAAGGGTTGGGCCGAGATCACAATTGTTGTTAGGTTCTGGATCATCTCCGCACTGTGTGTTGCCGCCGGCGTCGGACTGTTCTACGTGGAGTGGGTCTACGGGCTATGACTTTGCCATCGTCCTGGCATGCTGACTGGTCAAATCTCTCAGCCGTTGTGCTGGGTCTAGGAAAGAGTGGCTTCAGCGTTGTCGATACTCTTGTCGAACTCGGAGTCAAGACCGTTGCGATTGGCAAAGAGGCGGACCCAAAGCTAATCGAGCTCACCGAGGTTATTGGCTCTAGGTTTTTGCCTACAGAAGAACCAGCCGCAATTGATCAGTTGGGAAAGATTGATTTCGCAGTTGTTTCACCCGGTTTCAATCCTCGCCATCCGCTAGTGGTAGCGCTAAGAGAAAAATCTGTGCCACTAATGACAGATATTGATTTAGCTTGGCGACTGAGAGATAAAACGCCGCGGATTGCGCAGTGGATTGTTGTAACCGGAACCAATGGCAAGACAACCACCTGTGAGCTGACCTCAGCCATGCTTAGCAGTGAGGGCTTTCGGTCGGTAGCCTGCGGCAATATTGGCTTTCCAATTTTGGACGCCATACGAGAACCCGAGGGTTTTGACTATTTAGTGGTCGAGCTCTCTAGTTTCCAACTTCACTATCTGGGCTCTATCGAGCCCTTAGCCAGTGGTTTTCTAAACTTTGCTGAGGATCACTACGACTGGCACGATGGGCAGGCAAATTACTTTGCTGCAAAGTCAAAGATCTACACTGGCACGCAATCGGCCATAGTTTTCAACGAGCAGGACAAGAAAACATTTGAAGCTGCCCAGGGAGCCGATGTCCAGGATGGTTGCAGGGGTATCTCCTTTTCTCTGTTTAGCCCGCAGAAATCTTCGGTTGGTTATGTAGAAGATGTTTTAGTAGACCGAGCATTCCTGGAAAATCGCGCAACTGAAGCGCTTGAGATTGCAACCCTGGACGAGATCAAGAACATCGCGGACCCTTCGCCGCAGCTGTTAGCAAACATTGCGGCTGCAACTGCTTTGGCAAGAGCCGCGGGCGTTTCTCCTGGCGCCATCCGCAAGGCAATTAGCTCATTCAAACTTTCCCCACACCGCAATCAATTGGTCGCAGAGATTGCTGGCGTTAGATATGTCAACGACTCCAAGGCCACCAATCCTCATGCCGCCGATAGCTCCCTGCGAAGCTACGACTCTCTGGTTTGGATAGTCGGGGGACTACTGAAGGGCACCTCGCCAAGAGAGCTGATCGAAAGTCATGGCTCAAGACTTCGCGGAGCCATCATCATCGGCAGTGACACCCAGGAGCTTGAGCGGCTTTTCTCCGAGGTTTTACCTGGCCTTCCAGTTAGGGTCATTTCAGGAGAACGGGTTATGCAACAGGCGGTCAGGGCAGCCAAGGAGCTTGCTAAACCAGGGGATGTCGTGCTGCTCGCGCCGGCAGCAGCGTCCATGGATCAGTTCCAGGATTATGCCGATCGCGGAAACCAGTTCATTGCATCGGTGGAGGACTTGAAGTGACCATTCGCGATGCAGTCAAACCAAGTTTCAAGGCGCAGTCGCGCCCGGCGGTTTTACTACTGGGTCTCACACTTCTGCTAGTTGCTTTTGGGCTAATCATGGTGGCAAGTGCTTCGGTTGTTGATAGCTACAAGGAAACCGAAAATGCGGCGGATGTGTTCATGCGTCAAGCGCTCTACGCCTTTTCGGGATTGATTTTTCTGGTTGTGTTATCGAACCTAAAGATGAGCACGTTCCGCAGGTTTGCCCCGCCTGCTTTGCTGGCGCTTTTGGTGATTCAGCTAGTGACAGTGTTTTTTGGTGAGGAGAGAAACGGAAATAGAAACTGGCTGGATCTTGGGATTACAACCATTCAGCCTGCTGAGTTTCTCAAGATAGGGCTGATTGTTGGCCTTGGGCTGCAATTGGCCCAGCTCCATCAAGATCCGGAAACGGACAAGCAGATTTGGCGAATGGTTCTCGCGGTCTCCGGTGTTGCCCTAGCGCTGGTTGTGTTAGTTGGAAGAGACCTTGGCACCGGAGTGGTGATGGGTTTCACTCTGATGGGTATGTTTTTGTTTGCCGGAATGAAGCTTTCTAATTGGCTGGGGCTAGGCGCTGCTGTTGCCGCTGTTGCAGCTGCTGCTATTTACACTTCTCCCTCGAGAAGGATTCGCTTTGAAGCTTGGTTAAATCCTGAAGCTGCAGATCCCGCGGGCGTGATGTGGCAGTTCGAGAAAGGCACTTGGGCGCTGGCATCAGGAGGTTTCTGGGGGACTGGTTTGGGTAGGTCGAAGCTCAAGTGGAGCTGGATTCCCGAGGTGGAGAACGACTTTATCTTTGCTGTTATCGGTGAGGAGCTTGGCACCTTGGGTGCTGGGGCGGTAATTCTTCTATTTCTGTTTTTAGCTATGACTCTGTTTCACATCGCTCGACTGCAAACCAACCCTTTTTCGCGCAACATTGTGGCCGGGGTTATGGTCTGGATTTCGATGCAGGCTTTTATCAACATTGGTGTTGTGCTCGGGCTGTTTCCGGTTTTAGGTGTGCCGCTCCCGATGATCTCCGCGGGTGGGTCTTCCCTAATCTCAACAATGGGAGCTATTGGCGTGGTATTAGCTGTGGAGCGAGATCGAATTAATCAACAGGGACGAAGGAAGTCTTAGATGAGGTTCCTGCTGGCTGGCGGAGGAACCGGTGGCCATGTCAATCCGCTACTTGCACTCGCTGAACTTCTCAGATCCGATGGTCACGATGTCATTGCTCTTGGCACGAGGGAGGGTCTTGAGCACAGGCTCGTCCCGGAGCGCGGTTTTACTCTGGTGACAATCGCCAGACTCCCGCTACCAAGAAAACTATCTCCAATGGCGCTCTTATTTCCATTTCGGCTCTTGTTATCGAGCATCAAGGTCGCTTTGCTAATTCGAAGAGAAAAGATTTCGGCTGTTGTCGGATTCGGGGGATACGCATCAGCTCCGGCTTACCTGGGAGCTTTTTTCACTGGCACCCCACTTGTCATTCACGAGGCTAATGCCATTGCTGGATTTGCTAACCGCCTCGGATCGAAACTGACTAAGTACGTTGCAGTTTGTTTTCCGAACACAAACCTAACCAGTGCGGCAATTGTTGGTATGCCGCTGCGCAAGGAGTTCGCGAAGATTGTTGCAGGTTATGACAAGGGTCAGGCAAGAGTGGAGCTTGGCCTTGATCCCTCCTCTCCGACTCTGTTGGTGACGGGTGGATCGCAAGGTGCCAAAAGCATCAACCAAGCCGTTGAACTAAGTAGGAAACAACTCAGTCAAGCTGGGATTCAGGTTCTTCACATTGTTGGCCCAAACTCTGAGTTTGCCGAGGAAGTCTCACCTGGATTTATTCGCATGCGTTACTGCAGCTCCATGGAAGCAGCTATCGCAGCCAGCGACTTGGCAGTTTCGAGAGCCGGGTCCTCAACCATTGGAGAATTCACGGCCTGCGGATTGCCAGCGGTCTACGTTCCATATCCGGTTGGTAATGGTGAGCAAAGACACAACGCAAAGACGGTGGTTGAAGCAGGTGGTGGGGTATTGGTTGACGATAAGGACTTTTCATCTTCCTACATAACCGAGCAGGTAATCCCAATGATCAGCCACCAGCCAACACTCACCGAGATGTCAAAGGCTGCCAAGAGTGTTGCAGTAATCGACTCGGCCGAGCAGCTTAGGGATCTTGTTCTGCAGGCGGTGAATACTTAGACGGTGATTAAGCCTGATTACTCCGTAGCGATTCCAAATGAGCTAGGTCATGTCCATTTCATCGGCATCGGCGGATCTGGTATGTCTGGAATCGCCCGTCTTGTTTTGGGCATGGGTAACAGGGTTAGCGGTAGTGACGTAAGAGAGAGCCCCAACACCAAGGCACTAAGAGCTCTTGGAGCCGAAATTACCATCGGTCACGACGCTGAAAATCTGAAAAGTCCAAACACAGTGGTTTTTACCAGCGCGCTATGGCCAAACAATCCCGAATACCTAAAGGCAAAAGAGCTTGGTATTCCAACCCTTCACCGATCAGCACTTTTGGCTCACCTGGCTTCACGGGGAAACCTAATTGCAGTTGCCGGTGCGCACGGCAAAACCACCACCACCGGGATGATTATCACCGCACTGAATCGCCTTGGCGCAAGTCCAAGTTTTGTCAATGGCGGTGTGATTGCTGAGTACGGAGCATCAAGTGCATTTGGTAACGGGGAGCATTTTGTCATTGAGGCTGATGAATCTGACAGTAGCTTTCTCCACTACGACACTTCCGTTGCGGTTATCACAAATGTTGATCCCGACCACCTCGATCACTATGGATCACTCGAGGCATTCCAGGCCGAGTTTGCGAAGTTTGCCAACTCAGCCAAATCTGCAGTTGTGATTTCAGCGGATGATGCGGGAGCGGTGGCAGTTAGCAGGTTGCTGACCCATAAAAAGGTAATCACCTTTGGTGAGGCAGCTGGTGCCGACTTTAGACTCACAGAAGTGGACGCAACTGGCCCCAATGTAACCTTCACCCTTTCGCACGAAGGTCAATCTGCGAGTGCCACGCTCAAGATTCCGGGCCATCACAATGCTCTGAATGCAGCCGCTGCGGCTGCTGCTGTCGTCGGTCTTGGATACGGACTTTCCGAGACCGTCCAGGCGATTGCCAGCTTTGGTGGCACCGAGCGCAGATTTGAGCTGCATGGTGAAAGGCGAGGGGTGAGGGTTTATGACGACTTTGCTCACCACCCAACAGAAGTTGTCGCGGCGCTGAAAGCCGCTCGAGCAGTTGTTGGACATGGTCGATTGATAACTGTTTTTCAGCCCCATCTTTTTAGCCGAACCAGACTTTTTGCCCAGGAGTTTGCCGACGCCTTGCTGCTAAGTGATGAGGCAGTAGTCACGGACATTTACCCAGCCAGGGAAGACCCCGAACCTGGCGTGACGGGGGAGATGATTGCTATCCGAAGTCAAAGACCAAAGAACATGCACTATGTGCCGAACTGGGATGATGTTCCGTCCGCTGCGGCAAATCTGGCAAAAGAAGGTGATTTCATTATCACCATGGGTTGCGGAGATATTTATCGAATAGTTCCCGATCTATTGGCAGCGCTGGAGAAGTAGTTGAAGAAAACTGATCGTGAATTAATTCGCCGGGAACGCCGCAAGCCAGCAAGAGCAAAAAAATCTCAATCTTCGCTTGGCCCTTTCACAATTCTTGGCCGAGTAATGATTGTGCTGACTCCTCTGGTGGTAGTGGGGCTATTGATTGCAAGTTTTCTTACCCCACTTTTCGCAATCGAGAAGATAGTTGTGGCTGGCACGGAGAGATTGGATGAGAAAAGATTGGTAGCTTCCCTCGAACCACTCAAGGGAAAATCGCTCACCATGATTAGCGATGCCGAAGTTGCTGGACTACTGGTTGGATATGAACTGATTGAGACCTTCACGTTTCAAGCTGATCCCCCCAGCACCCTCAGGGTTAAGGTCCGAGAACGCCAACCGCTGATGATTTTGCAAAGAAGCGGCCAGTCATTTTTGTTTGATGCAGCTGGCGTGAGGATTGGATCAGCTGAGGACCTCAGCGTTTATCCGCTGTTTGATTTCGAGGGCAATCCTGAAACCGATCCTAGGTTTGCTCACGCGGTCGAACTTATGCTTTCCCTTCCGGTCGAGCTGTATCTCAAGATTGCCTCTGTCAGGGTTTCCCAGCAGCTCACCAGTAACTTCACTTTGCGCCAGGGTGGAATCGGCGTGATCTGGGGAGATAACTCACAGCCGCTACTGAAGGCAGAGGTGCTCGACTCACTGCTGGCAACTGGTCAAAAACCTGGAGTGAAAATCGATGTTTCATCTCCCAATGCGCCGGTTGTCAGCCACGACTAGCTGTTTACCTATTGTTTGCGACACGCCCGACAATCTCGCGTAATTACAAGGATTTTGGGCCTAACTTCTTGCCGCTAATTGAAAACTTTCTGGAAAGTTAAGCCTCAGCCTTAACTTGAGAGTTTTCTAGCAGGAGGCATACCGTGACCCAGTCACCCAACTATCAAGCAGTCATCAAGGTCGTTGGCGTTGGAGGCGGTGGTGTCAATGCGCTAAACCGAATGATTCAGGCAGGTTTGCGCGGAGTTGAATTCGTAGCTATCAATACAGACGCCCAGGCACTTCTTATGAGCGATGCTGACATCAAGCTGAGTATCGGCAGGGATGTCACTCGCGGCCTTGGAGCGGGCGCTGATCCTGAAATTGGTCGTCGGGCAGCCGAGGAGCATGAAGCCGAAATCGAGGCAGCACTCAAGGGTGCAGACATGGTGTTTGTGACCGCTGGCGAGGGTGGTGGAACCGGAACCGGTGGAGCACCAATCGTGGCGAAGATTGCCAAGCGTCTGGGGGCTTTGACCGTAGGCGTTGTCACTAGGCCGTTTAATTTTGAGGGTAAAAGACGCGCGATACAAGCGGACGAAGGCATTCGTGCTCTTCGCTCTGAGGTTGACACTCTGATTGTTGTGCCAAACCAGCGACTACTAGAAATGTCAAACAAGAAGGTTTCCGCCCTAGAGGCCTTTATGACAGCCGATGATGTGCTACGTGCAGGTGTTCAGGGAATCAGCGATTTGATTGTTATTCCTGGGCTGATCAACCTCGACTTCAATGACGTCAAGTCGGTAATGCAAGGTGCAGGTTCTGCTCTGATGGGTATTGGTAGCGCTAAGGGTGAAGACCGCGCGGTGCGTGCTGCGGAGATTGCAATTTCTTCGCCGCTACTGGAGGCGACCATCGAAGGAGCTCACGGAGTTCTTCTGTTGGTCCAAGGTGCGTCAGATTTGGGACTTCACGAAATCGACGACGCTGCCAGGCTGGTCCAAGAGGCCGTTAGCCCAGAAGCAAACATTATTTTTGGAGCAACTATTGAAGACACTCTTGGCGATGAGGTCCGTATCACCGTGATCGCTGCTGGTTTTGACGGTGGAGAGCCCAAGCACAGAAAGTTTGAATCAGCGAGCATTGGATCCAGTGCATTGGAAGACGCTTTGGTCAGCGAACCTGAGGCAGAGGTGGAGCTACCTCCAATCGAAGAGATTGCTGCTGAGCCTGAATATGTTCAGTCACAACCAACTGCTACATCACAACGTGGCGCATTTGGTGACGATTTAGATCTTCCTGAATTCTTCCGCTAATGGATTTAGCTGAGCGCTATCGCTCAGTGCAGGAGCGAATCAGTAAAGCTGCAACAAATTCAGGGCGAACTCCAGACTCAATCAACCTGATTGTCGTCACTAAAAACCACCCAGCGCAGATGGTCATTGACCTTGCCGCTCTTGGGCAGCTTGAATTTGGTGAAAACCGAGATCAGGAAGCCTCGCAAAAAGCTGCTGAAGTTGCAAAGGTTTTTCCCAGGGCCGACTGGCATTTCGTGGGTCAGTTACAAACCAACAAGGTTAAGAGCGTTCTTCGCTATGCCAGCACGATTCACTCGATTGACAGACCATCGCTGGTTCGAGAACTTGCTAAGCAGTTAGAAAATCAGGATGCTCAGGTTGATGGATTTATTGAACTGAACCTGACCTCTGATGAAAATCGCGGGGGAGTGAGTGAAGAAAATCTCAAAGCACTTACGGAAGAGGTTCTTTCAGTCCCTCGGATCACTCTGCTTGGGGTGATGGCAGTTGCTGGATTGGGCGAAGATCCTGAATCTGAGTTCGAAAAGGCTCGTCAGCTCTCTGAGGTGGTTAGGCAGCTAGCCCCTTCGGCCACTGCGCTATCAATGGGGATGAGTGAGGACTTTGAGGTGGCAATTGCCATGGGGGCGACACATATTCGAGTTGGGAGTGCCATTACTGGCCCCCGGGAATATTCGGCTTAGTCTTGATGGAGAACTGAGGAGTTTTAGATGGGTATTGTCAATCAGGTTCTTGGCTTTTTTGGATTCGGCACATCGGAGAGTCCAAAAGCCGAGGGAGCAGTAAAGACCAAAGCTGCACCCAGGCCTCGTCGATCGTCTGACATGTCTGAGATTGTCACCCTTGACCCTCAGACCTATGCGGATGCTAAGGAAGTCGCTGCTCATTACCGAACCGGTGTGCCCGTGATCATTAACATCGGCGCCATGAGCGAAGCAGATGCCAAGCGCATGCTGGACTTCATGATTGGTCTCAAAGAGGGACTAGAGGGCCACCTGCGCCGCGTTACCTCAAAAGTATTCTTGCTAAGCCCACACAATGTTGCGGTTACTGACGCCGAATCAGATGAGGGCGAACCCGAAGACCTAATGCAGTAGCTGATGAGCCTGATTGGTTTTGTCCTTTATTGGGCCCTGCAGATTTTCGTCTTTGCCATGCTGGCGAGGTTTATCTCTGATCTTGTTATGAGCTTCAATCCCAGCTGGAAACCTAGGGGTCTGCTTCTTCCAATTTTGGATTTCGCCTATACCCTGACCGATCCGCCGCTGAAGTTTGTTCGAAGATTTGTCCCGCCACTGCGACTTGGTGGCATAGCCCTAGATTTGGCTTGGACAGTGGTGTTTTTTGCGGTAATTATCCTGCAGGGCTTTGCTAGGTCCCTGTAGAGGGGAATAGCATAGGCTTTGGCTTTCTAGGCCAAGGGAAGGTGAGAAATGGCGTTATCCCCAGAGGACATTCTGGCCAAGCGGTTTCAGGTAACTAAATTCCGTGAGGGTTACGACCAGGACGAGGTAGACGATTACCTGGATGAGGTCGTGGTCGAGCTACGCAAGATCCTTGCCGAAAACGAAGAACTCAAGACCCGCTCTGCATTGCCCCAGGAAGCTGGCATCGCAGTAGAACCATTCCCAACTGCAGTCGATCCTCAGCCAACTGGCGAGGGAGCAGATGCCTCCCGGAGCATCATTGAATTGGCTCAGAAGCTCCATGCAGATCACGTCCAAGAGGGACGAGTAAAGCGCGAACAGATTATTCGCGAGGCTCAAAAGCAAGCGGCTCGTGTCCTAAGGGATGCCGAGGCCCAGGCTAGAGAGACTCTGAACCAGCTTGAACTTGATCGCCGCACGGTTGAAGAGTCCATTGAAGACTTGAAGCGTTTTGAAGCCGAGTACAGAGCCAAGCTGCGTGATTACATTCAGGGACAGCTGGAATCAATTCTTAGCGAAGAGGCCTACCTCAAGATAGATGAGGAAGTTTCGCCGGTTTCCGAAGCTAGCGTCGAGATGGATTACTACAGCAGAGACCCCATGCCACTTGGTCAGTACCAAGAGACTCAGGTCACCTCAAACAGCTACTCGGCCTACGAAGAGCCGCAGGACGAGAAACCAACCGAGAGTGAAGACAAACGGTACTAAGCGACAACGAGTTAGCCTTTTCTTCGGATTGGCTGTCGCAATTGTTGCTATTGATCAGCTAACCAAATTTTGGGCGGAAGCCAACTTAGCTGGTTCTCCGATGGTCATAATCCCAGAGCTTCTAACATTTCGCCTTGCTTATAACGATGCAGCAGCATTTTCACTCGGACTAGGCGCAACCTGGATTCTGACTTTAATCTCTCTTACCGCTAGCACCCTGATGATTATTTTCGGGCCCAGAGTGAAAACCCTGGGCTGGGCGATCATCGCTGGTTTCGGACTTGGTGGAGCATTTGGCAATCTAATTGACAGGGCACTCAAGCCACCAGCTTTTCTGAACGGTCACGTGGTTGATTTTCTGCAAATTCCATTCAATTTTCCAATCTTCAATCTTGCGGACAGTTTCTTAGTGATGGCTGTCGCACTTGCGATTTATCGAACTCTTCGCGGTGATGAAATAGGTGGCGGTAGTGCCAAGTAAGTTGCTGCCCGTTCCCGAAGCCAGGGTTGGTGAAAGATTGGACGCAGCCCTTGCAAAAATGCTTGGACTTAGCCGCTCGCAAGTAATGACCCTGATTGAGCAGGGCAAAGTTTCGGTTGATAATCTCAAGGCAGATAAGTCATTGAAGCTTCAGGCAAATCAGCTAATTGAAGTTGATCTTGAAGAACGCGGCGAACAGGTTTCTTTAATTGCGGAAGACGTGCCTGAGCTGAAGGTGGTTTACCAAGATAAAGACATCGTGGTGGTGGACAAACCTGCCGGTGTTGTCTCACACCCATCTCAGGGCTTCTCAGGACCTTCTGTGGGTGGGGTTCTACTCAGTCGAGGAATTCACCTAGCAACCTCAGGTGCGCAGGAGCGGCAGGGGATTGTTCAGCGATTGGATGTTGGAACTTCGGGTTTGATGGTGCTTGCTAAGAGCGAGCGAGCCTATTCAGTACTTAAGCAGGCCTTCAGGGATCGAGTGGTTAAGAAGACCTATCACGCATTGGTCCAAGGGCACCCAGAGCCACCGGCAGGGACTATTGATACCCCAATTGCTAGAAGTCAGCGACATGACTACAAGTTCACAATCTCGAAGGAGGGCAAGCCTTCGGTCACTCACTTTCAGACCCTAGAGGTTCTGCCAACGGCAGCCCTCATGGAAGTAGGTCTGGAAACCGGAAGAACTCATCAAATTCGAGTTCACTTCTCCCATTTTCACCACCCGCTGGTGGGGGATGATCTGTATGGCGCGGACCCCAAACTGGCCGAGAAGCTTGGCCTGAAAAGGCAGTGGCTCCATGCGGTAAAACTTGCCTTTGAGCACCCAACTACTGGCAAACAGCTTGAATTCACAAGCGAGTACCCAGAGGATTTGAAGACATCGCTCGCCACGCTCCGCGATCCCCATTTCCGGCTTTAGCATTGTTGCCTAGCCAAGGGGTTGTAAGTGTCAGATAAGTCGTTTGTTCATCTGCACAACCACACCGAATATTCCATGCTTGATGGTGCCGCCCGAATCAAGCCCCTGGTAACCAAAGCTGCCGAACTGCAGATGCCTGCGATTGCAATGACCGATCACGGCAATACCCATGGGGCATATGAGTTTTGGAAACAATCTAAGGCCGCTGGAATCAAGCCGATCATCGGCATTGAGGCGTACGTTGCTCCTGGCTCCAGACTTGAGAAAACAAAAGTTCGCTGGGCAGATGGCGGTGAGGACGATGTCTCTGGTGGTGGTGCCTACACACACCTGACCATATGGGCAACTTCCAATCTCGGGATGAACAACTTATTCAGACTCAGTAGTGAGGGATATCTGAGCGGCTTTTATGTCAAGCCCCGGATCGATAAAGAACTGATGGCGAAGTATGCCAAAGATCTTATTGCGACCACAGGATGTCCCGGTGGGGAAGTCCAGACAAGACTTCGCCTAGGCCAGTATGACGAAGCTGTGAAAGCCGCCGCGCAGCTGAGAGACATTTTTGGCGATGGCAACTTTTTTGTTGAAGTTATGGATCACTCTCTTGATATTGAAAAGCGAGTGAGAGACGACCTTCTAAGGCTAAGCAAGGACCTATCCCTCCCGCTGGTTGCCACCAACGATCTTCACTACGTTGAAAAAGCAGACCACGAAGCTCATGAAGCGCTGCTTTGCGTGCAAACTGGAACAAACCTCACAGATCCCAGGCGCTTCCGCTTTGAGTCACAGGAGTACTACCTAAAGTCAGCCCAAGAAATGCGCAGAATCTTTTCTGAGCTGGACCAGGCTTGCGATAACACTCTGCTAATCGCTGAGCGTTGCCAAATTGATTTTGAAAAACAGGATCTCCTGCCACGCTTTCCTGTACCGGAGGGGGAAACCGAAGCCGGCTGGTTTGAGAAGGAAGTTTGGAAGGGTATGGAGCGCCGCTATCCAAATGGTTTTAGTGAGCGCCACCGCCAGCAGGTTGATTACGAAATTCAAGTGATCATCAAGATGGGTTTCCCAGGTTACTTCCTCGTAGTTTCCGACTTCATTGCCTGGGCGCGCAGTCAGGGAATCAGGGTTGGACCTGGAAGAGGATCCGCGGCCGGCTCACTTGCCTCCTATGCACTCGGCATTACTGAACTGGATCCGCTGGAACACGATCTGATTTTTGAGAGGTTTTTGAATCCTGAGCGTTTATCCATGCCTGATATCGATGTTGACTTCGATGACCGCAGAAGACCCGAGGTGATTCGCTATGTCACCGAGAAATATGGAGACGATCGCGTTGCACAGATTGTGACATTTGGAACCATCAAGGCTAAGCAAGCCATCAAGGACGCAGCCAGAGTTCTAGGAAAACCCTATGCAATTGGTGAGCGTCTGACAAAGGCCATGCCGCCGATGGTTTTAGGTCGAGATGTCTCTTTGGACGATGTCATCAATAAAGAGTCGGAGAGATACGCAGAGGGTGCAGAGTTCCGAGACATCATCGACTCAGATCCTGAGAGCAAAGAAGTTTTCGACTTGGCCAAGGGACTTGAATCACTCAAGCGTCAGTCTTCTGTTCACGCCGCTGGAGTCATAATGTCGGCCAAACCGCTGATGGAAGTAATTCCGATCATGAAGCGTGAAGAGGATGGCGCAATCATCACTCAGTTCGACCAACCTCCCTGTGAGGATTTGGGTCTTTTGAAGATGGACTTCCTGGGTCTTAGAAACCTAACGGTTATTGACGATGCGCTCACCAACATCCGAAACAACCGAGGTGTCGAGGTGGTTTTAGAAGAGCTCGACCTAAACGCAGATACCAAGACCTTCGAACTGCTATCCAGAGGCGAGACTTTGGGGGTTTTCCAGCTTGATGGAAACAACATGCGCTCTCTGCTAAGAATGCTCAAGCCATCAGAGTTTGAACACATATCAGCCGTGATTGCGCTCTATCGCCCAGGTCCAATGGGTATGAATTCACACACTAATTACGCTCAGCGGAAAAATGGCCAGCAGCAATCTGAAGGTGTTCACCCCGAGCTCACCGAACCCCTTAGAGAAATTCTTGATCCCACCTACGGCCTGATTGTTTATCAGGAGCAGGTGATGGCAGTTGCTCAGAGAGTTGCTGGTTACACCCTCGGTCAGGCGGATCTGCTTCGAAGGGCAATGGGTAAGAAGAAACCTGAGGAGCTGGAGAAGCAGTTTGAAATGTTCTCAAGCGGTATGAGAGCCAACGGTTATTCGCCATCGGCAATCAAAGCACTTTGGGACACGCTTCTGCCGTTCGCCGACTATGCCTTCAACAAGGCTCACTCCGCCGGTTATGCGGTGCTTAGCTACTGGACCGCTTACCTGAAAGCAAACTTCCCGGCCGAGTACATGGCGGCACTGCTCACTTCAGTTGGCGATTCGAAGGACAAACTCGGTGTATATCTCAATGAATGCCGAAAGATGGGTATTCGAGTTTTGCCACCTGATGTTAATCAGTCGATTGACATATTCGCCGCGGTCGGCGAGGACATTCGCTTTGGTCTAGCGGCAATTAGGAACGTCGGCCAAAATGTTGTTGACGCCATAGCTCAATCAAGAGATCCACACTTTTCCTCCTTCGATGATTATCTGCGCCGCGCTCCGGCAATTGCCTGCACTAAAAGAGTGGTCGAATCACTTATCAAGGCTGGAGCATTTGACTCTCTTGGCCACACCCGTCGAGCGCTATTTGCAATTCACGAAGAGGCCATTGATGCCTCTGCAGTACTTAAGCGCGAAGCAGCGGGCGGTCAGATGGATCTCTTTGGGGATCTGCTCGAGGATGACAGCTCTTCAGTGGCAATCCCTGATCTGCCGGAGTGGACAAAACGAGATCTGTTGGCTCACGAGCGAGAGATGCTTGGACTCTATGTCTCAGATCATCCGCTGGCTGGCATGGAAGCTGAGCTGATGAGATTTTCTGACATGGGAACTGCAGCACTTCGGGATAGTGAACTAGCCGATGGTGAAACTGTCACTATCGCAGGGCTTATCACTCAGGTTCAACATCGAATAGCTCGCTCATCGGGTAATCAGTATGCGCAGGTGACAGTGGAGGATTTCTCTGGCGAAATCACTGTGATGTTTATGGGTAAGACCTACCAGGAATTCAGGGATCTGCTGGTCGATGACCTAACTGTCTCTATTCGCGGCCGCATTTCGCGCAGAGATGAAGAAGTAGTGCTACAAGGTTTTGCCATCGATGTAATCGAACCGGGCAGAGACAGGGGAGGGGTGTTGCAGCTGTCTTTAACCGAGGCAATGGCAACGAGGGAAAAGCTTATGCAACTGGCAACCATTCTGGATGCCCACCCTGGACCAGTTGAGGTGCAGGTAAAGCTGACAGCATCCAGCGGAGTGAATCACTTCATGCTTCCGCAGAGAGTAAAGGTCGGGCAAGATCTCTTTGGTGAGCTAAAGGCTCTACTGGGATCAGACGCTGTTAGCTAGTCCTTTTCGGATAGCTTTTTTCCAATGGTGTGCCAAGCCCTCTGGAAGTAGACGAGCGGAGCACTCGGCACGCGAGCCACAGATGCCTCAAGGCCAGAGATAATCAAAACTGCATTTTGCTCGACCTCGAATCGGTGTCGAACCTCTCCGATGAGTATCGCTGGAGCATCGGCAAAGATCGGAAGTGAATAAGGCCCTTCAAGCTCTTTACCATCGAAGCGATCCTCCTTTGGACCAGCCAGCCGTTTGGCAAGGTGAAGTGTGTCCTCATCCAGGGTGTGCAGTGCCAGCTTTGCTCCAACGCATAGGTGCTGATAGCTGGAGGACCCCTGGGCGATGTTCAGTGACACCAGAGGGGGATTTGAACCCAGTGATGTGACCGAGGATGCGGTAAAGCCGATTGGCTCTCCACTTTCGGTTCGGCTAGTGACGATGGCTATGCCGCTGGCATGGTTTCTAAATACTGCCTTGAGTGCTTCCTCGCCAAGGAGGTCAAAGTCTTTATGGTCTGTACTCATTCTTCCGATAAGGTTAGGGCATCTTTCCAAACTTCACCGAGAACTTGGCTATGCGCGAGATTCACTGGAATAAACCAATCAATGATCAATCGGTTGCTGAGCTCTTGCCAAGGGCTAAAAATGCAGCGGATGTCTCATCCGTGGTCGCTGCTCTGATTCAAGAAGTCAGCACTCAAGGTCTTCAGGCGCTCAGTGAGCACGCCAGAAAGTTCGACGGAGTTGTTCCAGCTCAGTTCAGAGTTCCTCCAACCAAGCTCAAAGAAGCACTTGATCAGACGCCACGTGATGTCAGAGAAGCTCTCGAAGAGTCCATCGCCAGGGTGAGAAAAGCTTCACTATCGCATCTTCCAAAGAATCAAAGTCTCGAGGTTGCTGACGGTGGGCGAGTGGAACTGAGATTCGTGCCATTTGATTCCGCTGGTGTTTATGCCCCAGGCGGAAAAGCGGTCTATCCATCCAGTGTGATTATGAACATTGTTCCCGCTCAGGTTGCCGGGGTAAAGAGAATTGTTTTATGTTCCCCCGCACAAAAAGATCACGCCGGTAATCCGCACCCCCTGATCCTGGCCGCAGCGCAGCTGCTGGGCATTGATGAGGTTTACGCAATCGGCGGTGCCAGTGCGATTGCAGCCTTAGCGCAAGGTGTTTCAGAGATAGGACTTCAGAGGGTTGATCTTGTGACTGGCCCGGGTAATGCTTATGTTGCCACAGCTAAGCAGCTCCTTCGGTCCGAGATTGCCATTGACTCTGAAGCTGGGCCGACTGAAATCTTGATTATTGCTGATGCCAAAGCCAATCCAGCCTGGGTTGCATCAGATCTAATTTCCCAAGCAGAGCACGACGAGAGCGCAGCAGCTGTTCTACTAACTGATTCAGAAAGTTTGCTGGCTGAGGTGCAGAAAGAGGTTGAAACTCAGCTTGTAAAAACTCCAAACAAAGACAGAGTGGCTAAAGCTCTGATGGGAGAGCAGTCAGCCTTAGTTTTAGTTAGCTCCATTTCGGATGCAATAGAGATTGCCAACCTCTATGCGACAGAGCACTTAGAGATTCAAACTGAGAACCCTAGGCAAGTGCTGGAGAGTATCACTAACGCCGGGGCCGTCTTTTTGGGTGGTTATTCTCCTGTCAGCCTGGGGGATTATCTGGCTGGTTCGAATCACGTACTTCCTACTGCAGGCCAGGCAAGGCGCTCATCGGGTCTTTCGGTATACACCTTCCTGAGGCAGCAGCAAGTGGTTGATTTTGAAGCAGAGTCTTTGGCGGCAGTGAGCGAGATGTTGAGAAAATTTGCCGACGCCGAAGGTCTTCCAGCCCATGGAGAGGCAGCTCGCATTAGATTTAGTAACTGATGCACTGCCCATTTTGTAGACACTCAGACTCCCGAGTAATTGACTCGAGGACATCGGACGATGGCTCTTCTATTCGAAGAAGACGGCAGTGCCCAGAATGTCAGAAGCGGTTCACCACAGTTGAAACCGCATCTCTAATGGTGACTAAGCGCTCGGGTGCAACTGAGCCATTTAGTCGAGACAAGATTATTGCCGGTGTAAGAAAGGCCTGTCAGGGAAGACCAGTGACGGATGCTGATCTCGCTCTGCTTGCTCAGCAGGTTGAGGAAACTCTCCGCTCTACCGGAGCTGCTTCCATTGATGCGCAAGAGATTGGTTTAGCAATTTTGGAACCACTGAAGAATTTGGACCATGTAGCCTACATGCGTTTTGCCAGTGTCTACCAGGCATGGGATTCCCTGGATGATTTTTCTGAGGCAATAAAAGATTTGCGTCAGTAATGTACAAACTCGTCTTTCGTCTTTTTCTCAGATGGATTGATCCGGAACTTGCTCACCACCTTGGTGCACTCCTTGTCAGATTTTTTGGCGTAGCGCTCCCAGCACCAAAGCACGGAAGCGTTACGGAAGTAGCCGGCCTTACCTTTGAAAATCGACTGGGTATTGCAGCTGGTTTTGATAAGAACGCCAAAATGGTCAGGGGACTTTACAAATTAGGCTTTGGTCATGTCGAGGTTGGAACTGTTACACCAAAACCTCAGCCTGGAAACCCAAAGCCAAGACTTTTTCGTCTAATCGCCTCAAGCGCATTGATTAATCGCATGGGCTTTAATAACGACGGCGCCCTGGTGATTTCAAACAGGCTAAGAAGTCTTCGAGAAACCGGTGCAAAGCTCCCAATAATTGGGGTCAACATCGGTAAGAACAAGCTGACTGAGCCGGCCTTGGTGGTGGAGGACTACGCATACTGCGCCAAGGAACTTGCTGATGTAGCTGACTATCTAGCGGTAAACGTTTCGAGCCCAAACACACCAGGGCTGAGAGATTTGCAACAGGTATCAACTCTTCGGCCAATTCTTCTTTCAGTGATTGAAAACTCAAAGGGCAAGCCTGTTTTCGTGAAGATAGCGCCAGATCTTGCCGATGAAGATGCCTTAGCAATTGCCAAGCTAGTTGACGAGCTGGATATGGCTGGAGTTATTGCAGCAAACACAACAGTTGGGCGTCCGGAGGTTTCTGGGAAGTTGGCTGCAGAGACAGGAGGACTCTCGGGTCCCATGCTCTCGCAAAGAGCTAGAGAACTACTCGTGTTACTCAGAGCAGCACTGCCAAATAGGGCGATCATCTCGGTTGGCGGTATCCAGACGGCTCAGGAGGCGCGCGAGAGGCTCAAGCTCGGCGCAGACCTTATTCAGGTCTACACCGGCTTTATATATGAGGGTCCTTGGTTTGCTCGAAAGCTTAGGCGGGGCGAGTTGCAGGTGACTGAGTAAGGGCGGGGTCTCGGACCACAACCTCTCCCAGAATCTGATCAACCTTTTGCATTATCTCTGCAGGAATCTGAACCCCTGCTGCCTTGGCGTTGGAGGTGATTTGCTTTGGTCTTGATGCTCCAACAATTGCTGCAGCTACGTTCTTGTTCTGTAAGACCCAGGCAATCGCAAATTGCGCCATGTCGAGACCTAGCTCTTCAGCCAGTGGCTTGAGCTGCTGAACTTTAGCGAGCACTTCATCGGACATGAACTTCTCAATAATTGCTGCAAGTTTTGGATCAGCCGCCCTAGACCCAGCCGGTGCTGGCTGACCAGGCAGGTACTTTCCAGTCAGCACACCTTGGGCAATTGGCGACCAGACAATCTGACTTAGACCCAGCTCCTCCGAAGTTGGAATCACTTTGCCCTCAATAACCCGCCAGAGCATTGAGTACTGGGGCTGGTTGGAAATCAGCTGGATACCAAGTTGGTCAGCGAGCTTTTTTCCCTCTCGAATCTGCTCCGCAGTCCACTCGGATACTCCGATGTAGTGAACCTTGCCCTGGTGAACCAAGTCGGCAAATGCTCGCATGGTTTCTTCGAGTGGGGTTTCGAAGTCAAAACGGTGGGCTTGGTAAAGGTCGATGTAATCGGTCTGCAGTCTCTTCAGA
The DNA here is from genome assembly GCA_964567905.1 of uncultured Aquiluna sp. GTDB lineage: Bacteria > Actinomycetota > Actinomycetes > Actinomycetales > Microbacteriaceae > Aquiluna. The sequence continues at coordinate 9,451 of CAZMOF010000005.1, read as the reverse complement.
GATCCGTGCAGAGCCTCAAAAATGTGCTTTCGTGAGAGCCCCACATCATTTGGACCCTTCTTTGCCACAGGCCAGTAAACCTTCGTGAAGATTTCAATTCCCTCGCGCCGCTCATTCTTAAGTGCCTTACCTAGAACTATTTCAGCGGCCTGGTTGGCATAGACGTCTGCTGTGTCATAGGTGGTGATGCCAGCTTCCAATGCTGCGTGCACAGTCTTGATGGCTTTGTCATCTTTGACCTGAGATGCGTGTGTCAGCCAGTTTCCATAGATGATTTCGGAAACCTTGAGGCCGGAGTTGCCGAGATAGCGAAATTGCATTGTCTTTCCTTACTTATCTAGTTTTGAGAATCTTGGAACCTGAGGTTTGGGAATGCGAAGCGATCGCATCTGAATTGAGCGCATGGCTGCATACCAGGCAATGCCAGCTTCAAGATTCTCCTGGCCAAACTTCACTGCCACTTTGCGCTTGGCGATTCGCCCAACGAGGGTGGCATCAATAGCTACCACTCCAAAAAGTCCCCACATAGCGAATAGTGCAACGACTTGGATAATAAAGCTGTCGATGAAGGTCATAAAGACAACGATGAACAGCATTGGAAGAACAAGTTCACCTGCTGTGAAGCGGGAATCAACCACGTCTCTGGCAAAGCGTCGCTGAGGACCCTTGTCTCTTGCGGAGAGATATCGCTCGTCGCCAGCCATCATGCCTTCGCGAATGGCGATGCGCTGTGCTCTGACTTTTTCCTTTTGTGCCTGACGAGCTTCCTTACTCCTATCGCCAACCAGAGGTTTTTTCCTGGCCTGTTCACGTTCTTTGCGAGTTGGAGTGGGCTTACCCTTACCCTGGGCAGCGCTGGATTCTTCCGACATTGAGACCTTCCGAGTTTCTGCCACTAGATTACTGCCATGTCCTTTAGTGAAATATCGCTTGATACCAATCTGGTTACCAAGGCGGAGGCTCTCACCGCTGAAAACTTTCCCCAGACTCTTGCCACCCTCGGTCAGTTAGTCAAAATTCCAGGTATTGCATGGCCATCGTTTGACCCTGCAGAGCTGGAGAGATCTGCGAATGCCGTTGCGGATGAATTTAAGAATCTTAACTTTTTTGATTTCGTTGAAGTTCGCAGGTCAAAAAAACCAAATGGCGAAATGGGAGCACCTGCCGTTCTTGCCAGAAGAGCAGGTGCGGGTGATGCACCACACGTTCTGCTCTATGCCCACCATGATGTCCAGCCACCTGGCGACCGAGCCAATTGGAACTCCGAACCCTTTGAGGCAACCCTGAAGGGGGAGCGACTCTATGGCAGAGGAGCTGCGGATGACAAGGCGGGAGTTGTAACTCACCTAAGCGCACTCAGGGGGCTTCAGCTATTAGCCGAGACGCTTCGTATTGGGGTGACTGTCTTTATTGAAGGAGAGGAAGAAGCAGGTTCAGAATCGTTCCTAAACTTTCTAAACGATAACAAGGCGGAACTGAAGGCAGACCTGATTGTTGTTGCGGATAGCGGAAACTGGTCAGAGGATGTTCCAGCCCTAACCACCAGCCTCAGGGGAGTGGTTTCCCAAACCTTCACACTTCGAACTCTCGATCATGCATTGCACTCTGGAATGTATGGTGGGCCCGTTCCCGATGCCATGACGGCAATGATTCGTCTTCTGGCATCGCTACACGACGAGAAAGGCAACGTGGCGATTGCCGGCCTAAAGTCGGATTCGACTTCAGGTCCGGAAGTTAGGTTCGAAGAACTCGCCAAGGAGTCTGGACTTCTTCCGGGCGTGGAGAGAATCGGAACTAAACCCATTACTCAGCAAATTTGGGGTGAGCCTGCACTCACTGTTATTGGCATCGACTTTCCTTCGGTCGCTGTTTCGTCAAACACAGCTCAACCTCAAGTAACCGCCAGAGTTTCACTTCGTCTTGCTCCGAGCGAAGATCCTTCGAAAGGCTTAGAGCTACTTAAGTCGCACCTCCAAAAATTTGCGCCATTTGGTTCAAAGATTGAGTTTGGTCACCATGAAATGGGCCCTGGCTACTTCGCAAAACGCGGCTGGGCAGCCAATCTCACTCACGAGATACTCTCGGCCGTTTGGCCTAAGAAGTCAGTTGACATTGGAGTTGGAGGTTCGATTCCATTTATCTCGCACTTTGCCAGCTTGTTCCCAGACGCTGAGATTTTGGTGACTGGCGTCGAAGATCCAGACTCCAGGGCCCACAGCCCCAATGAGAGCCAACACCTGCCTACCCTGAAAAGGGCTATCACGGCCGAGACACTGCTTCTGCTGCATGGGAATCAGATGGTGAGAAAGTAGTTAAAATAGAGACTGGAGGTAAAAATGACTGAGGTTTTGACTCATGGCGTCAAACTAACCGATCAGGCTGTTTCGAAGGTTAAGAGCCTTCTCTCAGCAGAGGGTCGAGATGATCTCAGGTTGCGCGTTGCCGTGCAGCCAGGGGGTTGCTCAGGACTTATCTACCAGCTGTTTTTTGATGAGACGTTGGAAGAAGCGGACGCTGTTGTTGCGTTTGACGGTGTTGAGGTCGTGGTCGATCCCATGAGCATCCCGTATCTCGATGGAGCACAAATCGATTTCGAGGACACAATCCAGAAGCAAGGATTTACCATCGATAACCCCAATGCCTCTGGCTCCTGTGCCTGCGGAGACTCCTTCTCCTAAAGAGGGCAAATCTGAAACCCTGGGCCAAATTTCAGGGTAAACTAGGGGAAGTTCCCGTAAAAATAAGGATTCCCTAGTGACTAATCGGCGTCGAAAACTGACCCTAGTCAGCCTCATCTCCGCCATCAGTTTGACCCTTGCTGGTTGCACACCGGAGGTCCAGCGCGGCTTCCTTCCAGATTCAGCTGGCGTCACCAACCACACAGACCGCATCATCGGGCTTTGGACAACCTCCTGGATCGTGCTTTTGCTTGTTGGTGTTGTGGCCTGGGGGCTAATGGCCTGGGCGTTGATCGTCTACAGGCGCCGAAAAGGCGAAACTGGCATTCCTATCCAGTTCCGCTACAACATGCCAATTGAAGCTCTCTTCACTGCCGTGCCGCTGATTTTGGTTCTTGGATTCTTTGCTTTCACCGCTAGAGACACTGCCGCCATTGAGGCAAAAATTGAGAATCCCGACGTTCACATTTCTGTAATTGCAAAGCAGTGGAGCTGGGACTTCAACTACGTAGACGCAAACGTCTATGACTCGGGAATCCAGGCTCAGTTCACAGGTGATGAAGAAAACATCATGGAGACACTGCCTACGCTCTATCTACCAGTTGGCAAGTCTGTGCAAATTGATCTTTCCTCAAGAGACGTTATTCACTCGTTCTGGGTAGTGGAATTCCTTTACAAAAAAGACATGTTCCCAGCCATGACCAACCGGATGTACTTCACTCCACTGAAAGAGGGTACGTATGTTGGTAAATGTGCAGAGCTATGCGGTGAATATCACTCGATGATGCTTTTCAATGTCAAAGTTGTTTCTCCTCAGGAGTACGAGGCACACCTTGCCTCACTAGCTGCCAAGGGTAACGTTGGCCAGCTTGATAACACTTACGATCGAAACCAGAATCTTCCTGGCGGCGATCCTGGAATTAGGAACTAATCGTGGCGACCATAACTCAGACAACGACTAACCCGACCTCCTTTACTCCCAAGCGGAGCAAGGGACGCATTCTGGTTGACTGGCTGACCACTACCGATCACAAGAAGATCGGCTACCTGTATCTGATTACATCTTTCATTTACTTCCTAATTGCCGGTGTTATGGCACTAATCATTCGTGCCCAGCTAACTCTTCCTGGTCTCGACATTGTTGCCACCAAAGAGCAGTACAACCAGCTGTTCACCATGCACGGCACCATCATGCTTCTGATGTTTGCAACTCCGCTTTTTGCGGGCTTTGCAAACGTTCTAATGCCGGTGCAAATTGGAGCACCGGACGTTGCCTTCCCAAGACTGAATGCGATTGCGTACTGGTTCTATAACTTCGGTTCATTTATTGCGGTTGCTGGTTTCTTTACCCCTCAGGGATCAGCATCCTTCGGATGGTTTGCTTACGCTCCGCTTTCTAACACAACCTTCTCGCCCGGCATCGGTGGAGATCTGTGGGTCTTCGGACTAGCGCTGAGCGGTTTTGGAACCATTTTGGGTGGAGTTAACTTCATCACCACCATCATCACCATGCGTGCCCCGGGTATGACCATGTGGCGCATGCCGATTTTCACTTGGAACACCTTGGTGACCTCAATTCTTGTCATCATGTGCTTCCCTCCTTTAGCCGCGGCTCTTTTTGCTCTCGGTGCTGACAGGAGATTTGGTGCACACATCTTCGATCCAGAAAACGGGGGAGCGATGCTGTGGCAGCACCTCTTCTGGTTCTTCGGACACCCTGAGGTTTACATCCTCGCTCTGCCGTTCTTCGGAATCGTGTCGGAGATATTCCCAGTCTTTAGCCGCAAGCCAATCTTTGGTTACAAGACTCTGGTTTATGCGACTATTGCGATTGCTGCCTTGTCGATGACCGTGTGGGCACACCACATGTATGTCACCGGACAGGTGCTGCTGCCATTCTTTGCTTTCACCACAATGCTGATTGCGGTACCCACTGGTGTGAAAATCTTTAACTGGATAGGAACCATGTGGCGCGGATCAATAACTTTTGAGACGCCTATGGTTTTCGCGCTTGGCTTCCTGGTCAGCTTCGTCTTCGGAGGCCTCACCGGAGTTATCCTGGCTTCACCAGCTCTGGACTTCCACCTGTCGGATAGCTACTTCGTGGTAGCTCACTTCCACTACGTGGTCTTTGGAACAGTCGTGTTCGCAATGTTTGCTGGATTCTACTTCTGGTGGCCGAAGTTCACAGGCAAGATGCTCAACGAGCGCCTTGGCCAGATTCACTTCTGGATCTTGTTCATTGGTTTCCACACTACGTTCCTAGTCCAGCACTGGCTGGGTGTGATGGGTATGCCTAGACGCTACGCAACTTATCTTCCGGAGGACGGCTTCACCGAACTAAACATCATTTCTACGCTGGGTGCAATTCTGCTAGCAGTATCGATGATTCCGTTCCTGTGGAACGTATGGATTACTTACCGTCACGGAACCAAGGTTGAATTGAAGGATCCATGGGGTTACGGAAGAAGCCTTGAGTGGGCAACTGAGTCTCCAATTCCTAGGCACAACTTCCACTCGATCCCAAGAATTCGATCCGAATCACCTGCATTCGATTTGAATCACCCTGAATACGCAGCTCCAGAGGCTAAGGCTGCCTACAGGGAAGAGGGTCGAATCTAATGCGCACCAACATTGTCATACTGCTTGTAATGGCGGCTTACTTCACCGTGGCCGATATTGCCTATGCAATTTGGACCTACATCGACACCGGTGTGGTCGAGCCTGTTGGAACGGCCGCAATGGCACTTTTGGTCATTCTTTCAGTCTTTGTTGCCTTTTACCTTTACAGCGGTATGCGACGCACCGCCACCCTGCCAGAAGATAGACAGGATGGAAACATCGAGGATGACGCTGGAGAGGTTGGTTTCTTTAGCCCCTGGAGCTGGTGGCCATTTATGATCGGTGCCGCTTCTGGAGTCGCCTTTGCCTCGCTGGCGGTTGGTTGGTGGCTCTTCTTCGTGGCGCTTCCCTTTGCGCTAGTTGGAATCATCGGATTCGTCTTCGAATACGACCGATTCGCTCACGCCCACTAACCCCAACAAATACCAACTTTTGGTGTTATCCTTTTCTGCTGCCCTCTGGGCATGAAACTAAAAAACTCAATATGGGGATGATCGGTTTCGACACTGCAATGCACGTGTGAATGAAGCGGGTCGAGGATGCACAGTTATCTCGTAAACGCTCTGTGTAACTTATAGGTGCCAATACAAAGCGCGCCGATTTCGCCCTAGCTGCTTAAGCTAGCCCCGAAATCCGTCTGCCTAGGAATGATTTCGTCCTAGATCCAGGCGTCATCTAGAAATCTTGCTTCTCTGGTTTGTCGGTGGCCAGAGCGGGACTTTTTCACTGACTGGGCTGGTCGGCGTAGTTGCTCTTGACAAATTCCGCAGCCAAGTAGAACGACTTAGAGAGCTACACCCGTAGAAGAGTCACACTCTTCGTAGTGGACCCGGGTTCGATTCCCGGCATCTCCACCATTTAGGGCCTACCGCAATCCGGTGGGCCCTTTTTGTTTTGGTTGGCTCTATTCTCTTTATGTGATTGAGTATCGACCCCTCAGCGCTGCAGACATGGACAAATTTCTTGAGTTCATGGATGGACCAGCATTTACCTCCCAACCTCAATGGGCAGGTTGTTACTGCCAGGCCTACCTCAACAAACCAGGTTGTTCTGACACATCCGAAGAAAACCGTGAAAGAGCGCGCGAAAGAATAAAGAACGGCATCATGCAGGGCTATCTGGCAATAGATACCGGAAAAGAAAACTCTCCAGTCGTGGGCTGGATGGCAGCGAATAAGAACAACAACTTTCAATCGCTGCCGCAAAGCAGCGAGGACACCGCAGCAATTATTTGTTTTGTCATTCAGGATTCATATCAAAACCAGGGAATTGCCTCTTCACTTTTGAATTACGGATTGAGGGATCTATCTGAAAAGGGTTTTAGTCGCGTTCAAGCCGCCCCTATGGCCAGTGACATTCATTTTGATTATGCCTACCGCGGCAAGCTGAGTATGTTTGAGAAACTTGGGTTTGTTCCGATTCAAAAGATTGATGACAAGCACGTCTTAGTCTCTAAGGACTTCAGCTAAAAAACCCTGGTTTTCACCAGGGTCATTTAGTTTGAAGCTACTGCTTCTGCTTTGACTTAATTGCCTTTGGCTTGCGCTTTGGCGTCTCAATAGCAGGAGCGTGCTCGGAGTGAGCTAATTCGTATTCGGCCTTGGACACCGGAGCGATTCTGTCTTCGAAATAAATTCGAGACAGTGCAGCGCGGATCTTGGTGCCGAGCGTAATCTTGCCGTTCTTGTTTGGCCTTGGCATGATCGGTTCATAGTCCTTGAAGTCAACCAGCTTCCAAAGCTCATACTTGTCGACTGGCTCGTGGACCTCGATGTATTCACCGTGGGGGAGCCTGACAACTCTTCCGGTTTCTCGTCCGTGCAGGACAATCTCGCGGTCCTTACGCTGCAACGAAATACAGGTTCGCTTAGTAATCCAGTAGGCCAGAATCGGACCCAAAATCAACATAATTTGCATCGCCGTCAAGACGTGGTTCAGCGACATCTGGAAGAAGATTGCAATTAGGTCAGTTGATGCTCCAGCCCACAGGATTGCGTAGAAGGTTACACCTGCTGCACCAATTGCGGTTCTGGTTGGCGCATTTCTCGGACGGTCTAGAACGTGGTGTTCGCGCTTGTCACCAGTTACCCAAGCTTCGATGAATGGGTAGGCGGCAACCAAAGCCAAAAAGACTAGAGAAACGATTATCGGAAGCATCACACCCATTGGAATGACGTATCCAAATATCGCTATGTCCATGTGACCAGGTGCCAAACGAAGAGCACCGTCTAACCAACCGATGTACCAGTCCGGCTGCGTTCCTGCGGAAACAGGGGAGGGGTCGTAAGGACCATAGTTCCAGATCGGGTTGATAGTGAAGGTTGCGGAAATTGCAGCAATCACTCCGAAAACTAGGAAGAAGAATCCACCAGCTTTAGCAACGTAAACAGGCATGAGCGGGTAGCCAACAACGTTGTCATCTCTACGTCCTGGACCTGGGTAGTGGGTGTGTTTGTGCACGACCACCATCATCAGGTGCAGAGCAAGAAGAGCAATGATAAGCGCGGGGATGATCATGATGTGAAGGCTGTAGAGCCTTGCAATCACTTCCGTACCAGGGAATTCTCCGCCAAATAGCCCAGACGAGATAGCCGGTCCGATTACAGGAACACCCTTAATCATTCCGTCGATGATTCTTAGACCATTTCCAGACAGTAGGTCATCAGGCAACGAGTAACCAGTGAATCCTGCAGCCATTCCCAAAACAAAAAGTAGGAATCCTACGACCCAGTTGAGTTCTCTTGGCTTGCGGAAAGCACCAGTGAAAAATACTCGCAGCATGTGAAGGCCTGCCGCAGCAACAAAGACGAGGGCGGCCCAGTGGTGCACCTGTCTCATCAGAAGACCTCCGCGGATGTCAAAGCTGATGTCCAAGGATGAAGCGTAGGCAACCGTCATTTCAGCACCCTTAAGCGGAGCGTAGCTTCCGTCATAGTAGGTGTGCGCCATTGATGGCTGGAAGTAGAAGGTTAGGAAAGTTCCTGAGATGATCAAAATCACAAATGAATACATCGCAACTTCCCCGAGCATGAAGCTCCAGTGATCAGGGAAGACTTTGCGACCGAAGTTCTTTAGGACAGTGCCAACCGTCAGTCTTTCGTCAATGTAGTTGGCTGCTTTTCCGATTGCGGTTTTTGGCTCGGTTGTAGAACTCATTTCTTACTTCCTCATGTCCCAGAACGATGGTCCAACCGGCTCTAGGAAATCACTTTGAGCGATCAGGTAACCCTCATCATCAACTGCAATTGGCAGCTGGGGGAGAGGGCGAGCGGCAGGACCGAAAATAACCTTGCAGTGATCTGCCAAGTCGAAAGTCGACTGGTGGCATGGGCACAGCAGGTGGTGGGTGTGCTGCTCGTAGAGCGCCACGGGGCATCCTACGTGTGTGCATATCTTTGAGTAGGCGACGATTCCGTCGTAACTCCAAGATGCCTTGGCTGGATCTTCTTTCAGATCTGCTGGATTTACTCTTACCAGCAGAACCGCAGCCTTAGCCTTTTCCTCCAGTTTGTGTTCTTCTAAGTCACTTAGTCCTTCAGGAATGACGTGAAAGACCGAGCCAATTGTGACTTCGGAAGCCTTGATTGGAATACCAGTTGGATCACGAGTAAGTCTCGTTCCTGGTTTCCACATTGTTTGCTTAAGTGTGTCGCCAACGACTGGACCTAAGTCTCCAAAAATAACTACAGCTGGAATTGGGAAGAATGCCAGAGCACCATAAAGCGATCTTCTAATCAGTTTTCTTCTCGTAAAGCCTGATTCTCCGTCTGCCAACTTCACAATTTCAATTGCCTGAGCTCTTGCTTCGTCGCTACTTCTTGCAATGTGTCTTTCTTCAGAGACCTCATTGTCAGGCATCAGTGTCTTAGCCCAGTGCACTGCACCGAAGCCGATACCGAGCATCGATAGCGCCATTCCAATACCCATCCAGAAAGTGTTGTTTCTGGTTGCACTGAGATCGCCATCGACGATTGGGAATGCAAAGAATCCCCAGACGGCGATGATGGCACCGATGATGCTGATGAAGAACATGAAAGAAACTTGCTTCTCGGCATTGCGAGCGTGACGCTCGCTCTTATCCGTCATGCGCTCGCGATGTGGCTCTAGACCTGGGTCAGCAATTGGTCTGACGATGTCAGTTCTGCTGCCGG
>CAZMOF010000004.1:0-55886 GCA_964567905.1 uncultured Aquiluna sp. | reverse complement strand
AAAGGCAGCTCTGTCTCGCCTTCGAGATATTCATCAATTGCCGAGGCAGCTGCTCGTCCTTCGGCTATAGCCCAGACTACTAGGCTTGCTCCTCTTCCGGCGTCACCCGCCACGAAGATTCCCTCACCCGCGTGATACTTACCATCGCGCACTAGATTTCCCGAATCGACCTTAATCCCTAGTTGCTTTTGTACATTTTCAAACTCATTACCTTGATAACCAAGGGCCAGGAGCACCAGATCGGCAGGGATTACTCTTTCTGTTCCAGCCTTGGGGAGTCTTTTTCCATCGACAAACTCCGTGTCAGCAACTTTTACTCCAGTTAGCCTTCCGCCCTCTCCAACAAACTCAACGGTGGAGTGGAGGTATTTTCTCTCACCAAACTCCTCGTGAGCAGACTGAATCTCAAACACGTTCGGCACTGTTGGCCAAGGCATGTCCTCCGTCCTTGTTTCGGGAGGCATCTTTCCGATAGCAAGTGTTGTGACGCTGAGTGCACCCTGTCTCGTCGCAGTTCCTAGACAGTCGGCGCCAGTGTCTCCACCTCCGAGAATCACAACGTGCTTTCCCTGAGCGCTGATTTGGCTCGCTACCTGATCCCCCGCAACAGCCTTGTTTGCCTGTGCCAGATATTCCATGGCGAAGTGCACGCCTGTAAGTTCGCGTCCTGCAACCCGAATGTCCCTAGCTCGAAGAGCCCCGGTTGCTAGCAAGATCGCATCGTATCTTTTGCGCAGGTCATCAAACGTAATGTCAACACCGACATGGACACCTGTTCTAAACCGGGTTCCCTCCGCTTCCATTTGGTGGATGCGACGATCGATGTGTTTTTTCTCCATCTTGAAATCTGGAATGCCATATCGAAGTAGGCCACCAATTCGGTCATCTCTTTCATAGACGGCGACGGTGTGACCAGCTCGCGTTAACTGCTGAGCCGCAGCAAGCCCCGCCGGGCCGCTACCGATAATTGCAATTGTCTTTCCTGTCAGGCGATCGGGAACCTGCGGTAGCACGAAACCTTTATCAAAAGCATTGTCGATAATGCTTACTTCAATTTCCTTGATGGTTACTGGCGGTTGATTGATTCCCAGAACGCAGGCGTCCTCGCAAGGAGCTGGGCAAATTCGACCAGTGAACTCTGGGAAATTATTAGTTGCATGTAGGCGATCAATTGCCTCTTTGCTTCTATCCCTGTGGGTCAAATCGTTCCACTCCGGAATCAGATTCCCAAGTGGACATCCCTGGTGACAAAAAGGAATTCCACAGTCCATGCATCGACTGGCCTGACGCTTTACGACCTCGCCGTTCCTTTCTGCGTAGACTTCCTTCCAGTCTTTAATCCGAACCGGCACAGGCCTTCGCTGCGCTGTTTCCCGTTCGGTAACTTTGATGAATCCCCTAGGGTCAGCCACCAGTCACCTCCAGAATTTTCGTCCACACTTCCTGCCCGTCAGGCTCGTATCCAAGTTCACGAGCTTGCTGCTGAATCTCCAAAACCTTGGCAAAATCCCGTGGAAGTACCTTTACGAAATGGCTCGCCTCTTGTTCAAAATTGTCCAAAATCATTCCGGCTAAGGGACTGGCTGTTTCATGGAGGTGTTCTTCCAGAAGCGCTCGAAGCTCCTGCTTGTCCTGCGGCTCAAGCTGATTCAGGGATATTTCACCAAGTTGCAGGGCTTCTCGGTTTACCTTTGACTCAGAAAGTTTGTAGACGTAAGCGATTCCTCCGCTCATACCAGCACCAAGGTTAATTCCCGTTCTACCGAGGATCACTGCGCGTCCACCTGTCATGTATTCCAAAGCATGATCACCAACACCCTCGACGACAGCTGTGGCACCTGAGTTTCTAACTAAGAATCTCTCGCCAACTACGCCGTTTAGGAAAATCTTTCCTGAGGTAGCACCGTATCCAATCACGTTGCCTGCAATTACATTTTGACTGGCTACGAAACCACTGCCGGCCGGGGGTCTCACCACTACGGTTCCGCCCGAAATTCCCTTGGCAACGTAGTCGTTGCAATCTCCTTCGACGACAATCTTGATTCCTCTTGGAATGAATGCACCTAGAGATTGTCCAGCACTTCCGGAAAGCCTTAGCTCCAGAGTGCCTGGTTCGAGACCAGCTTCACCCCATCGCTTGGTGAGCTCATTACCGAGCATCGTGCCAATTGCCTGGTGTGTGTTATTGATTTCCCTTTCTAGGAGAACCTGCTTACCCTCCTTAAGCGCCAGGGTCGCGGGCTCAAGAAGCGAGTAGTCGAAGTGCTTTTCGAGCTCGTGGTCTTGAGATGTCGTGGCATGCAAAGACGAGGTTTGCCTAATGTCCTTAGCAGCGAAAATCGGCGATAGATCCATGCCATCGGCTTTCCAGTGCTTGATAGCCTCATTCGCATCAAGCAGTTCGACATGGCCGATGGCCTCATCGAGTGATTTGAATCCAAGCTGCGCCAGATATTCCCGCACTTCCTGGGCTAGGAATTCAAAGAAGTTCACCACGTGATCTGCCTGACCCCTGAATCTGGCTCGCAGATCTGGGTTCTGCGTCGCCACTCCAACTGGGCAGGTGTCAAGGTGGCACACACGCATCAGAATGCAGCCCTCAACTACCAGTGGTGCGGTTGCGAAACCGTACTCCTCAGCTCCAAGCAGCGCGGCGATGATGACATCTCTGCCAGTTTTCATGGAACCATCAACCTGCACAACGATTCTGTCTCTCAGTCCATTTAGAAGCAGTGTCTGTTGGGTTTCTGCAAGGCCTAACTCCCAGGGGGTTCCAGCGTGCTTTAGAGAATTCAGTGGACTTGCTCCTGTACCGCCGTCGTGCCCGGAGATAAGGACAACATCTGCTTTGGCCTTAGCAACTCCAGCGGCAACCGTTCCAACACCAAATTGACTTACTAGCTTCACGTTTATGCGAGCAGAGCGGTTGGCCCTTTTCAGGTCGAAGATCAACTGCTTTAGATCTTCAATTGAGTAGATGTCGTGATGTGGCGGAGGCGAAATCAGGCCAACACCAGGTGTTGAGTGTCTCAGCTGTGCAATCCACGGATAGACCTTGTGAGGGGGAAGTTGACCACCTTCACCGGGCTTTGCACCCTGAGCCATCTTTATTTGGATGTCATCCGCATGGGTGAGGTACATAGAGGTAACACCGAACCGTCCTGAAGCGACCTGCTTGACTGCCGATCGAGATTCTCGGTTCAGAAGTCGCTCGGTGGACTCCCCGCCTTCACCAGTGTTGCTCTTTCCACCAAGACGGTTCATCGCAATAGCTAGCACTTCATGAGCTTCCGGAGAAATTGCACCAAGTGACATGGCGCCTGTGCTAAACCTCTTCACAATCGAAGAAACAGGTTCGACCTGTTCTATCGGTATCGGATTTCTAAGGTCTGTTCTAAGTTTGAATAAACCTCGCAGGGTCATCAATCTCTCAGACTGGTCATCGACCGCCTTTGAGTACTGCTTGAAAATCTCATACTTCTTGGACCGGGTTGAGTGCTGCAGTTTGAAGACTGTCTCAGGATTGAAAAGGTGTGGCGGACCCTCTCTGCGCCATTTCATCTCGCCACCAACTTCAAGAGGCAGGTGCGCTCGGGTCGCACCCTCAATTGGGTATGCAGCCTGATGCCGCTGCTCTATCTCCTTGGCGATTATGTCGAGTCCAACTCCCCCAAGTTTGGATGTGGTGCCCGTGAAGTAACGGTCGATGAACTCTTGCGAAAGTCCGATGGCCTCGAAGCATTGTGCACCAGCGTAGGAGCCAACTGTAGAAATTCCCATTTTGCTCATGATCTTGAGCACACCCTTGCCGAGAGCTTTGATCATGTTTTTGCTAGATCGCTCAATAGAAATTTCGCTGATGATGCCACGGACGACCATGTCCTCCGCAGATTCCAAAGCCAGGTAGGGATTGACCGCGGATGCTCCATAGCCAATCAAGGTGGCAACGTGGTGGACATCCCTGGCGTCGCCACACTCAACCACCAGTCCGGCCATCATTCGGTTTCCCTGCCTGATTAGGTGGTGGTGAATGGCCGATAGCGAAAGCAGTGATGGTATGGGTGCCAGCTCACGATTTGAGTCTCGATCTGAAAGCACGATGAATGTGGCCCCTGCAGCTAGCGCTTCATCGACTTCCGTGCACATCTCTGTCAGACGCTTCTCAAGCGCTTCCGCTCCATCATCAACGCGATAGAGGCAGCTCAGAGTGACGCTTTTTCCAATGTTGTTGGCCTTGTCAATGTGCTTGATTCTGGCAAGTTCATCGTTACTCAAGATCGGATAGTCCAAAACCATCTGCTTGGCGTGCTCAGGCGTTGCGGATAATAGGTTTCTGACTGGGCCAATTGCTGCAGTCATTGATGTAACTACTTCTTCTCGAATGGCATCCAGAGGGGGGTTTGTAACCTGGGCAAACTGCTGAACAAAGTAGTCGAATAAAAGTCTTGGCCTGTCGGAGATGGCTGCGATAGGTGTGTCGGTCCCCATTGCCCCAATTGGCTCTTGACCTGTCTTAGCCATCGGTGCAATGAATTCCTTTAGATCTTCCTCCGTGTAGCCGAACACTCTCTGGCGACGATTTACTGAGGTAGATGAGTAGCGAACATGTTCACGCTCGGGCAAGTCCTTGAGATTAATTCTGGATTGCTCTAGCCACTGTCCCCACGGTTCAAGTGAAGCAACCTCAGCTTTAATTTGCTCGTCTTCAATGATGCTTCCTTGCTCTGTGTCGATTAGGAACATCTTCCCTGGCTGAAGTCGACCTTTTCGAACGATACGGTCTGGTGATATGTCGGATACGCCAATTTCGGATGCCAGGATGACAAAACCATCCTCGGTGACTATAAATCTTCCAGGCCGCAGTCCATTTCTGTCGAGAGTTGCTCCAACTAGGTTTCCGTCAGTAAAGACAACGGCTGCCGGTCCGTCCCACGGCTCCATCAGCATCGAGTGGTATTCGTAAAAGTCTCTTAGTTGGGGATCAAGATCAAGCTGCTTTTCCCAGGCGCCTGGAATCATCATCATCATTGCGTGGGGAAGTGATCTTCCTCCCATCACCAGAAGTTCTAGGACCTCGTCAAAGGTTGCACTGTCTGAAGCCCCTGGAAGAACGACTGGCTTGAGCTGATTGATGTCCCCAAGAATCTCGCTCTTCAGCTGCGATTCTCTAGCAGCCATCCAATTGGTGTTTCCCTTAACCGTGTTTATCTCGCCGTTGTGAGCGATGAATCTGAAAGGGTGAGCCAGTGGCCATGACGGAAAAGTGTTTGTAGAAAAGCGTGAGTGAACCAAGGCTAACTTGGACTCAAAATCCTTATCCGAAAGATCTGGATAGAAGGGCTCAAGTTGCAAAGTGGTAACCATTCCCTTGTAGACAATGGTGCGCATCGAAAGAGACGGATGATAAATCCCGATCTCTCTTTCACTTCTCTTTCTAAGTCTGAATAGGGCACGTTCTAGTTCCAAACCTCGCATCTCACCCGCCAGGAAGACCTGCTCGATAATCGGCATGGCTCCTCTAGCGAGCTCACCAAGCACTTCTGGCTTGGTTGGCGGTGTTCTCCAGCCGATGACCTTGAGTCCCTCTTCATTGGCGAGTTGTTCGAAGAGTCTTTTCTCCTCTTGAACATCCTTAAGAAAGACAAGCCCTGCCCCATATTCCCCCTGAGGCGGAAGTGTGAAATTTACGTTCTTACGGAAGAACTTGTCGGGCATCTGCGTAAGAATTCCCGCACCGTCGCCAGTTCCGGCGTCAGAACCTACGGCACCTCTGTGCTCGAGATTTCGCAGTGCGGAAAGTGCCATTTCGACAATGTCATGTCCAGGTGTACCTCGAAGAGTTGCAACCATGGCAAGACCACAGGCATCTTTTTCATTCTTCGGGTCATAAAGTCCCTGAGCATGCGGAGTTTGCGAATAGCGCACAAATGGTGAGACGCTCAATTCAGCTCCAATCGATACTCAGTTGCCTGGGACATCGTTGGCCCGAAATGAATTAGTTAGATGCAGATTTTTCTACTGCTGTTTCATCCTCGGACTTATCGGCAGGTTCTCTGCCAGGAAGCCAGATTGTAGGTTCTAGACCAGGGTGGCGGCGCTTTTGAACCAGGAAAATTATGATTCCTATACTCAACCCGATCAGCGCTGACCAGATGTTGACTCTAAGTCCAAGGATAATCTCACTTGGGTCAATCCGGATAGCCTCAACCCAGATTCGCCCAATTGAGTAAATCACCAGGTAAAGGCCAAAAACACGGCCCCACTGCAGTCTTAGGCGACTGGCCAAGATAAGCAAAAGCGCAGCTCCGGCAAGGTTCCAGATCATCTCGTAGGCAAATGTTGGGTGGAAGAGAAGCCCGTCAGGCAACCCAACCGGATACGCCGGGTTGGTGCTAGGAATCTGAAGACCCCAGGGCAGAGTAGTTGGAAGTCCAAAAAGCTCCTGATTGAAATAGTTACCTAGTCGACCTATCCCCTGGGCAATCAGTAATCCTGGTGCAATGGCATCCGCAACTGTCCAAAATCTAATCCCCAGCTGCCTGGTACCGATGAAAACACCTACCGCGCCAAGAGAAATTGCTCCGTAGATGGCAAGTCCACCTTCCCAAATTCTGAAGACTGCGAGCAGGTCAGCACCTTCATAGAAATAGTCATTGGGGTGAGTAATTACGTGGAAAATTCTCCCGCCTACAATTCCAAACGGGACAGCCCAGAGAGCAATGTCAAGCATTGAGCCCTTTGGTGCACCGCGCTTGGAGAGCTTCCAATCCGCTAGCGCTGTTGCCACCACAATTCCAGTGAGGATGAAAAGGGCATAGAAATGAATACGAAACATTCCTAGGTCGATGTAGGAAATCTCTGGCGCGGGGATACCAACTGATAAGAGCATTTATTTATCCTAAACCCTGCGCTAAATCGCGAACCTTATGAGTCAGACCTGCAAGGCCCCCATCTTCATAGGCCTTGATAAATGCTGTTCCAACGATGGCTCCGTCTGCATAGCTGTTGACCTCCCTCACCTGGTCCGCGGTTGAGACCCCGACACCTACGCAGGTTGGTATTGATCCAGCCTTCCGCACGCGACTAACAACTCTTCTAGCAAGCTCATCAAGCTTGGCTCTTTCACCGGTAATGCCCATGGTCGAGACCGCATATACAAAACCCCTTGAGTTTGCCACCACGCGCTCGACCCTGTCTTCCGAGCTACTTGGAGCTGCCAGAAAAATTCTTTCAAGACCAAGCTGATCAGAAACCGCAATCCATTCACCAGCCTCATCTGGAATCAGATCAGGAGCGATTAGACCCTGGGCTCCTGAATCTTTGAGACTTTCTGCAAAAGCATTCAAACCAAACCTGATTATGGGATTCCAGTAAGACATAACAAGAATCGGGACATCGGTCTTTGCCCTCACCTTTGAAATGACCTCAAATAGCATTCGTAACTTAAACCCGTTTGCTAGAGCCTTTTCGGTTGCTCTTTGGATTACGGGGCCATCCATTACTGGGTCAGAGTATGGAACGCCTATCTCCAAAACATTGCAACCGTTGTTCGCCATAGCCACCAGCGCTTCCACGGACGCATCCACTGTTGGGTAACCAGCAGGAAAATACCCGATGAGTGAACCCTGATTACTCTTTGTTCTGGTACTCAGAACTTCAGCCACAGTTAACATCAGAGAAGACCGAAATACCTTCCAGCAGTTTCCATGTCCTTATCACCACGACCCGAAAGATTGATTAGTACCGAAGATCCTGCCGGCAACAACTCATTGAGTTTCTCGACACCAGCTAGTGCGTGAGCAGTTTCGATGGCCGGAATAATTCCCTCGCTTCGACTTAGCAATCTCATAGCACTCATGGCTTCAGCATCACTAATGCCAAGGTATCTGGCTCGTCCGAGATCTTTTAGAAATGCATGCTCAGGTCCAACACCTGGGTAGTCAAGCCCGGCTGAAATTGAATGTGACTCGACGGTTTGACCATCTTCATCCTGCAGCACATAGGTCTTGGCGCCGTGGAGAACACCGGGCGTCCCCTTAGAAAGTGTTGCTGCGTGCAGGGGTGTATCAATTCCATTTCCGGCAGCCTCAAAACCCCAAAGTTGAACCTCTGGATCATCAATGAAGCCATGGAACAGTCCAATTGCGTTAGAGCCACCGCCCACACACGCTGCAACGGCAGTAGGAAGTTCTCCAGCAATCTCCAGCATCTGGCTTCTAGATTCCCTGCCAATGATGCTGTGGAAATCTCTAACCATGGTTGGAAATGGGTGTGGCCCTGCCACAGTGCCTAATAGGTAGTGCGTGCTGTCAACATTCGCCACCCAGTCCCGCATAGCCTCATTAATTGCATCCTTCAGAGTTCGCGAGCCAGTCTTAACGGCAATCACCTCAGCCCCGAGAAGTTTCATTCGCGCTACATTTAGTGCCTGGCGTTCGGTGTCCACCTCACCCATGTAGACAACGCACTCGAGTCCGAAATAAGCAGCCGCAGTTGCTGATGCAACACCATGCTGGCCAGCTCCGGTTTCCGCAATAATTCGCTTCTTACCCATGCGCTTAGTCAGTAACGCTTGGCCCATCACATTGTTTATCTTGTGACTGCCAGTGTGATTCAAATCCTCGCGCTTGAGAAATACTCTTAGGTTTCCAGTTTCTTTAGCAAACCTAGGCGCCTCGGTGATGATTGAGGGTCGACCTGTGTAGGTCTTATGCAGCTGATCAAGCTCTTCAATAAAAGCTGGATCAGTCTTTGCTTGTCTGTAAACCTCATCCAACTGATCTAGAGCTTCAATCAATGGCTCTGGAACAAATCGTCCGCCATAGGCCCCAAAATATGGGCCAGCGGAGTTGGTTAGGTTGGACATGGGTAAATCTTAGGAGACTGAGACTATTTGAGGGATAAACGTCTTCCAGTCCCCAGTTACCAAGGCCTCACCAATTAATACGACATCGGCACCAGAGTCTCTGTAGCGCTTAACATCGACAATGCTCTTTACAGATGACTCTGCTACTTTGATCACACCCTCGGGCAAATTCCTGGCTAATTGCTCAAATAATCCTGGGTCAGTTTTAAAGGTCTGCAGATCCCTAGTGTTTATTCCAACAAGCTGTGCGCCTAGGTCAAGAGCAATGTCAATCTCTTGCCTGCTGTGGGTCTCGACGAGCACTCCTAGGTCAAGCGAAGCCGCTAATTCAATGAGATCCCTGGCTTCGTGTTCGCTCAGATGGCTGAGAATCAAGAGAATAAAGGAAGCCCCAGCCGCTCTGGCCTCGAGGACTTGGTATTCACTCGAAATAAAGTCTTTCCGCAAAACCGGAATCTCGACCTCTGAGGACACAAGCTTCAAATCCTCAAGTGAGCCATTGAATCCTGAAGTCTCTGTGAGAACTGAAATTGCATTCGCGCCACAGCTTTGGTAGCCAGCCGCTAATTCACCTGGGTTAGGAATTTCAGCGAGAAATCCTTTGGAAGGGCTTGCTCTTTTTATTTCAGCAATTAATTTGATTGCCTGACCTGGCTGCAACGCCTTATAAACATCGGCTGGTTTTGCGAGCGAACTTATCTGCTTCTCAAGTTCAGATCTCGAAACAAGCTTCTCACGATCGGTTGAGTCGCTCAGCGCTTGAGCAAATAACTTCTCGAGCACTATTTTTTGGCTTTATCGCCGCCTACCCCATAGCCAATCGTCTTGAGGTAGTAACCAAGTCCAACTCCGGCGAGAGCGAGGGCAGCAGACAGCCACACAACGATGGCATTATCGAGGAAGAAGAATAGGGTTCCAATCGCGAATGCGATTATGACCACCACGACAGTCGTCCAAGCGGCAATTGAGCTTCCATGTCCTGGTTCAGATTCGTGATTTGATGACATTACTTTTCCTCCAAGATTCAATTCTACGCTAAAGCTGCTCGTCCCAGATTGAACGTGAATCATCTGATCTCGGCTCATCCACTCTAGATTTGGATGAGACCGGCAGAAATGAGACCCACAGGCTCATGAGTGCGGAGATTGCAGACAAGGAGCCGAATACGCTCGGCCAGAAAGTCTGTTCGCCAAGGCTCGACTCTCCCGCCAACCCCGTGACCGACTCTTGCATTTGCAAGCTAGCAGGCGAAAGAGTGAAGTCGGTTGCAAATGCCAGATAAGAGGCAGAAATCATCACCGCAGCGCAGGCAAGCATTAGTGATCGAGGAAATTTGCGATAGAGAGCGATCAAGGCCATAAGAATTGCAATCGCAGGCAAACTAACCAGCACTTGGCTAATGTCTGATCCAGTTAGTAACTTCTCCTCAATGCTCACCCATGGGAGCAAGAGCATTGACCACGTTACTCCGAGGAGTAGGACGAGAAGCGCTATTCCCCTAGGCATCTCTCATCGCCTTTGCTGCAGAAACTGCATTGAGCACTGCTCTAGCCTTAGATTTTGTCTCCTGATACTCAGATTCGGGGACGGAATCTAGAACAATCCCGGCGCCTGCTTGGACATGTGCTCTACCATTACGAACCACAGCGGTTCGAATTGCAATTGCTAGATCAGCATTCCCCTCGAAGTCGAAGTAGCCGACAACTCCTCCGAACAAACCTCTTTCGGAAGGTTCGAGCTCCGAAATTATCTCGAGTGCCCGAGGCTTTGGGGCACCCGAGAGAGTTCCGGCGGGAAAAGTTGCAAGCAAGGCATCAACCGCTGTTTTCCCATCTCTGAGAAGTCCATCAACCGTCGAAACCAGGTGCATAACATGGCTGAACCTGTGGACCTGCATGAATTCGCCAACCTGCACACTTTCTGGCTTGCAAACCTTGAGTAGGTCATTCCTAGCAAGATCCACCAGCATTAGGTGCTCACTTCGTTCTTTTTGGTCTGCAAGTAAAGCTTCAGCTAGCAGGTCGTCTTCTACTAACGTTTTTCCCCTCGGTCTAGACCCAGCTATTGGATGAGTGGTGACTTTATGCTTTTCGACTTTTACCAATGCTTCAGGAGATGAGCCAATAATGTCGTAATGTCCATGACGGTCCTGCATTCGCAGTAGGTACATATATGGACTTGGATTAGTCGCTCTCAGTGCACGGTAGATGTCAAGGGAATCACCCTGAAAGTCCAAATCAAAGCGCTGAGATATCACAACTTGAAAAACATCTCCGGCCACGACATGTTCCTTGGCGCGCAAGACCTGTTCTAGAAAAGCTTGGTGTTCTGTTCGCTCCTTCACTACGGGATCTGGCCAGTTTGGAGTCGAGAGAATAGTCTCGGAAGGTTCTCGAAGTTCCTTCTCTAAACGCGAAAGGCTCTCCGTAGTTTGTTTATAGAGCACCTCTAAATCAGAGTCTTGTGCCAGAAACATCAAACTAACTAGCACTATTTCAGATTTGAGATGGTCAATTACAACCAGTTCCTGGAACTGAAGAAAGCTGTAGAGCGGTATCTGGTAATCAGAGTTTTTCGGCTTTGGCAAATCCTCGAGCAGTCCGGTAAGACCCCAGCTGATGTGACCAACAAGGCCTGCGCTCAGAGGAAAGTCAGCCGGGGCGGATTTCCAGGCTGATTGAACTTCACTCAGTGCCTGCAGAGGATCACTGCTGAGCTCGCCCATAGGTAGTGCTGCTTGACTAGACGACCATTCAACTTTGTCGGCATAACTGAGCACTCCCCGATGCGATACTCCCACGAAGGAGTATCGACCCCAAACTCCCTGCTCTGCTGACTCAAGTAGAAAAGTTCCAGGTCTAGACCGGCATAGTTTGTTGTAGATGCCAACCGGTGTCTCCGTGCCAGAAAATAGACGCTTGGTTACTGGGATGACATTAAAATTCTCGGCAAGCTTCTTTGCCTCTGGAAGGCTAATCACTCAAATCTCCAAAGCAGCTCATCGCTCCAGTGTGACAAGTTGGGCCAGCTGGGTGTACCTGCGCTAGAACCGCATCGGAATCACAATCTTTGGATAGTGACTCTATGTGTAGAAAATTCCCACTGGTCTCGCCCTTCAGCCACCTGGCATTTCTAGAACGAGAGTAAAAAACCATCTTCTTGGTTTCCATGCTCTCTTTGAGAGTTTCTAGGTTTGCATAGCCAAGCATCAGAACCTTCTTTGTAGCTGCATCCTGAGCAATGACAGGGATTAGTCCCTGTTCATCAAACTTCAAATCACTGATGTCAATGTTCAAAGCCTGACCTCCAGTCCAGATTCGTATAGCAAAGTCTTTACTTCCGATATCGAGATCTCTTCATTATGAAAGATACTCGCGGCTAGAAGCGCATCAGCACCCGCCTGGGCAGCCTGGACAAAGTCTGAAGGCTTTCCTGCTCCTCCCGAGGCGATTATTGGAAGGCTAGATACATCTCTCATCAGGCCGATCAGTTCTGAATCAAATCCCTCTTTTGTTCCATCGAAATCTATGGAGTTCACTAGCAACTCCCCAGCACCGAGCTGTTCAACTTCTTTAGCCCACCATATGGCATCGATGTCCGTGGTGTCTCTTCCGCCGCGTTTGGTGACCACAAAACCGCTCTCGCTAGGACCTCTTTTGATGTCACAGGAGACAACCAAAACCTGCGATCCGTGTTCCTTTGCAATCTCAGAAATAAGACTCGGATTTTCAACGCCCGCGGAACCAACGGAAACCTTGTCAGCACCAGCAGCAAGAAGCTCAGAAACATCTTGAACGCTTCTTATTCCACCGCCAACAGTGAGCGGAATGAAGATACTCTCGGCACACCTTCGAATAATGTCGATCATGGCTCCACGACCCTCTACGGTCGCAGTGATATCGAGCAGAGCAAGCTCATCCGCACCCTCAGTGAAGTATCTCGTGGCCAGCTCTACTGGGTCGCCACTGTCCTGCAGGTTTTGAAAGTTGACTCCCTTGACTACCCTGCCGCCAGCAATGTCTAGGCAAGGGATGATTCGTAATGCAACCATCAGATTCTGGCGGCGTGGATTTCGGTGACGAGGATGGCTCGAGCTCCTATCTCATAGAGCTCGTCCATGATTTGGTTCGTCTTATTCGCCTTCACCAGTGCTCGAACGGCAACCCAGTCCTGATCAGCCAGAGGTGAGATGGTCGGCGATTCAATACCTGGAGTGATCACTACTGCTTTTTCGATGAGAGACTTAGGGCAGTCGTAATCAATAAGCACGTACTCTCTGGCAACAATAACTCCTTGCAAACGCCGAAGAAGTTTTTCAGTCAGGTGTTCTTTACCCGGGGCTGCAATCAGCCTTGCTGTTGAGCGAAGTATTGGCTCACTAAAGGGTTGCAGACCAGCTTTACGCAGCGTGTTTCCCGTTGAGACAACATCAGCAATCACATCTGCGACGCCTAACTTGATCGCGCTCTCAACTGCGCCATCAAGCTTGACGATTAAAGCACTAATCGATTTTTCCCTTAGGAAGTCAGCAAGTAAATTGGGATATGCCGTTGCGATTCTCAATCCGGACATGTCTGACAAGGTCTTTATTGAAGACATTTCCGTGGTTGCAAATCTAAAAAGTGACTCACCGAAGCCTAGATCAGCAATTTCAACTGCCTTAGATCTTGCATCCCTCAGTAGATCCAGGCCTGTAAGACCTGCGTCTAACGAACCTTCGCCCACATACGTCGCAATGTCACGTGGCCTCAGGTAGAAAAACTCAATCTGATTTGGCTCGTCAACCACGTGAAGTTCGGCGCTATCTCTGCGCGTTGCATAGCCAGCCTCTTTGAGCATCGAAAATGCGCTGTCCGCCAGTATTCCTTTATTTGGTATAGCTACCTTTAGCATCAGAGTCTCTCCTCAATCGCTGAAAGGGACACTCCCCTTGCAATTAGGAGCAGTTGCAGGTGATAGATCAGCTGCGAAGCCTCAAGAGCTAATTCTTCATCCGATTGGTACTCAGCGGCGATCCAGGTCTCACCTGCCTCCTCCAAGAGCTTTTTTCCTATCGCATGAACACCAAGCTCCAACAGCGCGGCCGAGTTACTACCCGCTGGCTTACTTAGGGCGATTTCGGAAAGCTGCTCATAGAGCTGGTTGAAGGATTTCATGGCTATAGGTTAGCCAATTACCTAGTTCGTTTGGGCGGCGGCTTTTAGCGCCGCAATGTTATCCGCTGGGATGCCATGACTGAAAACAGCTGAACCTGCAACAAAAGTGTCAGCACCTAGGCGGGCAAGCCTGCCAATGTTTTCTACTGTTACTCCGCCATCAACTTGGACTGAAACCTCTAGGTTGTCATGTGCTATCTGATTTCGGAGTGATTCAATCTTTGGCAGAGTTTCCTCAATCATCTTTTGGCCGCCAAATCCAGGCTCCACCGTCATGATTAAGACCATGTCCAACTGGTCCAGAAGATCAAATGTCCTCTCAACTGGAGTGGCTGGTTTTATCGATACCGCTGGGCTCACTCCCATTTGCCTGAGCTTCCCAATTAGACCAATTGGATCTTTAGCGGCCTCCAGATGAAAAGTGATCGAAGCGACCCCAAACTCTGCGAATCGCAGTGCCTCGGTATCTGGATTTTCAATCATTAGGTGAACATCTAGTGGAATTGGGGAAATCTCTTGCAGCCGCTTCACAACCGGCATCCCAATTGTTAGGTTTGGGACAAAGTGGTTGTCCATCACGTCAATGTGTGCCGCATCAGCCGAAGAAATGTCTCTTAGGGCGTGCTCCAGATTTCCAAAATCGGCAGAAAGTATTGACGGATTGATTCGCACCATAACAGCCTAATTCTTTCTCAGCGCAGCCAGGAACATGCAATCTGTTTGGTGTAGGTCTGTCCAGAGCTGAACTGTCTTTCGACTCTCATTTAGACGCAATGTGGGACTTATCGCCCTCAAGACAGGTTTGATGTCGATGAGTTGGCAGTCTGGTCTTGAACTCAGTGCATCAACAATTTGGGTATTGGTTTCAGAGATCACTGGTGAGCATGTTGAGTAAAGGAGTACCCCGCCCGGCTTTAGCGCATCAAGGCCCGCTAGTAAAAGCTCATGCTGAATGCGATTTAGATCCTTTAGCTGACTCGGCTGCTTCCTCCACCTCGACTCTGGTTTTCTTCTTAGAGAGCCAAGGCCTGTGCAGGGTGCATCTAGTAGGACAGCGTCGAAAGTTTCCTTCGGAGCTTCCTGCCCAGGCTTAATCTCAAGTTTTACTCGATCATCATCCCCGACTGCCTGGGCTACCAGCTTGGCCCTGTGGGGCGCAGGCTCAAAGCAAAAAAGCTTTGCGTCACTGTTGAGACCCGATAGCAGAACAGCGGACTTCCCTCCTGGACCGCTGCACATGTCGAGAAATGTTCCCGATCGATTGCCGAGTTCAAGCATGACTAGTGCAACCAGTTGTGATCCTTGGTCTTGAACGCGGATATCGTTGGCTAGTAGGGGCTCAGGATTTCCGTTCGCGATGAAGCCAATCGGTGAAACTGAAGACTTCTCTAAACCAAGAGCATGTAGTTGATCCATGGCAAAACTGCTCAAAGCAGCAAGGTTGATCTGCGGAGTTTCATTGTTTGCCTTCAATACTTCTTCAATCTCAGTCCTGCCATCAAGCTCAAGCGCATCGGCAAGGGAACTGATTACCCATGTCGGATGTGAATAGATAATCGACAGTGAATCTAGCTTTGACTTTCCCTCGACAGCATCTTTGAGTAGGGAATCAAATCCTTCGCGATCCGCGTTACGAAGAATGGCATTGGCAAAACCTGCTGCTCTTGGTTGAATGCTTTTTACTTGCTCCACGCTTTCATTTATTGCCGCATGGGACGGAATACGCATACGAAGTAGTTGATGCAGGCCCAGTCGAAGAATCAGACGAACATCATTCTCAATTTGTTTTCCTGAGGCTAAACCATCGATAAATGCGTCATATTGCAACTGCCACCTGAGGGTGCCATAGGCGAGTTCTTGGACCAGTCCCCGGTCCGCTTCTTCTAGACGTGATTGCCTGAGCAGCGACGGCAACAATAAATTGACGTAGGAGTCATCCCTTTGAACCCGCTGAAGTAACTGCAGCGCAACTTGTCTTGCACTAGCCAATCTTCAACCCACTAAATCCTCGAGCCCAGTCAATTGCAGCCATCGGCTTCTTGCCAGCTGGTTGAACTTCAAGGAGTTCCAGTCTTGAACCTTCTCCACAAACGACTAGCACTGAATTCTTCCGGCGTTCCAGTGTTCCAGTCTCCAACGGTGTTTCAGAAACAGCATTCCAGTCAATGTCTCCTATAGCCCGCGCACGGAGAATTCTCAGGTCTCCACCTTCCAAGTTGCACCAAGCAGTCGGCTCAGGGTTAAGAGCCATAACCCTTGCTTCAATCTCTGGTGCAGCCATGGCGAATGAGATTTGTGCTTCTGTGCGTGAAATCTTGGGGGCATGGCTTGGTTCACCCTGCTGAGGAAAGGGGTTTGGTTGTTCGGTTAGCGCATTCGCAATAAGTTCTGAACCAATCTCTGCTAGCTGCAGAAGAAGTTCTGCGGCCGTTCTATTCCTATCCAATGTCAAAGGAACACTGGACACTACATTGCCTGTGTCTAATCCTTCATCAATCTCAAAGAGAGTTATGCCCTGTCCAGTTCCATAGATTAGAGAGTGTTGAAGAGGCGTCGCCCCTCGCCACTGGGGAAGCAAACTAAAGTGCAGATTCCACCACCGAATCTGATCTATGGCCCTTTTTGAGATTAGAGACCCAAATGCGACCACGATTACAATTTCCGCCCCTGATTCCCTAAGACTTAGCAGTACTTGATCATCGATTTTCTTCGACTTAATCAGAGGTAAATCTAATTTGGACGCGATTTCAGCCACGGGTGAAGCGGCAAGCTTTTTCTCTCTTCCCTGTGGTGCATCTGGCCTTGTAATCACCAGCACAACATCAAACCTCTTGGCGAGATTCCTCAGAACTGCTGCTGAGACTTCTGGGGTGCCTGCAAACGCAATCTTCATTTTTTCCTAGATGTTTCCGTCATCCATGATGACACTGAGACCTCGCACATTCTTGTCCCCTCTTCTTAGCGCTTTTGCAGCTGTGGCGATCGCCCTGAGTTCCTTAGCGATTTTTGGACCATCTTTGTACGAATACCTGAAAAGAAGTTCTGCTCCTGTGTTTCTAACAATCTCAGCGCCATTTGTTTGGACGGCCGTCAGTACCGAAGTGATTTGGTCACGCGATCCGGTGACACGGGTGAACCGAACTGCTGGTGGCAGCCTAAGTTTCTTAGCCTCAATAAATGCCTGCCTTGCCAGTTCTCTTTGTTGACCCAGAGCTAGTGGCTTACCTAATTCTTCACTTAGTCCCGAGAAGTGGATTCGCGCCCCAGGCGCTAGCAGTTCAAAGCTTTCACACCAATCGCGCATAGCCCTCTGCTCAGATCTCAGACCTTGTGCAGAGAGCCAAACATCTGTGTCAAGCACAATTAGTCCAGAGTATCCTCGCGCAAGTCTTGGGGCGCTTCCTGGCGTTGCGATAACAACTTGATTCTTCTTGCCGACTACCTCGGGTCTTTTTCCCCCAGCTGCTTCAAAAATCACCGCACCAGGAAACATTTTCCCTATTTCGGCTGTCGTCCTGGTACTTCCAGATCGACCGCGTCGGAACGTAGTTGTTTTGCAAGCTTGACAGGAAGTCGCAATCTTTGCGCAAATACGGCAGGAAAAAGTTTGACTGGTGGGTTCCCAGATGAATCCCCCACAAGAGCACTTGATTCTCTCGCCGCAGTTGGTACAGAAAACTGAGGAGGACGTCCCCTTTCTTGGCAGAAGAATTAGCAATGTGCCCTTACCAAGACTTTCTTTAGCCAAATTAATTGATGCGTCGTCAACCCTATTCTGCGAAGCGGTGTAAGAAATCCTCGGGATGCTCTTAGCGTCATTAGTCTCCGTCAGATATTTAATCTCAACTAGCCTTTGGACTTCTACGGTTCTATAGGGAGCCGAAAAGAGTACGGAACAGGAAGCGATGTCTGCCCTTAGAAGCACTAGGTCACGCAGATTTGTGTGCGGAGTGCCTATTTCCTGGTAACTATCATCGCCATCGTCCGCCTGAGCAATAAATCCCAGGTTGGCAATTGGAGCGTAAATTGCAGATCTTGTTCCGATAATGATGCAGTTCTGCATAAAGACAGAATTGAATTTTCGATATTTTTCTGACTTGGCACCGGACTCCCAATTAACAACAGTGACACCCATTGCGCCTGCGCACTGCTCCAGCCAGTCTGCATCATCCATTTCCGGTACCAGCAAAATTGATGAGTAACCACGATCCAGATGCGACTGGGCCTTCGATAAAAACAGCGGCATCCACTCTGGATACAAAGATCCAGCAACTTCGACCTGCTTCCCAGTGAGTTGTGCCTGCCTTTCCACCTTCAGCGTCTTCTTTGCTGTTGATGGCTCCTCTCTTTGTGCTGCGATTCGAGGCATGTGGTCAGGGATAGCAAGTTTGAGTATTTCCCCAATGGCCACGCACTGCCTGTCCGCAACGCGTCTAGCAAATCCCAGGATTTCCTTGGTCAGCACCGGGTAAGGGGACACAACAGTGTCTATGGGGTTGGTGGCAAACCTACTTTCATTTAGTAGCTCAGTGATAAAGCCAGTTTGCTTGACCTTTGTTCTTCCAAATCTGAAACTAACTCTTTGACCAAAACTGACTTGAGACTGGAGCTCTTCAGGAACAAGAAAATCAAACTCTCGGTCTAGCTGCATCAGGGGTGACTCCACCGACACTCTGACCGCTTTTGGCATTATTTTCCTGCAGCGTCGCGAAGTGCCTGCGCCCTGTCAGTCTTCTCCCAGGTGAATTCAGGAAGTTCACGTCCAAAGTGGCCATAGGCGGCCGTCTTTGCATAGATCGGTCTTCTGAGATCAAGGTCCTGGATAATCGCTGCGGGTCTGAGATCAAACACATCCATGATTGCTCGCTGGATGTCCTTGTGATCAATTTTCTCAGTGCCAAAGGTTTCGACAAATACAGCTACTGGTTTAGCCATACCTATTGCGTAAGCAACCTGTATCTCAGCCTTATCTGCAAGCCCTGCCGCAACAACATTCTTGGCAACCCAGCGCATTGCATAGGCGGCAGATCTGTCAACTTTTGAAGGATCTTTGCCAGAAAATGCCCCACCACCATGACGAGCCATTCCTCCGTAGGTGTCGACGATGATCTTGCGTCCTGTCAAACCTGCGTCGCCCTGCGGGCCACCGATAACGAATCGGCCAGATGGATTGATTATGTAGCGAACATTGGAAAAGTCCAGCTTGCTCTGATCGAGAACTGGCTTGATTACCCTCTCAAGCACGATACTCGCCAGCTCCTCCTGTGAAATGTCAGGGTGATGCTGCGTTGAGAGAACAACCGTGTTGATGGCTACAGGCGTATTACCCTCATAGTCAATTGAAACCTGGGTCTTGCCATCAGGCCTTAGCAAACCGTTGTTGAGTTCCTTCCGAACCTGCGCTAACCGTTCACTAATTCGATGCGAGAGCAGGATTGGCATAGGCATCAAAGTGTCGGATTCGTTGGTAGCGTATCCGAACATCATTCCTTGGTCTCCTGCACCAAGTTCACTCAAGTGATCTCCATCACCTGCCCTTTTCTCAAGTGCCGCGTCTACTCCGCCTGCAATATCTGGGGATTGAGCACCGATCGAGACCGAAACTCCGCATGAAGTTCCATCGAAGCCGATGGCCGAGCTGTTGTAGCCGATGCTCAGGAGCTTCTCTCGCACAAGTTGAGGTATCTCAACGTAACTTGAGGTTGTTACCTCACCGGCAATGTGAACTAGGCCGGTGGTGACTAGAGTTTCGACCGCAACACGAGCAGTCGGATCCTGAGCCAGCATGGCATCGAGGATGGTGTCAGAGATTTGGTCACAGATTTTATCTGGGTGACCCTCAGTAACAGATTCTGAGGTAAATGTGCGTAGCGTCATGCCGCACAGTCTACCGATTGGCCAGCCTTTCAGCCACGATACCCACTAGCTCGGCGGCAACCTTCGCCTTTGAACCAGATAGATGAACGGCCGCATCCTCTTCAACAACCACAACTTCCGTGTCCGTGCTTCCTAGAGCATCGGTTGAGTTCCCAACAATCATCTGGAGTTTCTTATCTAGAAGCTTTTGCCGAGCAACTTTGGCAAGGTCTTCACTTTTGTCGACCAAGGCGAAGCCAACGCAGAGGGTATTTGGGTGCTGACTGGCATAGCTCGCCACCAGATCCTTTGTTGGAGTCAGGACCAGCTGTGGGGTTTGTGCTCGCTTTAACTTTCCCGCATAGGGATTCACAACACTGAAATCACTCACCGCCGCTGCCATTATCAAAGCGTCACAGTCAATCTGCAAGGCGCTCTCAAGTTCTTCAACGCTTCCCACATGAATCGTTTCAACACCAGTCGGTAGTCGTTCAAGATTCGCTGCAATCAATGTCACACTGGCACCAAAGTTACGAGCCGCCAATGCCAATTCGATACCCATACGACCGGTCGAACGGTTGCCGATAAACCTGACTTCGTCAATTGGTTCTCTGGTTCCACCGGCGGTAACCACTACCTTCTTTCCAGAAAGAGGCCCGCCGAGAGCAAACTTGACTATGTCAGCGACTTCAGGAAGTCTTCCAACCCCACTGTCGGAACCAGTTAGTCGTCCCGAGGCTGGCTCCATCACTCTTATGCCCCTTGAAGAAAGCTTTTCAACGTTCTCCTGAGTTGCCGCATTTGTCCACATCTCAGTGTGCATGGCTGGGCAGATAACAACTGGTGCATTTGATGCGAGTATTGCGTTCATTAGGAGATCATCTGCAATTCCGCCAGCTAGTCGGCCAATAAATGATGCTGTTGCGGGAGCAACAATGATTAAATCTGCACTCTGTCCCAGTTCAACATGTCTTACTTGAGCGACATCGTTATACATGTCAATGTCGATGTTCTTGCCCGAAATTGCCTCAAGGGTGACTTTGCCAACGAAACGAAGGGCGTTTTCTGTGGGCAGAACTTCGACGTCGTGGCCAAGCTCAGAAAGTGAGCGAACAAGACTGACAGCTTTATACGCGGCAATGCCACCGGTTATCCCAAGCAGAATCCGCAACGTATGGGTCTATTTCTTTAGCAGCTTGCCCTGGTGAATTTCGTGCAGAGCAATAGATAGTGCTTTGTCATCAATTGTTGAGTCAACTAGCGGCCCAACGTAGTTGAAGAGGCTTCCCTCGTGCAGAGCAGAGTAGTACTCGTTGATTTGTCTTGCGCGCTTTGATGCAAAAATGACCAGCTCGTAGTTCGATTCAACTTTTCCAAGTAGTTCGTCAATCGGTGGGGCTGTAATTCCCTTGGTCTCCATCTAGTTTTCCTTCTTCCAGTTCCGCAGTAAATCAACAATCTCGTTGGCAGTTGTGGCCAGATCTTCGTTGATGATTTGAAAATCAAATTCGCTGGCAGCAGCCAGCTCGCCTTTAGCGGTTTCCAGTCTAGTTTGAATCTGGCTTTCTGTCTCTGTCCCCCGTCCCCTCAGCCTTCTCTCGAGCTCTGCGATTGATGGTGGGAGGATGAATACGGACAAGACATCGTCTACTTTGCCTCGGATCTGGCGCGCTCCTTGCAGGTCTATCTCTAAAACTAAATGTTTTGAGTCTTGTTCGGCCTTATCTAATTCTTTACGAGGGGTCCCGTAGTAGTCATTTCCGTGTACTTTGGCGAACTCAAGAAACTCCCCGTCATGAATCATTTGCTCAAAAGTCTCTTTAGTGACGAAGTGATAGTGGACACCGTTTATTTCACCAGGTCTTGGCATACGCGTTGTGGCGGACACAGACAGGCGAAAATCGGGTTGACTTGCAAGAATCTTTGAAACAAGGCTGCCTTTGCCGACTCCAGCGGGCCCAACTAAAACTAATAGCGTCATAACTCAGATCTCAAATCTTCGATCATCCTTACCAAGCCATTTACACCAGCCTGGTAGATTCCCCGAGACACCGATGGAATCACATAGTCACTGCTTTCACCAAATAGATCCTTGATGCTTGAAAGCTTTGCGCCTTGGAAGCCAAAGCCTGGAGCAAGAATAGGAATTGGGGTCTTTGTTTCTCTTATGGACCCCACTCCAAACTTGTCAAGATCCTGGGTTGCACCGATTACTACCCCAACATCATTCGAGCTCAACTCCAGCGCTGCTCTAACCACTCGAGCAGCGACAGACTGATTGCCAGTCTTCGCTTTTTGAATTTCTTCCGCTTCAACATTGGACGTGGCGGCAAGTATGAAGATCCCCCCTTGTACATCACGGGCAATCTCTATTGTTTCTGACAAAGATGTTGGTCCTAAGTAAGGAGAAACGGTCAGGGCATCGCTTCGGAGAGGAGAATCATCACCAAACCATGCCTGGGCGTATCCCAGCATGGTTGAACCTATGTCTCCGCGCTTGGCATCAGAAATGATGAGCAGGTTTGCTTCACGTGCCGCTGTGAGAACCTCTTCGAGAGCCATGTAACCGGTGGAGCCGAACCTCTCGTAGAAGGCAACTTGCGGTTTAACGATTCCAACTCTTCCTTCACATGCGGAAACTATGGCATAACCAAAATCTCTGGCACCCTCTGCAGTATCTGGAAGTCCCCAGTCGGCTAAAACCTCTTCGGATGGGTCTATCCCCACACAAAGCGGCCCGAATGAGCCTCTAATCTCCTGTAAACGCTCGCCAAAGCTAGGCATTTTCATACCTAAACTTTGCGTGCTCCTGGAGCGATTTCACGCTGAACTTCTTTTCTCTGATTATTTCAAATGAACCGATAGCCGCTGACAGCTGAGCTACCGTTGTGAAAATCGGCTTGTCGGCCGCTGTGGTAGCTGCCCTTATTTCATAGCCATCGCTTCTGGCATCCGCGCCAGAGGGGGTGTTCACCACCACATCAACCTCACCAGAAGTAATCATTTCAACAATCGATCTTTCTCCTCTGGCCTGGGAATACTTGGCAACGGTCTGGCTTTCTATGCCATGGCGCTTAAGCATCTTGGAGGTGCCATCAGTTGCCAAAATTCGGTATCCAAGCTGTGACAATCTCCGGACTGGCAGAACAATTTGAGGTTTATCCCTGTCTGCTACTGAAATGAATACGGTGCCAGACAAAGGCAGAGATGATCCGGCAGCGGCTTGGGATTTAGCAAATGAGGATGGGAAGTTCGTATCAATACCCATAACCTCGCCGGTGGATCTCATCTCCGGCCCAAGCAGACTGTCGACGAATCGGCCCTCTCTAGTTGCAAACCGCTTGAAGGGAAGAACGGCCTCCTTCACTGACACAGGAGTATTCGCTGGCAGATTCGCACCATCATTTGCTGGGAGAATGCCTGACTCTATGAGTTCAGAGATCTTTTTGCCTACCATTACCAGCGACGCGGCTTTCGCTAAAGCAATACCGAGAGCTTTAGAGACAAACGGGACAGTTCTTGATGCCCGCGGATTTGCCTCTAAAACATAAAGGACATCTGCTGCCAGTGCGAACTGCACATTCAATAGTCCACGAACATTGAGGCCCTTGGCTATCTTGTGAGTTGCTTCGACAACACGGTTGATTTGACTGTCGCTAAGCGTTATTGGAGGCAGGGTGCAGCTGGAATCTCCAGAGTGTATTCCGGCTTCCTCTATGTGCTCCATGACTCCTCCGATGTAGAGCCTTTCACCATCAAATAGAGCATCGACATCTATCTCAATTGCATCGTCGAGGAACCTGTCAACGAGCAGTGGATGCTTAGCGTCAACCAGAGCATGGTCCGCAATCCTGTCAAAGTAATCAATCAGTGAAGTCTCGTCGTAAACAATCTCCATCCCCCGGCCTCCCAGAACAAAGCTAGGTCTCACCAGTACTGGGTAACCTATGCGCTCAGCAATCTGCTTGGCCTGATCAAGATTCGTTGCCGTGCCATTAGCGGGCGCTTTGAGCAGCGCTGCATCAAGTATTTTTTGGAATTGCCCACGCTCTTCAGCAAGCTCGATGGACTCTGGAGAGGTTCCCAGTATTGTGACTCCAGCATTTTTCAACCCCTCTGCAAGTCCCAGAGCTGTCTGACCTCCAAGTTGAACCAGGACTCCCAAGAGTTCGCCCGATGCTGATTCCGCATGGATTACCTCAAGAACGTCCTCAAGGGTCAACGGCTCAAAATAAAGTCGATCTGAGGTGTCATAGTCAGTAGAAACTGTTTCTGGATTGCAGTTAATCATGATTGTTTCAAAACCTGCATCCCTGAGTGCGAATGCTGCGTGTACGCAGGAATAGTCAAACTCAACTCCCTGACCGATTCGGTTAGGTCCACTTCCTAGGATTACAACCTTCTTGCGTTGCGAAGGAACAACTTCAGTTTCCTGGTCGTAGCTGCTGTAGTGGTAGGGAGTAAGTGCAGGGAACTCCCCCGCACATGTGTCCACGGTTTTGTAAATCGGTCTTATTCCCAGACCTATTCGTATCGTTCTGAAATCTTCTTCAGTCATACCTCTAAGGGAAGCAAGCTGTGTATCGCTGAACCCGTGCTTTTTGGCTTTTCTGATGGCGCTCTCATCCAACTCGTCCAGTGACTTAAACCATTGGGCAATCTCGTTGATCAGGGCAATTTGGTCAATAAACCAAGGGTCAATCTTGGTTGCTTCAAATACCTGCTCTGGAGTTGCTCCCAGCCTCAACGCTTGCTGAACTTGGACAATCCTCTTCTCAGTCGGAATTCTCATAGCCGATAGCAATTCGGCAACTGATTCCGTTGATTTATCCCAGTGGAATGAGCTTCCACGTTTTTCAAGTGATCTAAGAGCTTTTTGTAGCGCCTGTGAGAAGTTTCGCCCAATAGCCATCGCCTCCCCAACACTCTTCATAGTTGTAGTCAGTGTTGGATCTGCAGCAGGAAACTTCTCAAAGGCAAATCTCGGCGCTTTAACTACGACGTAGTCAAGCGTTGGCTCAAAGCTCGCAGGAGTAACACCCGTGATGTCGTTTGGAATCTCATCGAGTGTGTAACCAATTGCAAGTTTGGCGGCTATCTTGGCGATCGGAAACCCCGTTGCCTTTGATGCGAGAGCAGAGGATCTACTCACTCTCGGGTTCATCTCAATCACAATGACTCGACCTGTGTCCGGCTCTACAGCAAACTGAATGTTGCATCCGCCGGTGTCAACACCCACATCGCGAATGATTTGAATACCGATGTCTCGAAGATTTTGGTACTCCCTGTCGGTCAGCGTCAGAGCCGGGGCTACCGTAATTGAATCGCCTGTGTGAACACCTACTGGATCAAAATTCTCGATGGAGCAGACCACAACTGTGTTGTCATTCCTGTCTCTCATTAGTTCGAGCTCATACTCTTTCCAGCCCAAAATGCTTTCCTCAAGTAGAACTTCATGTGTTGGAGACGCCTGCAGGCCAGCTCCTGCAATGCGCCGCAGCTCCTGCTCGTTGTAAGCAAATCCAGAACCAAGACCACCCATGGTGAAAGATGGCCTTACTACCATCGGGTAGCCAATCTCTGTCGCAATTTGTAGGCAATCATCAATTGAATGAGCAATCTTGCTCCTTGCAACATCGGCGCCTGCCTTGAGCACTAATTCCTTAAACTCTTGACGGTTCTCTCCTGCTCGAATCGCATCAACGTTGGCACCAATCAACTCGACGCCATACTTTTCTAAACTTCCGCGTTCATAAAGCGCCATCGCAGCGTTCAGTGCGGTCTGACCGCCCAACGTTGGAAGAATCGCATCGGGTTTCTCTTTCTCAATAATTGACTCGATTACCTCTGGCGTGATTGGTTCGACATAGGTTGCATCGGCAAAATCGGGATCCGTCATTATTGTTGCTGGGTTCGAGTTGATAAGAATTACTCGGATTCCCTCGCTTCGGAGCACTCGACAAGCCTGGGTTCCGGAGTAGTCAAATTCACATGCTTGGCCTATGACAATCGGCCCCGAGCCAATTACAAGCACAGATTTAATCTCTTGTCTTCTAGGCACGGTTCTCCTCGATCATTTTCTGAAACTTGTCAAACAAATAGTGAGAATCGTGCGGTCCCGCGGCAGCCTCAGGATGATACTGAACGGAAAATGCCTTCAGATCTAAGCACTCAAGCCCTTCCACTACCCCATCGTTCAGGCCCCGATGCGAAACTCTGACTCTTCCAAAACCAACTGGTGAAACGGCCTCATCGCCTTCAATCTGAACCGCAAAGCCGTGATTGTGAGCGGTAACTTCGACTCTTCCAGATTCGGTGTTGAGTACAGGCTGGTTTATACCACGATGTCCAAACGCAAGTTTGTAGGTTGAAAAGCCAAGCGCTCGACCAAGCAATTGATTTCCAAAACAGATACCAAAGAAAGGTAGTCCTAACTCTAGGAGCTCGCGAAGAACTTCGACCTGAGTATCACTCGCCTGTGGATCGCCTGGACCGTTTGAATAGAAAATCCCATCAGGCTTATGCTCAAGAATTTCCTTTGCTGTGGCTGTTGCCGGGAAGACAACAACTTCGAGTCCGCGCTCTGAGAGATGCTCAAGGGTTGATTTTTTTACTCCCAGGTCCAAAATTGCGACCTTTCCCACTGATGCTGTGGTCGGTGGAATTCGATAGACCTTGTCAGTGCTGACAACATCGGATAGGAATTGCCCACTCATCTCGGCCGAAGACTGCACGCGTTTGAGCATTTCCTCTTTGCTGATCTCAAGGCCACTAAAGATTCCAGCTCGCATGGCCCCGCGGTTACGAATCCGAAGAGTTATAGCTCTTGTGTCGAGATCACAGATCCCGATAACACCCGCCTGCTTGAGCTCAGCATCGAGTGTTGACTCAGATCGCCAATTGCTTGACACCCGGCTGGGTTCCTTTACCACGTATCCGGCAACCCAAATTCTTTGAGACTCCTCGTCCCGTCTATTCATACCCACAATTCCAATGTGTGGAGCAGTCTGAAGAACAATTTGACCAGCGTAGGAAGGGTCAGTGATGGTCTCCTGGTAACCAGTCATTCCGGTCGCAAATACTAATTCACCCAGAGTTTCGCCAGTTGCACCAAAGGAGTCGCCCGCGAATACGCTGCCGTCTTCGAGAACTAAGAATGCAGACTTCATCTTGCCTCCTGAACAAGAGTTACTAAACGAGAATAGTTCTCTTCCTGGTTGGTAGTGATTCGAAGACTTGTTATTAGCTCCTGATTCCCGAGCCACCACCTAATTTGGATTAACCCTCCACGTTCCACACCCCGGTCAATCGTTGCGCTTGCACGCTCTACCGCCAGGAGAGATTCGAATGGCACGAAGAAGCTTGTCTCACCTTGTCTATAGAGACTTATTCCATCGGGTAACGATCTGATCTCAGCCTTTCCGCGAATACCAAGTCCGAATGCCCAAACTCTTTCTAGAGGACGTGACGCGAATACCGTTGCAACATACATGCAGTGGAAGACTAAATCCCCATCCTTAGCATCAAGTGGCTTTACCATTGTGGATTCTTGGGATGAACGTCTTTTCTGCACTCGAAGAAATATGTAACCTGCGATTAGAAAAACAAGGGATACAAGCACCGTTCCAATCACTTCTCTAGTTAGCAAGTTGACCGTCCTTTACAGTGAAGGAACCCCTGAGTATCGTGTGAACAACTCGACCTGGAAGCTCCATACCTTCCCAAGGATTGTTGGTCGAAAGTGAGTGACTTTGTGCGCCTACTTTTCGTCTGTGACTTGGGTCAATAAGCGCAAGATTAGCTTGTCGACCGACAGATAAATGACCGTGGTGATCAAGGCCCCCAATCTCAGCAGGTCTCTGGCTTGCCACCCTCACAAATAGGTCCCAGCCAGCACCAGCATCTTCTATCAGAACCTGTTGTAGGACACTGGCAGCCACCTCAAGGCCCGTCATCCCGTTAGCTGCTCTTGACCATTCGCAATTCTTCTTTTCTGGCGAATGTGGTGCATGGTCAGTTGCCAAGACATCTATCGACCCATCAAGCAGTCCCTCACGCAAGGCAAGCGTGTCCTCTGTAAGCCTTAGTGGAGGGTTGACTTTGTAGACCGGATTAAAGCTTCTTACCAGCTCTTCGGTAAGCATTAAGTGATGAGGGGTCACCTCAGCCGTTACCTTGGCGCCTTTTGCCTTTGCCCAGCGAACTACATCTAATCCCTGCGCTGTCGTTATGTGGCAAACGTGCAATCTTGCGTCGAGCTGAATTGCCAGCTCAACATCACGCTTGATGATCTCTGATTCAGCCTCGGCCGGCCAACCCGCCAGACCCAGTTCAAGGCTCAGTGAACTGTTGTTCATTTGAGCTCCAATGGTCAAATCTCTCGCCTGAGCATGTTGAGCGACCACGGCGTTGAGCTCACTGGCTAACTTCAATGCCTTTTTCATCAGTTCTAGGTCGTTTACACAGTTACCATCATCGCTAAAGACTCTTACCTTGGCATTACTGTTCGCTAGTGCCTTCATGTCACATAGCTCAAGACCTTCGAGCCCCTTTGTAATCGCTCCGATTGGTTGGACATCTACCAACCCAACATGTTTGCCTTGATTGAAAACAAACTCTGCCACCGCGACATTGTCAGTAACTGGCATGGTGTTGGCCATCGCAAAGACTGAAGTGTAGCCACCAATAGCTGCAGCTGCGGAGCCCGTTGCTATTGTTTCGCTCGTCTCGAAACCAGGTTCCCGCAGGTGAGTGTGAAGATCTACAAGGCCTGGAAGGCAGACAAGCCCGGCGCAGTCAATGCCCTTTTCACTACTTCGTCCAATCTCGGCAATAACACCTTGCTCGATGATGATGTCGGCGGTCTCACCATTTGCAAGCGTGACGCTATTCAAAATCATGCGTGCACCGCCAGAACACTTCTTAGAACAGCCATGCGAACTGCAACACCATTTGTAACCTGTTGGAGAATTGCACTTCTGGGGTCATCCGCGACAGCGGATGATATCTCTAGTCCGCGATTTATTGGACCGGGATGCATAATCACTGTCTGATTGCCTAGTCTTCCTAACCTCGTCGTAGACAGCGACCAATCCTTGACGTATCTAGCTTCATCGTTGTCGAAGTTAGAAAGCATGCGCTCTTTCTGGACCCTGAGCATCATGACTACGTCAGGTCTTCGGGCGAGACTAGCGTCGAAATCATGGGACACTGACGCACCTAGCTCAGTGAATGTCTCAGGTAGGAGAGCTGGCGGACCAGCGAGGGACACGTTTGCACCAAGGGTTTGAAGAAGTAGCAAGTTACTTCGCGCGACACGTGAATGCAGAATGTCACCAACAATCAGCACATTCAAACCAGTCAGGTCCTGTTGGAACCTCTGCTGCATAGTCAAGGCATCAAGGAGTGCCTGGGTTGGATGTTCGTGGGTGCCATCACCGGCATTGATCACGGCAGCTTGGATCCAGCCCATGCCCGCTAACTGTTGCGGTGCTCCCGCCTCAGGGTGACGAATCACTATGCAATCTGCCCCGAGTGCTTCCAGGGTTTGAGCGGTATCCCTAAGGGACTCACCTTTGGTCACAGAGGAAGTGTCAGCACTGACGTTTATCACATCTGCGCTCAGTCTGGTGGCTGCAATCTCGAAGCTAACTCGAGTTCGCGTCGAGTTCTCGAAGAAGAGATTCACTACAGTCCGACCTCGTAAGGTGGGAAGTTTCTTTATTTCTCTTGAGTTGACGAGCGAAAACTCCTGGGCATCCTGAAGAAGCGAAAGAGCTGAATCCTTCGTAAGGTCTCTGATAGAAACGAGGTGTTTCATTCTTCAATCACCACTTCGTCAACCCCGTCGGTTTCATAAAGTCGGACATTCACCCTCTCCTCCGAGGAGGTTGGAAGATTCTTTCCAACAAAGTCTGGGCGAATTGGTAGCTCGCGATGCCCACGATCAACTAATACAGCTAGCTTGACCTGTGCTGGCCTACCGATGTCAACCAGTGCGTCGAGCGCAGCCCTAACGGTGCGTCCTGAATAGAGAACATCATCAACAAGAATGACAATTTTGTTATCGATACCCGCGATTGGAGTATCTGTTTGGTACGGTCTTCTGCTTGCTGAAACCTCATCGTCGCGATAGAGCGTGACGTCAAGGGTTCCGAAAGTCACTGGATTAGCGGGAGTTAGCTCACTCAGGTTGTCGGCAATTCGCTTTGCCAGTGCTACCCCTCTGGTCGGAATACCAAGAACGACAAGATCCGTCGACCCAGAGGTTGCTTCGATTATTTCGTGGGAGATTCTCTTTAAAGAGCGATTGATGTCTTCACTAGACAGAACGGTGCGCTTGGCCATACCTCGCTCCTTCTTCGCCTCACGGGACGAACTTAAAGGATTACGGCTAGAACAATAGCAGGTTTAGAGCGCTTGCTTGTCTTTGGCAAGCCGGGCCAGAATCCCATTTATAAACTTTGGAGATTCATCCGTGGAAAGCTCTGAGGCCAGAGCTACAGCCTCTGAAATGGCCACTTCCGTGGGAATGTCTGGGTTATAGAGAAGCTCCCAAGTTGCGATTCTAAGAATGGCTCGATCGACCGTGGGCATCCTGTCGAGCGACCAGCCCTCTGCTACAAGCTGCAAGCGAGAGTTAATCCGGTCGGCGTTTGCCAGGTAACCACTGACCAGGGTTTCGGCGTAATCAAAAATTGCCACCTGGGAGTCTTTTTCCCTTGATTCGGCTTCTGTTCGATTCAGAATTGCTAAGGCATCTTCCTTTGTCAGATCAGAGGCAAAAAGAGCATCAAGGGCTCTCTTTCTTGCTTTTGTTCTCGCGCTC
Organism: uncultured Aquiluna sp.; assembly: GCA_964567905.1. GTDB lineage: Bacteria > Actinomycetota > Actinomycetes > Actinomycetales > Microbacteriaceae > Aquiluna. Next base: position 25,180 of record CAZMOF010000004.1, on the reverse strand, counting down.
ACTAGTCGGTGACTCGACCAAGGTATTCACCAGTGCGGGTGTCTACCTTTACACGCGTGTTGTTTTCAATGAAAAGCGGAACTTGGATCTGGTATCCAGTCTCGAGAGTTGCAGGCTTATTGCCACCAGTCGAACGGTCCCCCTGGAGCCCTGGCTCCGTGTAGGTGATCTGCAAGACTACGGAGGCAGGGAGCTCAACGTATAGCGGATTTCCATCATGAAGAGCCACTACTGCATTCTGATTCTCTAGCAAGAAGTTTGCAGCTTCGCCGACAACCTTTGGGTCAAGGCTAATTTGATCGTAGGAAGTCAGGTCCATAAACACGTACCCAGAGCCATCGTTGTATAGATACTGCATGTCTCGGCGGTCAACATTTGCTGTCTCAACCTTGACTCCTGCGTTAAATGTCTTATCGACGACTTTGTCAGTAGTTACGCTGCGAAGCTTTGTTCTCACGAAAGCTGGACCCTTGCCAGGTTTGACGTGTTGAAACTCAATGACGCTCCAAAGCTGACCGTCAATCATCAAGACCATTCCATTTTTAAGGTCGTTAGATGTTGCCATTTTTCTCCTTGCTAAACCGCAGAAAGCTTAGCGTTCAGATAGTTGGCGAATAGCCAGGTGGTAGGAAGAAAAGCCAAATCCAGCAATAACACCCGTTGCTACAGCTGAAATAACGCTGTTTTGTCGGAAACTCTCACGTGAGTGGGGATTTGAGATGTGGACCTCAATTAGCTTGAGACCTGATCTCGTCACCGCTGAGCACGCATCCCTGAGCGAATACGAATAGTGAGTAAACGCAGCCGGGTTTAGGATGACGTTCTTTTTTACTTCAAAGGCGTACTGCAACCAATCAACAAGCTCGGTCTCACTATTAGTTTGCCTGAAGTCAATCTCTACACCACATTCTGAGCCAACAGTCCTGCAGCTTTTCTCCAGATCAGACAGACTCTGAAGACCATAGACGTCAGGTTCCCTGCTACCTAGAAGATTCAGGTTTGGGCCGTTGAGAACAAGGATTTCCATAAAGAGAACTATTCCACAATTGCCTGATACGCGGTGAACAAAAGCTCATTCGTAGGAGCTGTCAGAACGCTTGGTTTACCTATTTTTTCAAGCACGATGAATCTGAGTGCACCAGAGCGCGTTTTCTTATCCCGCTGCATAGTCGCCAGCAATTGATCAAATCTATCGAGCCTGTAGGTCATGGGAAGTCCAAGTTTTGTGAAAACAGCTCGGTGTTTATCGACCTCTTGACTGCTGAGTTTTCCAGAAAGCAGTGAAAGCTCAGCAGCGAAGGTCATTCCGATAGAAATTGCGGCACCATGCCTCCACTTGTAGCGCTCAGCGTGCTCAATAGCATGGCCGAGAGTGTGGCCATAATTTAGGAACTCCCTTTCGCCACCCTCACGGAAGTCGTTTGTGGTGATGCGTTCCTTGATTGAAATTGACTTTTCGACAAGAGTTTTAAACGACTCGCTGTTTGGGTCAGTTGCAGACTCATCGTCGAGTACGACATTAAGCATTGATTCGTCTTCAATAAACCCATACTTCACAACCTCTGCCATCCCAGCGAGCAGTTCGTTGCGCGGCAATGACTCAAGTGTTTGCAAATCCACAAACACTTTGGTGGGTAGATGGAAGCTTCCGACGAGGTTCTTACCCTCCGCAGTATTTACTCCCGTTTTTCCGCCGATGGCAGCGTCTACCATTGCAAGAAGTGTCGTAGGAATTAGGTAAAGCTTTACTCCCCTTAGCCAATTTGCAGCTACGAAACCAGCGAGGTCTGTTGTGCTACCGCCGCCCAGCCCCACCACACAATCATTCCGATTGAAATCAGACTGGCCCATAATTTTCCAGCAGAAAGATGCGACCTCAATCCTCTTGGCCTCTTCGCCGGATGGGACTTCCGCAACTAAAACCTCGTAACCGGAATCTGAAAGTGTGCTCTTGAGCTTGTCGGCGGTCTGAGAAAGGGCTTGGGGTGCTACTAGTAAGACCTTCTTGCTTCCCTCCAGACTGGGAGCAATTTCATCCAACAGATTCCGGCCAACAACGCTATAGCTCATGGTGCTCAATCTTTTCACTGATTTCTGCGAGTAGGTCCTTGATTGGTCTAGTTCCAGTGAACACCTCAATGTCCGCCACTTCTCTATAGAGCGCTAGTCTCTGGTCGTAAATTTCCTGCCAGCGGTCGGGATTGTTCTTGAGAAGTGGTCTTTTTTCAAGATTCACTCGGCCAACGACGGCATCCTGGGTGGTATCGAGAAACACGACAACTCCCCTTTTCATCAGCTCCCTATTGTTTGATGAAAGAACGACACCGCCGCCAGTTGCCACAACTCCGGCTGTGTCTATGGCCGTTTCAAAAGCAGCCGTTTCAAGGTCCCTGAAGTGTGATTCTCCCTTGCTGTCGAAAATCTCAGTGATCGGACCGTGCTCGGCTTCAATAAGTCGGTCTGTGTCAACAAAGTCTCTACCTAGCTGCTTGGCAAGTTTCTTAGCAAGAGTGCTCTTACCTGCACCCATGGGTCCGACAAAAATAATCGGATGCATTATTCGCCAGTGACGATGCGAGACTTTAGAGTTTCTGGAATTGCCTTGAGGTAGCTTTCGAGGTTTCTTTTGGTCTCTTCAATTGAATCTCCACCGAATTTCTCAAGAACAGCATTTGCAATAGTTAGGGCAACCATTGCCTCGATTACGATTCCTGCAGCTGGAACAGCACAAACGTCACTGCGTTGATGGTGAGCAGTAGCGGCTTCGCCACTAGCTGTGTCAACTGTTTGCAATGCCTTAGGCACGGTTGATATTGGTTTCATACCGGCGCGAACTCGAATGACCTCTCCGTTACTCATCCCGCCCTCTATTCCACCTGCTCGATCAGTGATTCTCTCTACAAGATTGTCTACTCTGACAATCTCGTCGTGAGCTTCGCTGCCGCGACGCCTTGTAGTTTCGATGCCGTCACCAATTTCTACCGACTTGATTGCCTGCACACCCATCACAGCCGCGGCTAGCTGCGAATCCAATCGCCTGTCCCAATGAACATAAGAACCAACCCCGGGAGGCATTCCATAAACCAACGTCTCTACGACACCACCTAGTGTGTCGCCTGAGGAATGACAATCGTCAATTGCTTGCACCATTGCGACTGATGATGAACCGTCAAAACATCTAACTGGATCACCATCTAATTTCTCAATGTCCGATGGTTTGGGAAGAATCAAAGATTTAGTTTCTACCCGTCCGATTGCAACTGTGTGCGTAACCAGTCGAATGCCTAGTTCTTGAAGGAAATTCTGGGCCACCTTTCCAAGAGCCACCCTGGTTGCAGTCTCTCTTGCGCTAGCGCGCTCCAGAACAGGTCGTGCCTCGTCGAATCCATACTTTTGCATGCCTGTGAAGTCAGCGTGACCAGGTCTTGGACGAGTCAGCTTGGCAGCGCGCGCTCCAGAGAGGTCTTCCTCTGCTACAGGAGCAGCGCTCATCACTGTCTCCCATTTTGGCCATTCTGTATTTGCAATTCTTATGGCTATTGGTCCACCCTGAGTAAATCCATGGCGTACACCGCTTGAAATAGTGACGATATCTTCCTCAAATTTCATTCTGGCACCACGCCCATAACCCAATCTGCGACGAGCCAGGGCTGACTCAAGGTCTTCACGAAGAAGCGAAACGCCGGCAGGAAGCCCCTCGATGACCCCAATAAGTTCGGGTCCGTGGGATTCACCTGCAGTAAGCCATCTAAGCATCTGTCTATTCTTCCATCTTTACCGCGCGAAGCATAAGGTCATGCAGATGTTGCTCATCCGAGAAGGGTTCGCCTTGATTAAGTAGATGGCGCAACTGTCCGATTGCCTGCCAGATCAACATCTCAAGACCTGAAATCTTCACCTGGAAGTCGCTATTGCTCTCGTTCATATAAGCGATATCCAGCAGCGCCCGACCACTTCTTTTTTCAAGCAGCTTGGGAAGAACTCCGATTGGAAGAGTAGAGACAACTAAATCAGCAGATATAGCGCTCTCCAAATCAGTGGCGAGGGCTCCAAATCTGTCGGCCAGTGCCTCTGCCTTAGCTGTGTCTCTTCCCCATACTCTTAAATCCGTATCGCTGAAGGCATGCAGAGCTGTTCGCGCTGTCGCACCTGTCCCCAAGACGGAGACGGTTCTGTAATCAAGACCAGAAACAGCCTGCTTTAGCCCAAATCCGTCGGTATTGAACCCGGCATATCCAGTCGAGGTCTTGATCAGACAGTTTGTTGATCCTGTCGCCCGTGAAGCATCATCCAGTGTTTCTGCGAAAGCGTTAGCCTCGGGTTTTAGAGGAATTGTGACCGAAAGACAGTCATAGTTGTTAGCGCTAGAGGCCATCCACTCAGATAAACCCTTGGCCAGCTCGACGACGTCGAAAGATGCTTCCACCCCGAGTTCGCTAAGCGCTGCCAACATAATCACAGGTGACTTAGAGTGCGAGATCGGGTAACCGAGAACAGCTAACCTTTTCATCCCCACCCCGGATTATCTCTGAGCCACTTTCGATAAAGCTCAACTGCCCTCTCGTGCTCTCTGAGGGTCTCGGAGAACACAGTTTCTCCAGTCTTGAGATTGATGGTTACAAAGAACAAGTAGTCGCCCTCAGCAGGGTTTTTCGCCGCATCAATAGCCAGTTCCCCTGGAGAGGAAATAGGTCCTGGGGGCAGTCCAGGAAAAACATAAGTGTTGTAGGGATTAGCTTTGTCGGCAATTCCTTGTTGGAAAGAATCAATCGAGCCTTCGTAGTAGTACTTCACTGTAGGGTCGGTCTGCAGGAGCATTCCACGATCAATTCGGTTGTGAAAGACGCTGGAAACCTTATAGAAATCAGACTCAAGCTTTGCTTCTTCTTGAATAATCGACGCCAACGTTAGTAGCTCAAGGGAGTCCTCTCGATTGACACCAAGCTCTGCTAGAACCTGATCGGTTTTTTCCAGCATCGCCTGAATAATTTCAGATGCTGAAACGTCTGGGTCAAAGCTGTAGGTGGCTGGGAAGAGATAACCCTCCAGTGTTGGTCCTGGATAGTCTGCGTTAGCGCTCTCAATCTCCCGGACGAGGTCCTCTTCACTCACACCCAACTCTTGAGCAAGAAGGGGAACAATCTGCGCAATTTGATATCCCTCTGGAATAGTCACGGATAAAGTCACTCGATTTTCGCCATCAATGAGTATGCGAAGTGCCTCTGCACCCGAGATTCGCATGGGGAACTTGTAGTGACCTGGATAGATCACTAAGTCACTTTGCAGCATGGGCCGATAAATGGCATCAAAAGACTTGATGACATCGGCAGCCAGCAGCTTGCGCGCTACATCCTCTCCGTTGTCCCCTTCTTCTATGACGATGACTACCTCGCCAGAACCAGGCCCTGGATAATCCTCAACCGTAAATCGGGACACTAAAGAATCCCATGCCTGCTCGATTGGTCCTCGAAATACGGCAAACGATCCGGCAATCAATGCGAGAAGTACCCCGATTGCTACTGCAACAGTTACAGCGTTACGCTTCGACTTCTCTTCTTTGACTTCAAATTCCTCAAGCATCTTGTTTCAAGCTCTCTCCGCAGCTGTGATTACAAGCGATGGCAAGTTCGACTATTAATCTGGCGGCCTCAGCATCTACGGCGTGCTTTGCGGATCTAGCGGTGTGGCCAGTTTGACGAAGGTTTTTTAGGGACTGAGCACTGGTCAATCTCTCGTCAAGTAAGAAAACGGGAATCGATGTAGCTTTCTGAAGTTCCAGCGCAAAGCTGACTGCATCTGAAGTTGACTTAGTGTCTACTCCGCTAAGGGAACTGGGTTTGCCGACATAGATTCGTGCTGCGCCTTTTTCGCTTGCCAGTTCGGAGATCGCAGTGATCGCATCCTCCCGATTGATAGTTGTCAGGGGTATTGCAAGCTCGCCCTGACCAAGAGCTACTCCGACTCGCTTCTGGCCATGGTCGATTCCAAGACAAATCAAGAAATCAATCCTTGTGCGGCTTGAATTGCCTGCCCAAGCTTGGATGCGTCTGTGCCGCCACCTTGTGCCAGGTCAGGTTTGCCGCCTCCACCACCGCCAAGAACCTCAGCCGCTTTCTTCGCCATAGCACCTGCGTTCACACCGCCACTCAGGGCATCCTTGCCAACGGCAATCATGACTATCGGCTTGCTATCAATAACTGCTCCCAGCAGGACCACCGAATTTGAACCAAGTGAGTCTTTTGCTGTCAACACCAGTTGTCGAAGCGTGTCTGCACTATCAATACTTTCCAGTTGGTTTGATAGAACTTTCTTGCCTGAGATGTCTTTCGCTGAGTTGTAAAGACCTGCCAACTTTTCTCTAGCCGCTTTGAACCTGAATTCAGAAAGTTGCTTCTCAAGCTCTTTTAGATTTTCTAGCGAGTCCGTAACTTTCGCCTCAAGTTCCGAGACCGGCGTTTTCAGACCGGCACTGAGTCTTCGGATCAACGCGCGCTCCTCAAGCAAATTTCGAAGAGCATCTATGCCAACTTCTGCCTCAATTCGGCGGACGCCTGATCCGACGGACGACTCTCCCGTAACGCTAACGAGCCCAATCTGTGCGGTTCTCGAAACATGTGTTCCACCGCAGAGTTCCCTTGACCAGGGTCCTCCAACTTGAACTACACGCACCTGTTCGTCGTAAGTCTCTCCAAACAGAGCTATTGCTCCCCAATCCTTTGCCTCAGGCAAACTCATAAACTGAGCGCTCACCGCTAGGTCAGCTCTGATGGCGAGATTTGATATCTCCTCAATCTCGCTCTTCGTTGAATCTGATAGAGACTCCCCCCAAGCAAAGTCGAGGCGCATGTAACCAGGACGGTTATAAGAACCTGATTGAAGTGCATTGGGACCGAGAACCTGTCGCAGTGCTGCGTGAACAACATGGGTTGCACTATGAGCCTGGCAGGCTCCTACACGCCAATCATGGTAGACAGAAGAAGTAACCTCTGCTCCCTTACCCACCGAACCCCTGACGACTCGGACTTGATGAGAAAAAAGACCTTTGACTGGTTTTTGAACATCAAGAACTTCAAGTACTAAGCCATCCGCGAGGATCTGACCTGCGTCTGCAATCTGTCCGCCTGACTCGGCGTAGAGAGTCGTTCGATCAAGTATTACCTCACCAATTTGGCCCTCAATAAGTTCCTCAACGCTGGCACCATCGTGAACAAGACCAATAACTTTGGCTTCTGCAGACAGTTGGTCGTATCCAAGGAACATGGTTTCACCTGAGCCTCTGAATTCCGCATAAACATCTAGGTTGGTGCTGGCTCTCTTACTCTTGGCGTCCTGCTTGGCTCTTGTCCGCTGTTCTTGCATCAATGCGTCAAATTTTTTGCGGTCCACCTCCTTGCCAGATTCAGAGGCAATTTCCATGGTGAGATCAATTGGAAATCCGTAGGTGTCGTGTAACAAGAATGCAGTTTCACCAGACAAAGCTGTCTCTGTCTTACTCAACTCTTCTGCCAGCACTTGGCTGCCTGAATCTAGGGTCTTACGGAATCCTGTCTCTTCGGCAATGGCCGCACGCAAGACTCTTGGGAAAGACTCCTCTAGTTCTGGATAGGCCTCAACCATTGCATTCTTGCTGGCAGTAAACAGCTTCTCGAAGGCAAGTCCCTCGATACCGAGCAGACGCAGGGCGCGAACCGAACGTCTCAACAGACGTCTGAGCACGTAACCGCGCCCTTCGTTAGAGGGAGTGACGCCATCGCTCATCAGCATCAATGCGCTTCGGATGTGGTCTGCGATTACGCGCATGCGGACATCGTCAGTTTCTTCAGCACCATACTTTCGTCCACTGAGTTCACTAGCAATGTCAATAAGGGGCCTTACCTGGTCAATCTCGTAGATGTTTTCGACACCTTGCAGCAGGAATGCGACTCGTTCAAGTCCCATTCCTGTATCGATGTTTTTCTTGGGAAGCTCACCGAGGATTGGGAAATCCTCCTTTGCTCCGCCATCACCGCGTTCATACTGCATAAAGACAAGATTCCAGATCTCGATGTAACGATTTTCGTCTGCCTCTGGGCCGCCTTCAGTCCCATACTCAGGACCGCGGTCATAGTAAATCTCGGAACACGGTCCAGCAGGACCACGCTGACCGGTTGACCAATAGTTGTCCTTCATTCCCCGTTTTTGAATGCGCTCACGAGGAACACTTGACTGTTCAAGCCAATAGCCAATTGACTCATCATCGTCTTTGTAGACAGTTACCCACAAACGATTCGGGTCAAATCCGTACCCGCCGTCCTCAACTTTGCTAGTCAGCAGCTCCCAGGCAAAGGCGATTGCTTCTTTCTTAAAGTAATCACCGAAGGAAAAGTTTCCATTCATTTGGAAGAATGTTCCGTGCCGTGTGGTCTTCCCAACCTCTTCAATGTCGAGTGTTCTCACACACTTTTGGACACTTGTTGCACGTGGAAACGGAGCAGGTAGAACACCAGTCATGTAAGGGATGAAAGGCACCATGCCAGCCACCGTGAACATAAGGTTTGGATCCTGGCTAATCAGTGAAGCGCTCGGTACAACCGTGTGGTTCTTCTTCTCGAAGAACTCAAGCCAGCGCCGCTTGATCTCAGCGGTCTTCATTTACTGCTTCTTGGTTGTCTTCGGTTTTGGCTTAGAGAGCTCAGCTTCGCGCTCCTTATAGCCCTCAGCAACGGCATTTCCGAAATCCTTGGCTGCATTCATCAGCTCATCAGCAGCCTGCTTGACCTGTGGGTTCTCTTTAGCCTGAATCGCAGCAAACGCACCTAGTCCAAGCCCAGCAACGAACCAACCGAATCTAGACATTTCTTACCTGCGCCTTCCGAAGGTCTTTGTAACAGTCTGCACTACACCCATGAGTTTACTAAGCGGTGCCCCGACTGAAGAGGTGAAGACCGCCACCAGTGAGTTGATGTTCTCGGTTACCTGCTCGACATCAGATGTAATGTTGTCAATCCGCTTAAGCTGCTTATTGGTTTCGGTCAGTGTTACCTTCGCCTCTGCCAACATAGGTTCTAGCTCATTATTGAAAATTTGCACCGACCGAGTTGTCTCATCAATCAAACGGCCAAGCTTAAGCAGCGGTAGGCCAAGCAGCAAGACCAGCAGCAGAAGTGCTCCGCTGATGATTAGGACTGCAAGCTCTCCGCCCGACAATGTGAACTACCTTGCCGCGTAGTACTCAACGACGAGCTGAACTTCACAAGTGATTGGAACTTCAGCGCGCTTCGGTCTACGAACCAACGTGGCCTGTAGCTTGTCAAGTTGAACGGATAAGTACTCAGGAGTCTTTGCCTGAACGTCCGAGTGTCCGCCGGCAGCAGCTACCTGGAACGGTTCAGTCTTTTCGCTCTTCTCGTGAACGTGAATCATTTGTCCAGGCTTGACTCTGAATGAGGGTCTGTCAACGCGAGCTCCATCAACGAGGATGTGGCGGTGAACAACCATCTGGCGAGCCTGTGCCATGGTGCGAGCAAATCCACTTCTAAGCACTAGTGCGTCAAGTCTCATCTCGAGTAGCTCAACTAGGTTCTCACCAGTTAGACCGTCAGTGCGCTTAGCCTCCTGGAAGGTCTTGCGGAGCTGTGCCTCTCGAATTCCATACTGAGCGCGAAGTCTCTGCTTCTCGCGAAGACGAACAGCGAAGTCTGAATCGGACTTGCGCTTGGTGCGGCCGTGCTGTCCTGGCGCGTAAGCACGCTTCTGCATATACTTGCCAGCTTTTGGTGTTAGGGCGATCCCAAGAGCACGCGAAAGTCGCGTCTTGCTCCGGGTTCTTGATGTCTTAGACAAACAAATACCTCTTCAAATCATGTTGGTTTGGATGGTGTCGGATCTCCAGCCGCTGAGTCCAGACAACCTTGGAATTCTAGCACCGCTGCCCCGGCCTGTCACGACCCCCGTAAAAGCTTACGAATGGCCCTAAGGCGCTCTGTGAGGGTTTTTTCAAAACCCCTCTCAGTTGGGCGAAACAGCTCAGGAGTGTCCGAGTAGTGCTGCCTTAGAATCCCATTTTCACTGTCGTGAGGGTACTGATAGCCAGTTGCACCGGTTGAGCGCAGGTGCGCTGGTATCTCCGGAACAAAGCCTGAGCGAACCTGCTCGATTGCATCATTAATTGCTGAGTAAGCAGAATTGGACTTTGGTGCAAGAGCGAGATATATCGTTACCTCCGCCAAGGGAATCCTGCCCTCTGGCATTCCTATCTTCTCAACAACCGATGCGGCTGCCTCAGCCAGAACTAAGGCCTGAGGATCAGCTAGACCAATGTCTTCAGCTGCCAGAATCATCAGCCTTCTTGCAATAAATCGAGGGTCCTCCCCACCTTCAATCATCCTTGCTAGATAGTGCAGTGCTGAATCAGTATCAGACCCGCGAACACTTTTTATAAAAGCCGAAATTGTGTCGTAGTGAACATCCCCGGTTGCATCGTAAGCAATTGCGTTTTGGCTGACCTGCTTGATGGTTTCAAGATCAATTACCGAATTAGATGACGCTGCCGCCTCAAGAAGCGAGAGCGCTCGTCGAGCATCACCTGCAGAAATCTTGGCGATGAATTCAATTGCCTCGTCAGCAACCTGAGACCCACTTAACGCGGAGTCCTCCGAGAGGGCTCTGCGAAGGAGAGTCAAGATCTCGATCTCAGACAGTGGGTCTAACTTGATCACGAGTGAACGAGAGATAAGGGGTTTGATTACAGAGAAAGATGGATTCTCGGTGGTCGCCGCAACCAGAGTTATCACTCCGGATTCAACCGCCCCTAAAAGCGCATCCTGCTGAGATTTGGAGAATCGATGAATCTCATCGAGAAACATAACCGTCTGCTTCTCAAATGCCTGCAAGTCGTTTTTTGCCTTGTCAATAACTTCGCGCACTTGCGAAACAGAACTAGAAATCGCACTCAGTTCGACAAAGTTCGCGACTTTCGACGAGCCAATCAGTCTTGCGATGGTGGTTTTTCCACTCCCAGGTGGTCCCCACAAAATAACGGAATTCAGTCCCCTGCGAGCATCTCCGACGATTAGGCGATGCAGCGGACTACCTGGCTTCAAAGCCAGATTCTGGCCCACCACCTGTTCCAGGGTCTTTGGCCTAAGTCTTTCCGCTAAGGGAGTCACACTTGGATTGTAAGCGTTCTAGAATTGCTGGTCGGAAGGCGAACCGAATGAAAAAAGACGACAAACTCTCGAGTTATCAGGCAAAGCAAGATTTAATCCATTCACGAAGTGAAATTGCGAAAAAAGATAATAAGAACATCTTGATTGCAGCCCTGGCGGCAGTCATTCTGGCAGCAGGAGGTCAGTTCGTATATTTCAATTTTGGCCCAGGTTATGTGCCAACAGTCGAAGACCTACTTAGCGAAGAAGGAATCGACCCTGAGATCCCACCTGCGTACACCCTTCCGACTCCGGACTTGGCCGAAGGCAGGATTTGGGAAACCAGTCTTGCTATTGGCGGGAACGACGTTACTTTGGAACTGGACGGATCAAAAGCGCCCCAAGCAGTGGCAAACTTTGTCTACCTTGCCCAACAGGGTTTCTATGAAAACGTCAAGTGCCACAGGCTTGTGACCGCTGGTATCTACGTTCTGCAGTGCGGAGATCCAAGTGGAGACGGCACTGGTGGTCCAGGCTACTCATTTGGCCCAATTGAAAATGCCCCAGCAGACGACACCTACCTCGAAGGCTATCTAGCCATGGCTCGTCGCGGTGGCGACGGAAGTTCCATGGGTTCCCAGTTCTTTATTGTCTATAAAGATTCGGTAATACCCTCGGACGCAGCTGGCGGCTACACCGTGTTTGGTCGGGTAACTGGCGGTCTAGAGGCTATCCAGGCTATTGCGGATGCTGGTACCGCCGATGGCTCAACGGATGGGTCTCCAGCTACGGATGTCTTGCTAAGCAATGTTTCGGTAAAGTAAAAAGTCGCTAACTGGGAGAGAACTTGAGCGCTAACGAATTTGGTCGTGTCGATGACAAGAATTCCGTCTACCTCATTGATCAGGGTAATGAGCGTCTGGTTGGCCAGTACCCCAATGTGAGCTCAGACGAGGCCATGGCATTTTTCGTTCGTAAGTTCGAAGACCTAGAGGCCCAGGTTCGAATTCTGGAGCAGAGAATCGCTAATGGTGTAACCGATGCCAAGAGCCTCAAGGCAACCCACACCACCCTTACCAAGGAAATCAGCGAACCAAAGGGAGTAGGCAACTACGAGTCTCTGCGTCAGAGACTGTCGAAGATTCAACCCGCAATTGAAGAGGCCGCAGCCAAGGCTCATGCTGCCAAGGAAGAGGCCATCGCCTTTGCCATGGCTGAGAAGGAAAAGATTGCAAAGAGAGCAGAGGAGCTAGTCAGCAATCTCGGAGCAATCAATTGGAAAAAGAGCGGCGAGGAAATGGCCGAGCTCTTCGCCAAATGGCAACAGCTTCAAAAGGACAGCCCAAAGATTGCCAAATCCCTGACTGACCCGGTGTGGAAGCGCTTCTCTCAAGCTCGCGCGAAGTTTGAAGCCGGCAAGCGCAAGTACTTTGCTGTTCAAGATGCCAAATTCAAAGAGGCAAAAAAGATTAAGCAGGATTTGACTGAGAAGGCAAAGACTTTAGTCGACAAAGGTGCGCAGGCAGCCGCTGAGTATAAGAAATTGCAGGCTGAGTGGAAGAAGGCCGGCAAGGCTGGAAAACTTGAAGAAGCGCTTTGGGAAAGCTTTCGAGCTGCGGGAGATGCCATTTTCCTAAAGAAGAAAGAGCAGGATGAACAGCTGGCAACTTCACATGCTGAAAACCTGAAGGGAAAGTTGGCTCTGCTAGACGAAGCCGAGGCCATCGATACTTCCGATCTAAAGACAGCAAGGTCAAAACTCAGCTCAATCCAAGCACGCTGGTCTAAGTTCGGACATGTTCCAAAAGATCAGGTGAAGAGCATTGAGTCTCGCCTGAAAGCCGTCGAAGCAAAGATTGCATCTGCAGAAAAAGAAGCTTGGCAACGCTCTGACCCGGCTGCAAAGGCTAGAAGTAACTCCCTCGTCTCACAGCTAGAGATTGTTATTGCCAATCTCGAAAATGAAATGGTTTCTGCTCCAGAACCAAAGAAGAAGGAGATTCAGTCACAGATTGAATCCCGCAAGGCATTGCTGGTAGCGGCTCAGAACGCTGTCGACTAAGCACCCTTTACCCGGTAGACGTCGTAAACATTGTCGATTCGCCTTACCTGATTCAGTAAGTGATCTAGGTGCGATGGATCAGCCATCTCGAATACAAATCTGCTTAGTGCCACTCGATCTCGACCTGTAGATACAGTTGCGCTAAGAATGTTGACGTGGTTTTCCGTGAGGACACGAGTCACGTCCGAAAGCAGGCCGCTGCGATCAAGTGCCTCTACTTGTATCTGCACCATGAAAACTCCCCTGGAGTCCTCAGACCAAGAAACATCCACGATTCTTTCTGGCTTCAGTCCTTTGACATTCTTGCAATCTGTCCTGTGAACAGAGACGCCCTCGCCCCTGGTGATGAAACCAAGAATCTCATCGCCTGGCACTGGTGTGCAGCAGCGGGCCATCTTGGTCATAACATCGGCAGAACCCTTTACCAAGACGCCCTGACTGCCAGTTCGCGGACCACGCAGAGACTTGGGTATCGGGATAGGAATTTCCTCAGTATCGGGCCCACTGATCCCCTGCAGGAGCTTCAGCCTCTCGATAACGCTTATAGCCGATATCTGTCCCTGACCAATCATTGAAAACAGGGCCGAGACATCACTCAGCTTGTATTCCTCAGCTATCTCTAGCAGTAGTTCAGAGTTCACCATCGATTGCACAGGCAACCCCTGGCGGCGAAGAGCCCGAGCTAACGCGTCCTTACCCTCTTCAGAGAAAAGCTCTTTACGCTCCTGAGTGAACCAGTGCTTAATCTTTGCTCTGGCCCTTGGGCTTGCAATGAAACTCAGCCAGTCCTTGCTTGGAGCAGCCGATTCAGACTTCGAAGTGAGAATCTCGACCACATCACCCGCCTGAAGTTTGGTTTCAAGGGGTACAAGGCGCCCATTCACCTTCGCGCCAATTGTTTTATGGCCAACCTCAGTATGGACAGCGTAGGCAAAATCGATTGGTGTAGATCCGGCCGAAAGACCAATCACTCTTCCCTTTGGGGTAAAGACGTAGAGCTCCTTCGCTCCGATTTCAAAGCGCAGGTTATCCAGGAATTCACCAGGGTCAGCGGTTTCCTCCTGCCAATCACTGAGCTGCTTCAGCCAGGCTAAGTCGACCTCTCTCCCAGCTTCTTTGCCACTTCCCTGCTTGTACTTCCAGTGCGCGGCGACACCATACTCTGCTCTTTGGTGCATGTCATTAGTGCGAATCTGTATCTCCACAGATCGCCCCTCGGGTCCAAGCACAGTTGTGTGAAGCGACTGGTAGAGGTTGAATTTGGGCATTGCAACATAGTCTTTAAATCGACCAGGTAGAGGTGACCACCTTGCATGGATTGCTCCTAATGCGGCATAACAATCACGGACTGTTGGCACAATTACCCGAATCCCCACCAGGTCGTAGATATCCTCAAACTCTCGACCCTTGAGAACCATTTTTTGGTAAATCGAGTAGTACTGCTTAGGTCTTCCCTCTATCTGAGCCTTTACCTTTGCCGCTCTCAGGTCATCTTCAATTTCCGCAATCACATTGCTGGTGTACTCACTGCGCAGAGGATTGCGCTGCTTTACCAGTGAAACAATCTCTTCATAGACCTTCGGATACAACACTGAAAAACTGATGTCCTCTAGCTCCACCTTCATGGTCGAGATACCGAGGCGATGAGCTAAAGGTGCGTAGATTTCTAGAGTCTCTTGAGCTTTTCTTTTCGCTGACTCAGGATCAACAAACCCCCAGGTGCGAGCGTTGTGAAGTCGATCCGCGAGCTTAATTACCAAGACCCGTACATCTTTGCTCATTGCAACAACCATTTTGCGCATAGTTTCCGCTTGCGCAGTATCTCCAAACTTCATTCGGTCAAGTTTTGTCACGCCATCAACAAGAAGGCCCACCTCTTCGCCGAAATCAACCCGGAGCTGCTCGATTGAGTAATCAGTATCTTCGACGGTGTCATGTAGTAGTGCAGCTGCGATGGTTGCAGGTCCTGATCCTAAATCAGCCAGGATTCTCGCAACCGCTAAAGGATGGGTTATGTAGTCCTCGCCTGATTTGCGCTTCTGTCCCTCGTGATACTTCTCAGCAGTCCTATAGGCACGCTCAATCAGCGCGTAGTCACTCTTAGGGTGGTTTTGTTTGACTGTCTTTATTAGGTCTGCCAGTTCTTCGCCCACCGCACCGGTGGCTCTCTGGAAGATCCAGGGCAGGCGTGATCGAAGCGAGCTGGCAAGACTGTCAGTCATCTCACTCCCATCGAAGAGGTAGTGAGAATTCTATTGGCGAGCTGCCATTACCCTCTCGGCTGCAGCCTTCAGGGCTGGTTCTGTCTCCCTGAGGTGCACGTAGACAGGGGCAGCCAGGAAGATCGAGGAATAGGTACCGACAATCGTTCCAACAAACAAAGCGAGTGAAATGTCTCTGAGCGTTCCGGCGCCAAGCAGGATTGAGCCGATGAACAAGATTGCAGCGACTGGAAGTACCGACACAACCGAGGTGTTAATCGACCGGACCAAAGTCTGATTAACTGCCAAGTTGACGGCCTCACCAAATGTTCTTGTCTCTGACAGTTCGATGTCGAGAGTGTTCTCTCTTACCTTGTCGAACACCACCACTGTGTCATAAAGCGAATACGCAAGGATCGTCAAAAAGCCGATAACAGCCGCAGGAGTTACCTCAAAACCGACTCCAGCATAGACACCAAGGGTAAAAACAAGGTCGTGCGCAAGTGCCACTAATGCTGCAACAGACATTTTCCAGGACCTAAAGTAAAAAGCCATCAGGATCGAGACAATCACCAAGAAGGCTGCAAGACCTATCAGTGCTTGTCTTGTGATCTCGGCACCCCAGTTCGGTCCGATGAAGCTTGATGCGACAAGAGATGAATCAACGCCAAAGGCTTCGGCAAGGGCAAGTCTGACGGCCTCAGACTCAACATCTTCGAGTTGCTGGGTCTGAATTCTTAGGTCGCTCACTCCGACGTTAGTAACCGACACTTGTGCGAGCGGAACTACAGATTGAACAGCATCAACGGCTATGTTCTGGGAAAGGCCTTGTGAATTGGTGAGCCTGAATTCGCTTCCACCGCGGAACTCGATACCAAAGTTGAAGCCGCCTCTAATAATCGGTAGAACTATCGCCAAAACTACAGCGACGACCGCCACTATGTACCAAATTTTTCGCTTTCCGACAAAGTCAATAGATCTTTCGCCCGAATAGAGCTGGTTTCCAAACTCACGCATCCTACTCATGAGGCTCCTGACTTTGCATTGCCTTGCGCTCAGCTATTGTCTGTCTCTTCTGTGCTTCCTTAGAGCTCTTCAATACCTTGCTCTCTGGTAGTTCCCTAGAAATTCTGAACTCTCCCCTGCCTTTATAGGAGGCTTCCCTGGCCGAGAGATCAAACCCTGAGAATCTGTGTCCCGAGGCAAAGAACTTGTTTCGGGAAAGAAGTTGGACGAGCGGGTGAGTGAAAAGAGTTACTAAGAGGATGTTGATCAGGGTGGTTAACCCAAGAGTGAAGGCAAAACCGCGCACTGCAGCACTGGTCAAGATGTAGAGAATTGCAGCGGCGGTGAATGACACGGCGTTTGATGCCAAGATGGTTCGGTAGGCCCTCTTCCAACCGGCCTCAACGGCTATCTCGAGACTCTTACCTTCACGAAGCTCATCTCTGACTCTTTCAAAATAGACGATAAACGAGTCGGCAGTTATACCAACCGAAATGATCAGACCTGCCACTCCAGCAAGAGAGAGACGATAACCCTGTCGCCAAGACAGGAAGGCAATAAACAGGTAAACCAGCAAGGCTGCAATGACCAACGAACCTAAAACGACGGTTGCCAGGCCTCGATACTGAATAGTCATGTAGACCATAACTAGGACAAAACCAATCAAACCAGCAATCAATCCGGAGTTTAGGGAGTCCTCTCCAAGGGTTGCAGAGATGTTCTCTTGACTCTGGACCTCAAATCCGATTGGTAGAGCTCCATACTTCAGCTGGTCAGCGAGAATCGTGGCAGTTTCTTGGGTGAAGTTTCCAGTGATTTGTGCCTGGCCGTTAGGGATAACTGCGTTAGTAGCTGGAGCAGTAATGATGTAACCATCTAGCACAATCGCGAATTGGTTCTGTGGAGATTGAAGGCTAAAGAGACGCTGCGTCACAGCACCGAACGACTGCGTTCCCTCTGCGTCAAATTCAAGGTTCACTGCCCAGGTGTTCGTGCTCGCGCCGGTCTGGGTAGTGATGGTGCCCGCGAAGGCATCGGAGATGTTCTCTCCCCTTACTTCAACTGGACCCAAGATGTACTTGTATAAAAGAAATTCATCGCAAGTTACTAGTGGCTTCGCTGGATCATCCACCTGTCCCGCTGCTCTAAATGGTTTTGAGCAGTCGAGCTGGTTGAAGTCAGCCTCCACTTTTTGCGTAACCCAAGCCGCATCGGATGCATTGACGGGCGGGGTTGCAGGAGTGTCATTAAGATCTGAGGTGTCAACGGGTGCAGTTCCCTCGGCAAGCGGAGTTGACTCCGCGAACGTAATTACTGGTCTGAATTCAAGAAGAGCCGAAGCCTTGATCAACTGCAGCGTGTTTTCATCTGGCACACCAGGGATCGAAACGACGATGTTTTCGTTTCCCTGCACAGTCACTGTTGCTTCACCAACACCCGACCCATCAATTCTTTGGCGAATGATTTCTACTGCCTGGTTCAATTGCTCAAGTGAGGCGGCTTGACCATCAGCGACCGAGGGAGTCAAGATCAGCTGAGTTCCACCTTGCAGATCAAGAGCAAGCTCTGGGGTGAAGCTCGCACCTGGCTGATTGGTAGCAGTGCCCCAGGTGAGGAGAGCAATAAAGAATGCAGCAATTCCACCCACCCAGGTGAGTTTTCGCCGAGCAGATCTCGTGGTTGTGCTTTCGGCCAAGACTTACTTCGCTTCCGACGGGAGGACTTTTCCGACCGCTCCCCTAAGGACAATGAATTTGCTTCCAGCTGACTCGATTTCGACATCATCGCCAGTAATTGAAAGTACTTTTCCTTTGATGCCTGCGTGAAGGATTACCTCCGAACCCACGGCCAAACTTCCCTGCATCGTCTCGATTTCCTTGCGACGTCTTCTGTTCTGCATGATCAGAAGGATAAGTAGCAGAGCTAGGGCGCCAAAAAGCAGCACATCAATAGTCAATGGTTTTCCTTACCGAATGGTCCCTCGAAATTATAGGCGGAAAAGGGCTATTTCTAGCGCGCTAGGTGGTCAATACCCGCCTGGGTAATCTCCCTGCCCCGTTGCGTGCGGGCAAGAAGCCCTGAGCGAATGAGGAAGGGTTCGATAACTGCCTCAATAGTCTCTGGTTCCTCTCCGAGGGCCACGGCCAGGGTGGATAACCCAACCGGTCTGGTATTGAACTTCTCAGCCAAGAGTCTCAAAAGGTCTCTATCCACCCTGTCCAGGCCAAGCGAGTCAACGGCAAAGAGCTCCATTGCAGAATCCACAGTCGCAGTTGAGACAGATGAGTGCTTATTCACAGCCGCATAGTCACGAACTCGCTTCAGTAGTCGATTGGCAATGCGTGGAGTTCCACGTGATCGCTTGGCTAGTTCTGAAACGGCCGTGTTGCCTATTTCGATTCCAAGCTTCTTAGCTGACTTATCAATCACTTGAGCAAGCTCTGCGACGTCATAGAACTCTAGGAATGCTGTGAAACCAAATCTATCCCGCAGGGGTGTTGGCAGCATTCCACTGCGGGTTGTTGCACCAACGAGCGTGAATGGCGCGATGTCTAGTGAAATTGAGCTTGCCCCTGGACCTTTTCCGACCATCACGTCAACCCGAAAGTCCTCCATTGCAAGATAAAGCATTTCTTCTGCAGGCCGGGATAGGCGATGGATCTCATCGATAAACAAAACATCGCCGGGTTCTAACGAAGAGAGCACGGCGGCAAGATCACCTGCGCTTTGAATAGCAGGACCTGATGATAGTCGCAAGGTTCGATCTGATTCCTTCGCGACAATCATGGCAAGGGTTGTCTTTCCTAGGCCAGGAGGACCAGCCAGCAGAATGTGATCCGGTGTTCTCTTCTCGAGAATCGCTGCTTGAAGAATTAGAGAAACTTGCGAAACTACTTTGGCTTGTCCAACGAAGTCATGCAGTGACGTTGGACGCAGTGTGGCATCAAACTCTTTGTCTTCGTCAATCACTTTGCTTCGCCAATTAGTTTGAGAGCTTGTTTGAGCATTTGTGACTCAGAGAGATTTCCATCTAGCTGTGCAAGGACAGTTCGGGCAACAATCTCATCGGTACCCAGTTGTTTGAGCGCAGCCAGCACCTTTGTCGCGCTTGCGGGGATAGCTGCTTGAATCTTTCCATTTAGCGTGAGGAGAATTAGCTTCGCGGTCTTTTGGCCAATTCCGGGAATATTTCTAAATGCTTGTTCATCCTGATCGGCGATGGCTCTACTAAACATTTCCACGTCCATACCGGATAAAACCGTCATGGCAAGTTTTGGACCGATTCCCGAGATCGTGCAGAGTAAGTCAAATTGATCGCGTTCCTGTCGGCTGGAAAAACCATAAAGCGAAACGTCGTCCTCTCTAACCACCATTCGTGTGAAGAGGACCGCGTCAGACTCGAGCTTGAGGCTCAAAAGATGCCTGGGAGACACACGAACTTCGTAACCGATACCCGAGACGGAGATCACCACTGCATCGCTGGTTAGCTCAGAAACGGTTCCGGAAAGGGTTGATATCACAGGGCTAACCTAGCTTTTGTTTAGCCGCTTTCTCAGCAGCCACCCACCTCTTCTTGGCAGGCGTCGAAGCTATCTGCGACTTGTTCTGAGCACATAGGGCAACAGCAAGTGCGTCAGCAACGTCAGCAGGTTTGGGTACTTCATTCAAACCCAGTAGCCTGCAGACCATTTGCCCAACCTGGTCCTTACTAGCTCTCCCATGACCTGCAACAGCAGCCTTGACCTCGCTGGGAGTAAAGAATTCAACCGGGATTGAGCGCTCGAACGCGATTGCCATCAGCGCCCCAGAGATTTGAGCAACTCCCATAACCGATCGCAAATTTGACTGGGCAAATACTCTCTCGAGAGCGATTAGGGCTGGCTGATGCTTGCTAATAAGTTCTTCAAGTTCGAGGGCAATCTTCCCAACGCGTTTGGTTGGGTCATCTGTCTTCTCTGACTGAAACATTCCGAAGTCGATAGCCTTAGACCCAGAGACCAGACCATATCCGCAACGAGTAAGACCGGGATCGACTCCTAGGACGAGCGCCATGTTTAGCTCAGTTGTGCTATGACTTCAGCGGACAGGTCCATGTTCGTATAAACATCCTGAACATCATCAAGGTCCTCGAGGGCTTCGACCAACTTGATGATTTTCTCGGCGGTCTCCTTGTCGGCGTTTATCTTCAGTGATGAGACGAACTCCACATCCGCAGACTCATAATCAACCGCGGCCTTTTGGAGAGACTCCCTAACCTGAGTGATGGCACTTGCCTCACACGTAAGGACAAATCCATCTGGTGTGGACGCGATGTCCTCTAGTCCATGTTCAATTGTTGCTTCAAGAACCTGATCCTCGGTAACACCTTCCGAAACAACAATCACACCCTTGCGGCTGAACTGGTAAGAAACCGAACCTGGATCCGCCATGTTCCCGTTGTTTTTTGTGAACGCCAGTCTTACCTCTGCCGCTGCTCTGTTCTTGTTATCGGTAAGGCATTCAACCAGTACCGCTACCCCACCCGGACCATAGCCTTCGTAAAGAATGTTTTGGTAATCGACACCATCGGCCCCAGCACCCGAGCCGCGCTTTACCGCACGATCAATGTTGTCGTTTGGAACTGAATTTTTCCGCGCCTTGTAAACGGCGTCATACAGAGTTGGGTTGCCATCAATGTCAGGTCCGCCTCGTCGAGCGGCCACTTCGATGTTTCTAATCAGTTTGGCCCAGAGCTTGGCCCTTCGCGCATCGTTAGCGGCTTTTTTGTGCTTGGTGGTTGCCCACTTGGAATGTCCTGACATAGTAAAACTAAATTACCCTTTTCCTATCGATAGGTCGCATCTAGCAGCAGGCTGTGGAGAAATCTTGCTCCAGTGAGCTCTGGGTGGAATGAGGCTCCGAAGAGGTTCCCCTGCCTCACAGCTACAGGTTCCTGTCCAAGAGTTGCAATTACCTCGACCTTGCTAGCATCCAGAATTCTCGGAGCTCTAATAAATGCAACTCGTTCGTTTCTGGTGCCAAAGCTAACTTCAGCCTCAAAACTGTGTGTCTGGCCACCGTAAGCGTTTCTTGAAACTTTGACAGCTAGTCCACCAATCAACTCCTGGTCAGGTAGCGCGCCTTCAACCTCGTCACTCAAAAGAATCAAACCGGCGCAGGTGCCAAGAGTTGGCTTCTGCTTTGTAAAGGACCGTACGGCATCCATAAGGCCAAATGCTGTCAAAAGTTTCGAAATAGTTGTGGATTCGCCGCCTGGAATAATCAAAGCATCGACCTCTAGAAGCTCTTCTTTGGTTTTTACAGGAATTGCTTTTCGGTCTAATTCTTCAACAAGAGCAATGTGCTCTCTCACATCACCCTGTAGGGCGAGTACCCCAACGGTCAATTACCAGCCACGCTCCGCTAGGCGATGAGGAGCAGGAAGATCGTTCACATTAATTCCAACCATCGCTTCACCCAGTCCCCTAGAGGCTTCAGCAATTACTTTTGCGTCCTTGTAGTAGGTGGTTGCCTTGACAATGGCGGCAGCGCGTTTGGCCGGATCGCCTGACTTGAAAATTCCAGAACCCACAAAGACACCGTCTGCACCTAGTTGCATCATCATGGCAGCGTCTGCTGGAGTTGCAATTCCACCAGCGACAAACATCACAACGGGAAGCTTTCCTGTTTGAGCAACTTCTCGGACCAGCTGGTAGGGAGCTTGAAGCTCCTTAGCGGCTACGTATAGCTCGTCTTCACTTTTAGACTTTAGATTTGCAATCTCAGAATTTATGGTGCGAATGTGCTTCATAGCCTCGGAGACATCTCCAGTTCCAGCTTCGCCCTTTGACCTAATCATTGCAGCACCCTCGGTTATGCGCCTAAGGGCTTCGCCGAGATTTGTTGCACCACAAACAAATGGAACCTTGAACTTCCACTTGTCGATGTGGTTTACATAGTCAGCAGGCGAGAGAACCTCCGACTCATCGATGTAGTCGACCTCTAGTGCTTCCAAAATCTGTGCCTCGACAAAGTGTCCGATTCTTGCCTTTGCCATAACTGGGATAGAAACAGAGTTAATAATT
This sequence comes from uncultured Aquiluna sp., assembly GCA_964567905.1. Lineage (GTDB taxonomy): Bacteria > Actinomycetota > Actinomycetes > Actinomycetales > Microbacteriaceae > Aquiluna. The sequence goes on along the minus strand of CAZMOF010000004.1, from coordinate 2,721 downwards.
TGCTGAATAAGATCTGGGTCGCTCATACGAGCCACGCCACCCTGAGCTCGAATGTCTGCGGGTACCCTCTCAAGTGCCATTACGGCAACGGCACCAGCATCCTCAGCGATTTTTGCCTGCTCTGCTGTCACGACATCCATAATGACGCCGCCCTTTAGCATCTCTGCTAGGCCGCGCTTAACGAGGTCAGTTGCTTCATTTTTCTCTTGGGGCATGTCTCAATCCTAAACTTATCCGACCCAGCTTTGAGCTATGGTCTGTCTCATCTGGCCCAGCAGTACAGGCATCGCCTTGGTTTGGGCAATAATCGGGAAGAAATTAGCGTCATTTCTCCATCTTGGAACAATGTGCTGATGCAGGTGTGAGGCTATCCCAGCACCAGCAACCTCTCCCTGATTCATACCTATGTTGAACCCCTGAACCTTAGAAACCTTCCCAAGGGTTTGCATTGCCTGTTGGGTAAGTAGTGCCATCTCAGCTACCTCTTGATCCGTGGCTTTGTCGTAAGTGTCAACGTGTCGATAGGGGCAGACCAGCATGTGGCCGGGGTTGTACGGAAACAGATTGAGCAGCACAAAGCAGGTCTTGCCTTTTTTGACAACCAAGCCATCTTCATCTGACTTATCAGGGGCTGCGCAAAACGGACAATCCTCGTCTGCCGGCTGCTGCAGCTCTTGCAAGTAGACAAGCCGGTGGGGTGTCCACAACCTTTCAAAGCCATCTTTCATTGGTGAAAAGTCGGAAAGAAACTCCCCCATCAGACTTGTTTCTTATCCCTGATTGCCGCCGCAATCATTTCAATCGCCTTGCTAAGCGGAATGTCATTCTCCTGCTCACCGCTTCGGTAGCGGAAGCTCACAGTGTTCTGGGCGACGTCGCGCTCACCCGCCAGAAGAATAAATGGAACCTTGGCCAGGGTGTGATCCCTGATTTTCTTTTGCATGCGGTTATCGCTGCGGTCAACCTCGATACGAATCCCCTGCTGCCGAAGAGTGTTTGCAAGTTGTTCGAGATACGGAGCAAAGTCATCAGCAATAGGAATACCCACCACTTGCACTGGCGCAAGCCAAGGAGGGAAGTGTCCTGCATAGTGTTCAGTTAATACTCCAAAGAATCGCTCTATCGAACCAAAAAGCGCTCGGTGAATCATGATCGGACGATGCCTCTCGCCATCGCTACCGACGTATTCAAGTTCGAACCGCTCAGGAAGATTGAAATCAAGCTGAATCGTGCTCATCTGCCAGGTGCGACCAATAGCATCTTTAGCCTGAACCGAAATCTTGGGTCCGTAGAATGCAGCACCACCTGGGTCTGGAACCAGCTTCAAACCACTTCGCTCAGCAACTCTTTGCAGGGTTGCGGTGGCGCTTTCCCAGATTTGATCGCTGCCAACGAACTTTGAATTCTCAGGATCTCTTGTAGAGAGCTCGAGGTAGAAATCCGTCAGTCCATAGTCGCGAAGAAGATCAAGAACGAACTTCAGAACACTCTCGAGCTCAATCTCCAATTGGTCTGGAGTAACAAAGAGATGGGCATCGTCCTGCGTCATACCGCGCACGCGAGTCAGTCCGTGCAGAACTCCTGATTTTTCGTAACGATAGACACTGCCAAACTCAAACATTCGAAGAGGGAGTTCTCGGTAACTTCTTGCGCGTGAGCGGAAGATAAGAATGTGGAAAGGGCAATTCATGGGCTTTAGGTAGTAGTCCTGCCCTTGTTTTCTCACCACTCCCGTTTCGTCTACTTCAGCGTCGAGCTTCATTGCAGGGAACATGCCATCTGAATACCACTGAAGGTGGCCAGAAGTTTCAAAAAGATTGGACTTGGTTATGTGCGGTGAGTAGACAAACTCGTAGCCTGCGGCCTCGTGTCTTTGACGCGAATAGTCCTCCATCACCCTTCGCATAATTCCGCCTTTGGGATGGAATACTGCTAAACCAGAACCTATTTCATCTGGAAAGCTGAACAGATCTAATTCGACACCGAGCTTTCGGTGGTCTCTTCGCTGTGCTTCGGCAAGTCTTTCAATGTAGGCATCATGTTCTTCTGGCGAAGGCCATGCAGTGCCGTAGATACGCTGCAGCTGCTTATTTTTCTCATTCCCTCGCCAGTAAGCCGCTGCAGTCCGAGTAAGTGAGAAACCTTTGCCTATTTGCCTCGTGTTTGGCAGATGTGGTCCTCGACACAGATCTCTCCAGGCAACGCTTCCGTCAGGATTCACATTTTCATAGACAGACAGACCATCGGCAGATACCTCGACGGAGCCTTCTCCAACATCCGAGCTCTTTAAACTGATCAGCTCAAGTTTGTAAGGCTCACATGCCAATAGTTCTCTAGCTTCTTGGTCAGAAACTTCTTTGCGAACAAATCGCTGACTCTTTCCGACCAGTTCCTTCATTCTCTTCTCAAGCTTCTTGAGATCATCTGGAGTAAATGGTTCTTTGGGGTCAAAGTCGTAGTAAAAGCCATCTTGAATTGGTGGACCAATACCAAGCTTGGTCTGGGGAAATAGTTCCTGTACGGCCTGAGCAAGAACGTGAGCAGTTGAGTGACGAAGAATCGCTAGGCCATCAGAGGATGAGATCAGGACACTCTCAACATCGTCGCCTTCGGATAGTCGATGGGATAGATCCCTAAGTACACCGTTGACTCTGAGCGCAATTACACTCCGGTCTTCAAACAAGTCGAATCCGGTGGCTCCCTCACTTACCTGGTGAGTTT
>CAZMOF010000003.1:0-57042 GCA_964567905.1 uncultured Aquiluna sp. | reverse complement strand
AAACGTTGGGGAAGGCCCCGAAAAACATAACTTGACATAATGTTTATTATCGGCTTTAGGTAGGTTCCCAGAACCAGGCTCGCACTGGCGGCTTATAGCTTGTTAGACGTTTCCGTCCTTATCAGCCAGTTTGAATAACCTCAGGCCTAGCTGATTTAGATATCCGATTCCTAGGGCAAACAGCAAAGTTCCTTCTCGAACTTGGCCGCCAAGAAGAAATCCGATACTGACAACTGAAATTTCAACCAGCAGTCTGGCTTGCCAGAACGGTCGTTTCATTCTTTGGGCAAGGCCAATGTTCAGTCCATCTCTGGGACCCTTTCCCATTCCTACCGAGATATACATTCCGGTTGCAAAAGAGATCACAACCATTCCCAAGATGAACATGGCCACCTTTGCAAGGTAGTCCTCAGGTGTCTCCAAATAGAAAAGTGCGAGATCAGCAAAAAGTCCAATCAGTAGGGCATTGAGAATCGAGGCAATTCCTGGCTTCACCCGCAGGGGAATCCATAGCAGTAGCACCAGGACGCTGACAGCCACGGTTGCTACCCCGAATGTGATTCCCGTTTGTCTACTTATTCCCTGCGCTAGAACATCCCAGGGTGCAATTCCGATTTGGGCCTCAACGGTTAGGGCAACACCAATTCCATAGATGAAAAGTCCTAGGAACAATTTCGGCAACTTAATTGCCAAATTAGACTGGGGCACTGGCTAATGCTAGCGGGAGGTCGATATGACGAAGCCGTATTTCTCTCCTGCCAAACCTCGAATTTTTGCTCACAGAGGTCTCGCCCATCACACAGGCCTTGATGAGAACACTCTCGAGGCGTTCACTGAGGCTCTACTTTTTGGTGCGACCCATCTTGAGTCCGACACCCAGGCAACCAAGGATGAAGTCGCCGTGTTGTTTCATGACGAAGACCTAAAGCGTGTGGCCGGCATTGACGCCAGAGTGTCGGAACTCACCCTGAGCGAATTACAAGAAATTCCCCTAAAAGCCGGCGGAAGAATTCCAACCCTAGAAAGAGCGCTCGAGTACTTCCCCAGTGCTTTTTTTAATCTCGACATAAAAACGCGACGAGCCATTGACCCAACCATTGCTGCAATTGAGAAACATCAGGCACATGATCGAGTTTTGGTTTCTTCATTTTCTAATCCTGTGAGGAAATCGGCTCTAAAGAGTTTTTCTCAGCCCGTTGCCACCAGCAGTTCCGTTAGCGTTGCACTCGCCGCCTGGGCTAGCAATAAGTTTCTATTCGGCCTTGGATTTTCCAAAATTGTTAGCGAAGTCGATGCTTTGCAGCTACCGGTCAGCAAAGGTCCAATCAAATTCGCCGACAGACGCCTGATTTCCAGGGCACAAAAATACGGCGTCGAAGTTCATTTTTGGACTGTAAATGATCCCGAACAAATGAGACAGCTACTATCCCTCGGAGCAGATGGAATTGTCACCGATCGAGCTGATCTTTTTCAAGCTGAGTAGTTTCTGTGAATAGTCCCCGGTAGGGATTGAGACACTCCCCTCCCCTGTTCTTTTTGGCAGGAGTGGAAATGACTGAATCAATGCGTGGAATGAGACTCGGCTCTCTTTCAATGGAACGCGAAGAAGGCGTTGAGCTGGCTGAGCGCAGAAGCATCTACTACCTGTGTCGCAGCGGCCATGAAACTCGCGTGACATTCGCCCTGGGAGCTGAAATTCCAAGCTCTTGGAGCTGCAAAGCCTGCCACTCCCCCGCGGCACGTTTAGTTGACGGAGAAGAGGTTGCTCAGCCTTTGCTCGAAGCTGAAGCACCTAGAACTCACTACGACATGGTTTTAGAAAGAAGATCGAGAGAAGAACTCGAAGCTTTGCTTTCAGAGGTGCTTGCTGACATGCGAAAAAGAAGAGCCGAAGGGCGACTTACCGCCTAGGCCCCAAAAGCCCCCACTTGGTGCAAAGAAGGAAAGCCTCCAGCACGATTGAAAGAGTCATTTTGCTCCTTCCACCTTCACGCTCTACAAACCGAATTGGCACTTCCAGAATTTTCGATCCGAGTCTTTCACTGGTGTGGGTCATTTCAACCTGAAAACCATATCCATGAGCCTGCATATCTTCGATAGGCAACCTTCTGACCAGCGATGCTGAGTAGATGCGAAACCCAGATGTCATGTCCTTTACCTTGCTTCGAAGCATCACTGACGCATATCGATTGCCGAATCTAGAAATCAGTTGCCGCAATCTTGACCAGTTTGCTACCTCACCTCCAGGAATCCACCTGGACCCAATAACCAGATCTGCATCATTTGATTTAGCAATGAGTTTTGCAAGGTCCTCGGGTCGATGCGAACCATCAGCGTCCATTTCAATAAACCTTGCATAATTCCCCTCAAGACCATGACGAAAGCCCGCTGCATACGCTCGACCTAGTCCCTCTTTTCTAGGTCGGTGAATTACATCAACGCAGCTGTACTCAACTTTTAGCCTGTCAGCCAGAGCTCCGGTGCCATCGGGAGAATTGTCGTCAATAATCAGGATGTCAACATTTAGGTTTTGTTTGATGAGTTTTTCAACGGTTGCGCGAAGCGTTTCAGCCTCGTTGAATGTTGGCATCATGACGAGAGTTTTCATACTCTTCTTCGTAACCTAATCGCAATCAGCACCAACAGGACAATCAACAAATTGATCCAGTCAAATAGTGATCCTATGAACATAGCTGGCGTAAGACCTGTGTAGAGAGGAACATCCTCGACCATGGCTGCAGGTGTGTACCACTCAACTTCGCTTAGAACCTTGCCATCTGGAAGATATATGGCGGACAAACCGACGGTTGAGATGTTAACGACAGCACGTCCCGTCTCGATTGCACGCAATCGGGCGATAGCAGCCTGCTGGAAAGTTTCATCTGAGTATCCGAAATCTGCGTTGTTGGTTTGCGACAGGATTACCTCTGCTCCCGAATGAGCCAAGTCTCGGAGTATCCAATCCTCAGCAATCTCAAAGCAAATTAGAGTTCCGGCAGTAAAGTCAGCGATCTCATAGATTCCATCACGAACGCCAAAGCTGTAGCCGCGTGGAATCATGTCGACTAGATCAGGAGCAAACATTCTCCAAAATTCCCTGTCTGGTGCGTATTCAGCAAATGGAACTGGCTGTTTTTTGTCATAGAAATCAACAGGTCCGGCTCCCGGTAGCCACAAGATGGTCGAATTGAAACTCTCCTCTCCCCTTCTGGTAACTGTTCCAAACACGAAAGGAGCGTTTATCTCGGTCGCAATTCTTTCAATCACCTTTCTAGCTTCGGGGTAGCGCAGAGGATCTAGATCGGATGCATTTTCTGGCCAGACCAACAGATCTACCGGTCTTCCTTTTTCAAATACCAGCTCAGTTGCATCTGCATGATTTTTCAGGATGGTGCCTGGGGTGACATTGGAGAAAAGCCCCGCGTTAGCATCGCCCTGGACAGCGGCGATAGTTTTAGTGTCGACCTTCGTGGTAGTAATTCCAATTGGAGTCAAAAACGGAACGACAATTACGGCGATTGCCGCAGCTGCGAATGGAAGTTTTGAAACCACCCCTCTTTGCTTAATCGCAATCGCGACCAATGCGCCAAGCAGAGCTATCACAAAGCTCAGAAGCGACATGCCTCCCCAAAAAACCCAATTAGAAAGAAAACTGTCCGATTGCGTCATGGATAAACGCGACCAAGGGAAGCCACCGTAGGGAAAGTTACCGGAACCAAATTCGCGTGCAGTCCAGATAGCTGCAAGCAAGATCGGCATCCTGAGCGAAGATCCCTCTGACTTTCCAATTTTTTTCCAAACCCAGGCCACAACCCCGGCAGCAACAGCTGAATACAGCGAAACGAGGGTGCTCAGTGCAAAAAGTGGCACAGGTCCTAGGTAGAGAGAAATCCACTCAATGTGAGAAACATAAAAAACCTGACCCGATATAAAGCCAATCAAGACAGCTTTCCAAAAACCCGCACCTAACACGGATAAGAAAGTTAGAGCAGGGATGAGTGGCGCTAAGACCCAAATGTTTTCGGTAGGAAAAACGTAAAGCCCAATCAGACCAGCAAGAATTCCAAGTGGAATTCTCCAAATTAGATCTTTCACTTTCTTTCCTAATTTCTTATATGTAGTAGCTATATGCGACTATTCCACGCTTTACAAGATCAATTGCCTTATAGCTTGTTTCTGCAACCTGAGCATCGGCTGAGACAGAAATCTGATCAAGTAGATCGATGATCTGCTTGCTCCAGCGAATAAAGTCTCCAGCTAGAAGACCAGTTAACTTAAGCGCATCTTGCAACTTTGCCCCTGTTGCCCAGCGGTAAACACCCCATGCCATATCTAGCTGCAATCTCTGCTCTTTAGGAAGCCGGTACTCGCCCTGCAATTCATAGAGCTCCTCCTGCACCGCCTCGGTCGCACTCAGCGCCTCTTGGAAATTACCTCTCGGCAACTTCGGTTCAAGTTCTGATTCCTCTCCCCTACCCTCATAGACCAGACAGGCTGCCATCGTCGCCATGGATGCGGGGTCAAGCTTTTGCCAGACTCCTGCCTTCAAACACTGCGCTATCAAAAGATCTCGCTCGCCATAAATCTTTGCCAGTTGCATTCCTGCCTTGGTGACCTCGAGGTCATCGCCAGTAACCTTCAAATACTGAAGTTGCGTCAGCAGTTCACAAATTCTCTCGAAAACTTTGGCGACCTGGCCGGTTCTACTTTCTAGATTGCCAAGTGCCTGCTCAATTTCTTTCTTTAGCTTTTGGTATCTCTCACCCCAGCGCGCATGCGCTTCTCTATCTGAGCAGTGATGACAAGGATGAGCCCGAAGCTCTTTTCGAAGTCTTCCGAGATTAGAGTCAATAGTTCGCATTTGTTTGGAAAGTCGAACATCAGATCCCGAGCGGGTTCGGATACGAGCAGCTTCTTTTTCAAGATCCGAGATCTCTCGGCGAAGAGCTGAGTACTCGCGAAAGTCTCCAAGATGGCAAGCCATTGACTTCTCGTAGCCTGCCAGTGAAGCTTCCTTGTCGGCAATGACTTGGGCGAGACCCACTACTGAGCGGTCAGCTTGAAACTGGGCGAAAGATCTTTCCAAAACTTTGGCGGCACGTTCTTTTCCAAAGGCAGAAATAAGGTTGACGGCCATGTTGTAAGTCGGTCGGAATGAACTATTGAGCGGGTAGGTCCGCTTTGACGCCAATGAGGCCACGATGTTTGGATCTAGCTGCGCTCCCCAAAGCACTACAGAATGACCCTCAATATCAATTCCCCGTCGACCTGCCCTGCCCGTCAGCTGCGTGTACTCACCAGCGGTGATATTGACTCGAGACTCCCCATTGAATTTGTCCAATCGCTCGAGCACCACAGTGCGTGCGGGCATGTTTATACCAAGAGCAAGGGTTTCTGTCGCAAAAACAATTTTGATGAGTTTTCTGAGAAATAGCTCCTCAACCACCTCCTTGAACGCTGGAAGAAGACCGGCGTGATGCGAGGCATATCCTCGTTCGAGCGATTCAAGCCATTCGTGATACCCAAGAGTGTCCAGGTCATCATCGGAAATGGAAGAGCACCGACTCTCAACAATTGCCCTTATCTCCTGCTGCTCATCTCGATTGGTGAGTCTCAGACCCTCTCTGCGACAGGCGGTGACAGCTGCATCACAACCAGCTCTAGAGAATATGAAAAAGATGGCTGGTAGCAGTTCGAGATCATTCAGTCTCTCTACAACTTCAGCCTTGTCTAAACGAGGAAATTGCCGCTGCAAGCGCTCACGATCAGCGCCTGAGTATTTCTTGCCACCCCATTTGCCCCTGCCCGCAATTGGCCCCCTGGTTCTTGCCTGATGCTTTTGGATCAGTTCGGGGTTCACCCGCATCTGATTACTGCCGGTTTCGAAGAGCTCCAGGATTTCAGAACCAAAGAGCACGTGCTGGTGAAGCGGCACTGGCCTGTGTTCCGAAACTACAATCCTTGTGTTCCCCCTGACCTCATCCAGCCAGGCACCGAATTCCTCCGCATTGCTAACGGTTGCTGAGAGAGAAATAACCAGCACATCCTTTGGTAGATGAAGAATGACCTCTTCCCAGACCGCACCTCTGAATCGGTCCGCTAGGTAGTGGACTTCGTCCATAACAACAAACCCCAATTCCTTTAGCGTCTCGGAATTGGCGTAGATCATGTTCCTGAGCACCTCAGTGGTCATGACAACCACCTGAGCCTCTGAGTTTTGGTTATTGTCCCCAGTAAGAAGACCAACTCTTTCTTTGCCATAGCGCTTTACTAGCTCGGAAAACTTCTGATTACTCAGCGCTTTGATCGGAGTTGTGTAGAAAACTTTCTGCCCCTTGGCTATGGCGAGGTGAATTGCAAACTCACCCACCACTGTTTTTCCAGCGCCGGTAGGCGCAGCAACCAGGACGCCATTTCCATCCTCCAGTGCCTGACAGGCCAGCTCTTGGAAGTCATCCATGGGGAAAGGCAGCTCAGACTGGAATAGCTTTAGCTGCTGGTATTTATTGAACTGCTTCGCCCGCTGATATCTCTCAGATGCCGAAGGTTCAGTCGACTTCGAGTTCATCTGCGTCCACGATTTTGGCCTGCTTGCGCTCTCGACGTTTGTCATTTGCCATCGCAATTCCCACGGCCAAGAAGTAGAGGGCAGAGAGTGGACCCATGAGTAAGAACATTGTCATCGGTTCTGCAGTTGGAGTTGCAAGCGCAGAAACCACTGCGATTAAGAACACAGCTAGTCGCCAAGATTTAAGAATTCCTCGGCCTGTAGCCAGGCCAGCAAAGTTCAGTAGCACTAGAACAACCGGCATGACAAAGGCAAGTCCAAAAATTAGAAGAATTCGTATTGCGAAAAGAACGTACTCGCTGGCATTGATTACATTTGAGCTACCCTCTGGGGTAAAACCAATCAGCACCACCACGAAGCCTGGCAACGAAGTCCAGGCAAGTGTCGTGCCCACCAGAAAAAGTGGCAAAGCTGCAGAGACAAATCCGATGGCAAATCTTTTTTCGCGCTTCTTTAGTCCAGGAGCTACGAACGCCCACAAATTCCATAACCAAACTGGTGCCGTCATGACAAGGCCAAGAAAAATCGAAACCTGGATTCTCAGATCAAAAGCTGAGACAACTGTTCCAAAGTTGACTATGGCTTCGATTCCTCGAGCCTGTGTGACATCAATCAGCGGCTGCTGAAGAATTTTGAAAACTGGGTCAAACAGAAACCAGCCTGCGACAGTGCCAGCGACTATGAAACCCGCCGACCATGAAAGACGTTTTCTTAGCTCCCGCAAATGGGAACCAAGACTCATTCGGCGCTCTTTGTTGTTGCGCCGAGCCATTAGTCCTGCTTCTTCTCGCCCTCTTTGGCTTCTGCGGCACTAGCCTCTGGCTCTTGCGGATTCTTGTTGACTTCCTTCTTGAAAATCCTCATTGACTGAGCCGCACTTTTTGCCAGCGCAGGAAGCTTAGGTGCTCCCCACAGCAGTAGCACGATTGCCAGAATGATGATCCATTCCCAGCCTTGAAGTCTCATGCCCACCTCTTATCTATTTCGATTTCTCGAATTCGACTCACCAGTCTACGCTGTCGCTCTGCCTGCTCTTTACGACGCCTGTTTAGTAGCTTTCTGCGCTCCAAAACGACCCTTTCCAGGTCATTGCTGGTCATGGGGTGCTTACCCTCGGGGACAGAACGGTCATACTGCTGTAGCTCAGCAAACAGTTCCATGGTCCTTCCGGCAGCTCCAAAGAGGGCTTTACCGGCCACCCAGAGCCGGTAAGCCATGAGAAAGAAAAAGTAAAGCCCAATCCCCAGAGCTAACAGCGGAACCCAGCTCAAATCCATTAGTCCTCGTCCTTGGGTGAGTTCGTTTCCCCGAGCGCGGTTTTGGCAAATTCGACTACCAATCTTCTAGCTTCTTGTGGCTCTAAAACCTCGACCATTCCTCCGTAGCGAACTATGTGCCTTGGCAGTCCATTGAGACCACCGACCCGTATCTTCCCGATATATTTGCCATTTTTTATTGCAGGTTCTTCCGCGACCGGAAAATTCCAAAAGATCTCTGAAGCTTCTGGCTCTGCGGACAAAGTTATGACTTGTTCCTCAATCCGATTTCCGAACACTTCTTCCGGAATTACCGCTTGCTTCGAGCTATTGGGAATAGCCGAATCAGTGACAAAGATTTTTTGAATTCGGTCGAGTCGGAAAGACCGCACCTCTTCGTTAATATGACACCAGCCTCGAAGATAGTGTTTGCGCCCTCTTAGCTCGACAAGCAGCGGATCGATTTTTCTGCTACTTACTTCACCTCGTTGATTTCGATATTCGCAGTCAATGGTCACCGATTTGTCGATAGCTGTGTGAATCTGCTCGAGCAGTTCGCTAACGCGCGTGCCGGCACTGCTAGTGACTGCAACAACGTCTGAGGATTGCAGCTTTAAACGCAAGTCTGCTAGGTGCTGATTGCCCTTGAACTGATCAAGTGATGCCAAGTAGTCAAGTCCAATAGCAATTGATGTCAATTGTCTTTTGCTGAGCCGCGGCGGACCCTGAAGGTTAGTGTTTTCCCTGCGGAACGAAACCCAGCCTTCATCATCTTCGTCAGTGATTTCATGGAAATGAGTCGCACACTCTCTCAAATCTTCGCTGTCAGTTATGGCATGGACAGCTTTTTTGATTACTTTTTCACTGACATCAAATCTCTCAGCCAGTTCCTTTAGTGTCTGGTCACCCTCATTCAGAATTACTCCAACGATAGAAAGCGAAATATCAAAAAGCTCACTGCCATCGATTTCCTGTTTAGGCATGAAGATTCACCACCCGCTGAAGTTTTTCCTTGAGTTTGTTCACTAACGATGCAGGTTCTAAAACTGTGATTTCTGACCCAAATTCCAACAGGTCCTCGGCCAACAGCTCCTCATCCATGAACTGCAGCTCAACATTTGATTTTTCCCCGAAGTGCCACCACGCTTCAGTGTCCTCCAGCACTTCAATCACTGCCCTGTTGGATTTGGTGAATTCAACAAGATCCTCCTCTGCCTTCGAAATCACCTCTTGCGAAACTGGGGTGAAGCTCACTCCGGTATTTTTCACACGGCTGACTATTCGTCGAAGAAGGTAGTTTCTAATCTCGCCACCTCTTTGAGCAAGGAGCACCCACTCCCCTTCAATGAGCCGCAATCTCAGAGGATTGACCTCCCTGGTTTTTGCAGGATCGCCGGGTACTCGATAGTCAAAGGCCACAGTTTTGTTGTCATCAATTGCCTCTGCCAATGGAAGGAATGCCTTGTTCTTGACAATCAAGCGAGGGGCTATGTAGTTGAGCTCGCGACTTACGTCAACATATCCAAGTGATTTTAGCCGAGCTAACGCAGTTCTGGCTGACTGGGCAAATTGCTTTGTGTTCCAAGCCTTGGCAGCTATTTCTACTAAGCCAAGTTGCTCAGGTGTGAGTTTGAAATCTGCGGGCCAATCGAAAGTTCCTTTGGCAATCACATAGCGCTCAATCTCGCCCTCAATTTGTACCGCTTCGAGTTGAACGCCAGCGGCCCTGAGGTCCTTTTTGTCTCTTTCAAACATTCGCTCTCGAGCGTCGTTGTTTTCTGCGCTTTGATAGCCAGGCACGGCCACGTAGAGGGCTTGCTTAGTTAGTCCTGATGCAGGAGCAGCCATCAGGCAGCAGGTAATAGTGAAGAGCCGCTCCGCTGGAGATTGACCTGCCACAGCTCCCCCGAACTTAGTCTTTACCCAACACGTCTATCACGAAGATCAAGGTTGAACCAGCTGGAATCGAACCTTGGTCAACATCACCATAACCGAGATCGGGCGGAATCACAGCAATAACCTGTGAACCTACTTTCACTCCCTCTAGTGCCTGCACAAAACCCTCAATCAGACCATCAGTGCTTACGTCAAATGCCGCTGGAGCCTGACGATCCCAAGAGCTATCGAACTGCTCGCCATCCCAAATCCAACCCGTGTAGTGAACTGTGACATTGTCGCCAATCTCGACAGCTGCACCAGATCCTTCGATCAAGACCGTTCTTCTAAATTCAGTAGGGGCATCTGTTGATGGAATCTGAATGCCAGGTCTTCCATTTGGTGCCAGTACAACAGTGGGCATGCCAGATTCAGCATTCTTGGCAGCACCATTCGCTTTAGGAAGATATGCCTTGATGATGTCGAAAATGAACACGACCCCATCTGTCTCACTTAGGCCCAAAGATGGAACACCATTACCGTTGTGAACGCTTGCTGGATCCATCAATACAGCGATACGAGAACCCACTTGAACTCCGGTGAGCGCTTTGCAAAAATCTGGTCGCTGATTGTCTTCCTCAGTAATTGGAATCAGGTCCTGGAAGATGAAATCTTCAGTCCCAAACTCGCTTGCCTGAAACTCCTCTCCGGTTGAAGAGTTCAGGCCCACAAAGTGCATGGCCACTCGCTGTGAACCGACTATTGGTCCGCGGTTTCCCTCAATAATGACCTTGGTCTGAATACCTTCACCAGTTACTGGAAACGGAAAAGAAATTTCCGGTTGAGTTCCAAATTCGCCGCTGACCTCAATCAGGTCTACGCCCTCTCCGCCGGTGAATGATTCACACGTGGGTGTAATTCCCGCAACAGATTGCGCGTACTCCCCCTCACCCACTACGGGTGCGCCGCAGCCAGCTAGTAGGAGGACAGTTGATGCCAATGCGATTTTCTTCAATTGGGGCCTTTCCCGTAACTTGCTAATTCTTCCGCTTATTGCTCTGACTTGTTACCTGTCGCAGAGTTTTTCTTAGTTTTTTCTCCCCAACTGGCCTTTCGGTTAGCCCAAACCACTCCTGAGCATCCTCATCGGAGCCCTCCGCCTTGTTTACTCGGCGTTTACGAAAGTCTGGCAATTCGGTGCCTTCGGCCAGTTTGCGAGCAGTCAGAAGAAAACCTGTGTGGGAAATCATTCGGTGCTCGGGTCTAACGGCTAGTCCTTCCAGATGCCACGGTCTGACGAGGGTCTCAAAGGCCACCACAGATGTGAATCGACCAGTGGACTTTATCTCCTCTGCCACTCTCGAAAGCTGCGTGGCCGTTGCGACGTAGCAGATAACCAGGCCACCGGGCTTCAGGGCTTTCTCAACCTCAGCAATACATTCCCAGGGTGCCAGCATGTCCAGAACTGCGCGATCAGCGCTGGATTTTTTAACAATTTTGGAAAGATTATCCTGCAGTAATCCGATGGTGATTTTCCAATTCTTTGGAGTAATGCCTAGAAAGTTCTCAACGTTCGCTTTTGCTATCTGCGCAAATTCCTCTCTAAGTTCGAAGGAGAAAAGCTTTCCCTTATCGCCAATCGCCCTTAGGAGGTAACTAGAAAGCGCTCCGGAACCAACCCCCGCTTCAATTACCACCGCGCCTGGGAAGATGTCACCCTCAACAATGATTTGACCAGCGTCCTTGGGATAGATGATTTGTGCTCCGCGTGGCATTGACAAAACGTAGTCACTGAGAAGCGGCTTTAGTGCAAGAAATTTTTCGCCATTGTGATTCTCAATTACTGAGCCAGAGGGTTTACCGATTATGTCATCGTGTCTAATCTCGCCACGGTGTGTGCCATGGCGACCGCCCTTGACAAGAACAATTGTGTTGATTCTTCCCTTGGGTCCGGTGAGCTGGACTCTATCGCCTGCTGAAAAAATCTCAGACATGGATTCTCAGTTCGTGCAGGTTATCGACTCTCAGTCCCACGAGAGTATCGATGATTTTCCTATCGGGTCCCGTTGGCAGCTCGAGCATGTTTGTCACACCTACAGCGTTTGTTCCCGCTGCCACAGCACTGGTTAGGCCGGTAATTGAATCCTCGAATGCGAGACACTCACCTGGATTAAGACCAAGAGTCTCAGCAGCCCTAAGGTATGGCTCTGGATGAGGTTTTCCGTTTCTGACATCATCACCGGCAATCACAGCATCGAAAGCTTCAAAAGGTATTGCCTCGACGACAGCTAATGCCATTCTTCTCATGGACATTGTCACCATGGCGGTTTTAATTCCGTGCTGCTTGAGTTCAAGAAGCAGTTCCAGCGCTCCTGGGCGCCAGGGAAGAACCTGTCGCATTTGCTCAATTACCTCGTCAGTGAGGTGATCAATTATTTCCTGGACCGATCGATCCTCTATTCCAAACTTGCGCTTAATGAGTGCTGAAGAGTCATAGAGACTAGAGCCGATTACTCCCTTTTCGTCCTCGTCTGTCCACTCGGCACCATATTGAACGGCGAGCTTTGACTGACTGATGGCCCAGTAGTGCTCGGAATCAATAAGGGTTCCGTCCAGGTCCCACAGAACAGCCTTAGGAAAGGGGTTTTTTGACATCTTGGCAAGTCTAGTTTGTGGGTCAACTAGAGTTTTCACCTAGGGCTAAGGAGTTAAATGCTGGCTGGGCGAATACTGCTCGTTGCGTTCGAGGGTTGGAATGATGCCACCGAGGGCGCTTCGGGAACCCTGAAGGCAATCGCGGAGCAGTTAGACGTCCAAACACTCGACGCTGTTGATCCCGAAGACTACTTTGACTTCCAGTTCTCCCGTCCCATGATTGAATTCGATTCAGACGGTAATCGAATCATCTCCTGGCCAGGTTGCGAGCTTTTACAAGCCTCACCGGAAAAGATTTCCCAAAACCCAAGTTGGCAGAACCTCTACCTGCTGCTCGGTACCGAACCCTCAAGACGCTGGCTGAGTTTTGCCGGAGAGATTCTCGAAATGGTGCAAGATCGAGAAATTGATTACGTCATCATGCTCGGTGCAATGCTGGCAGATGTTCCCCACACCAGGCCGATGCAGATCTTCAGAAGCTCCCAAAACGAATCCCTTCAGGGACTTTTTGACCTAGAACCTTCTCGCTACGAAGGTCCGGTCGGGATTCTGACAGTGCTTGCCCAAGCTTTCGAGGCTGAGGGAATACCGGTTCTATCTCTGTGGGGATCAGTTCCCCACTATGTTCACAACACCACTAATCCCAAGGCTGCACTCACCTTCCTTAACGAACTTGCCACTCTGACGGATCTTCGTTTTGACACCACGAACCTTGCCAGCCTTGCATTTGATTGGGAACGATCGATCGACGAAATGGCTCAGGGCGATGATGAAATGTCCGCCTATGTCACTCAGCTTGAGAAAAATCGTGACTCGCTAGACAGCGAAGAAGTTTCCGGCGACCAGCTAGCAAGAGAGTTTGAGCGCTACCTGCGTCAGCGACCAGAATCACCCGATAAGGCTTAGATTCCACCTGTAGTTAGCAGCACAATCAAAAAGCTTCCTACCAAAATTCTCCAGATCACAAAGGGCAAATAAGTGCCCCGGATGAGATATCTCAGCAGCCAGGCAATTACGGCTAAACCACTGACGAAACTGACTAAGGTCGCAAACAATGTTGCAACTAAGAGATCTGGCGGTAGATCACCAAAACTTTTTGCAAACTGATAGGTACCAGCTGCCAAGACAGCCGGGATGGCGAGTAGGAAGCTATAGCGAGCAGCTGCCTCTCTGGTAAATCCCAACATCAGTCCGACAGTGATGGATCCCCCAGATCGAGAAACCCCTGGTATCAATGCCAGAGCCTGACCGAATCCGAACGCTAAACCACTCTTCAGGTTTAGATCCGAGATTGTTTTTTGCTTTTTGCCAACGAGATCGGCAATACCAAGCAGGATTCCAAAAACAATCAGTGTGATTGCTATCACCCACAACTGACGCACATCTTGTTCAATTTGCTGCTGAAACAAAATCCCTAAAACACCAATTGGCAAGGTTCCGATGACAATCAGCCATCCCAGTTTTGACTTCTCACCCTGCTTGTTCCAGGGCTTAAGCGCATCCGAGAAAAAGTTCTTGGCAATGTCAAGAAGGGTTTTAGCAAAGTAGCTAATAACAGCCAGCTCTGTGCCGATTTGAATTGTTGCGATGAATGCTGTCAGCTGCGGTTTTGTGAGGGTTGAAGTTCCCATCAGCTCTTGCGCTATTTGCACGTGCGCCGAGGAAGATATTGGAAGAAATTCCGTTAGCCCTTGAATCAGCCCAAGAATTAGGGCCTCAAGTAATGTCACTGATCCTCGGCCTGCTCAAAAGGAAGATATTCTCCATACGTTTCCTGAAGGGCCTCTTCGTAACCGAGAAACGCATCCAACAGCTGGTCATAGGCACGGTTCATGGCTTCGTCAGAACCTTCGCGCTTACTTGCGGCAACCGCAAGGTGGCGCTCTAGTGCCGATACAAACTTTTGCAGTGCTGCTGTTGGATCGTCTTGCATACCTAAAAAGGTAGCGGCTAAGCGGCTGGTTGCCAAACATCTCGGCAGTCTTTGCGCCATTCATTCGTGGTAGATTCTTAGCTCGGAAGTCCGGGTGGCGGAATGGTAGACGCGCTAGCTTGAGGTGCTAGTCCTCGTTAGAGGGTGGGGGTTCAAGTCCCCCTTCGGACACAAATGCTCTAAGTAGAATCACTCAGGTGAGCGACCTATCCCCCGCAATTAGCTACAGCATTGAGCGTGCTCGTGAGCTTTTTCAGGGAAGAGCTGTTCTTGCTCTTACTGGAGCGGGAATCTCCACTGATAGCGGAATTCCCGACTACCGCGGCGAGGGTCGCGTCCAAAAACATCCTTTGACCTTCGATCAATTTATGTCCTCTGAGGCAAACCGCGCTCGCTACTGGGCCAGAAGCTTCGTCGGTTTCAACCGAATTGCTAAGGCTGAGGCAAATCCTGGACACTTCGCTCTGGCAGAGGCAGAAAAGGACGCAAAGCTTGCCGGAATCATTACCCAAAATGTCGATGGGCTGCACCAAAAAGCCGGCTCAAAAAATGTGCTTGAACTTCACGGGAGACTAGATCGGATTTCGTGTGTTGGTTGCCAGCAGAAAATTACCCGGATTGAGATGGATCAGCTAATCAAAAACCTGAATCCGGAATTGACCAAAGACCAAACCGTTGAGTTTTCTCCAGATGGCGATGCCGAGGTTGAAGTTGGCATTGACTTCAAAGTTCCAAATTGTTCCTGTGGTTCACACTACAAACCCGATGTCGTTTTCTTCGGTGAGCAAGTGCCGAAGGACAGAGTCGGTCAGGCAGAAAGCATGGTTTTAGAAGCAGCTGCAGTAATAGTGGCCGGAAGCTCACTAACCGTAAACTCTGGACTGAGATTAGTTAAGCAGGCAATTATTCAAGAGAAGCCGGTTGTCATTGTTAATCTCGGACCTACCAAGGCTGATGGCTTGGTTAGCGTAAAGATAAATGCTTCGGCATCTACGGTTCTTAGGGAGATTTTCGCTTGAGCGAGACAGTGCTTGGTTTGTTTCGGCATGGACAAACAGATTGGAATATTGACCTTCGCTTACAAGGAACTGCTGACATTCCCATGAACCAGACCGGAATTGATCAGGTCACGAGAGCTGCCGGGATAATTGCTCAAGATTCTTGGGACCTAATCCTTTCTTCGCCACTTGGAAGAGCAAAGCAAAGTGCAGAGATTATTGCCAATCAGCTTGGCATCCCCAAGATTGAAACCCATGACCTTCTCCTTGAAAGGGCATTCGGTATCGGCGAGGGCATGCTCTATGAAGAGTGGAACAGCAGGTATTCGCATCTCGATGAGATTCCCGGGGCCGAGTCAACGAATTTAATGATCGAACGATCTCAGCTGCTTTTGGACTTTGTCGAAGCTAACTTCTCGGGTAAGAGAGTTATGGCAGTAAGCCATGGCGCTTTGATTCGATTTGTCTTGCATGTAATTACTTCCGGCGAGATTCCGCCCAAGGGCGAACGACTTGATAACGCGTCCCTGCATGTAGTCCGAAAAAAGCAGCACTGGTCTTTAGACGCTTGGTCCCCTAGGTCCCTGGGTAGTTAGCTCTTCAGCCAATTCAACTAAAAGTTCAGCGCTGTCCTCCCAGGTAAAGAACTGCGCCTGATCGAGTCCAAGTTCAGACTGTAGTTCCCACACCTTCTGATCGCTCAGCCTCTTTACTTGCTCGGCAAATGCGATTGAGTCGTGGGGTGCAAATCGAAGACCTGCTGGACCTGCGACCTCCTCAAAAATCCTTATGTCTGAAAGGACCACTGGACAGCCACGGGACATAGCTTCGACGATTGGAATTCCGAAGCCTTCGTCTAGTGATGCACTAACCAGAGCTTTGCTGTGATGGAGCCATTCGTGGTATTCGTCATCAGTAACACCATTTTCAAAGCGAACCTTAGCTCCAAGCTCTTCTGCCAGTCTCTGAAGCTGCTTCTTTCGCTTCTCAGTAATCCGACTGAGAAGGACCAACGTGTGATCTGGGATGTGGGCCATGCCACGAATTAGAGTCTCGACATTTTTGTAGCCAATGAAACTACCCATGTAAACAAGCTCGCGACTGTCATGCCTTGGCTGCTTCTCGACCCTCTCTGGATTTTCGGCGGCGTTGTGGATCACATGAATGGGTCGCTTGGTAAGTTTCGCAATCTCCATTTGCTCTTTGGTAGTCTCCGAAACCGTAGCAACGGCATCTGCAAGGTTGAGAATCCTGCGCTGAGGCCAATAGCTGAGGTGATAAATGAACCAAACCAATCGAATAAAGGGATTGAACTCAGCCGGAGGGATCCGATGACGGTAGTAAATCAAATCGTGCAAGGTGTAGACGAGTTTGAACTTTCTACCAAGCCCTGATGTAGTTTGCATAGGCGAGAAAAGAAATCTCACGTTTTCCTTGTTTAGTCGAACGCCTTGCAAAAGCTCAAGAGGAGAGGAAACTGGATTAGTTTCATAAACTCTCAAATTTGGATGATTTGGCAACTGTTTTCTTTGTTCTTCGCTACAAACCATGACTGTCAGTTCAGTGAGATTTAATGTTGCTTCAATTAATCCCAGTGAGAATCTAGAAATACCATCTGGGTGAACAGGGTCGATGTATCGACCATCAAACCAAAGACCTTGCACTAGTTCTCCAGCAGCAGGGCTAGTTCGGCAGCAACATCTGCTGGCTTTTCATAATGCGTGAGGTGACCAGTCTTTGGAATCACCTTCAAGGGCGCTGAAGTCAGCTCAGCAAGTTTCTTTTGCCCGCTCAGTGGTGCCACGACATCCCTCTCCCCCGCAACGATGCGCAGTGCTTTTGGTAGCCCAGCCACATAATCCAACACATTGGAGCTGGAAGCTGCCTGATAGGCCTCGTAGAGAGCCTGATTGTTGTCGAAAGTTGAGAAGTAGTTGGAGTGTTGCTTATGAATAAATCGACGAAGGCCGGGTCTGTAGGCGGTAGTCAGTGCTATCGACATCGCTCTAACCACAAGTTGAGAGCGCAACAAATTCGATTTTTCATCTGAACCCAACTCGTAATAAAGGTCGGCAGCCTTGGCAATGAGCCCATGGCGCGGATTTGTAGTTATCGGGTTTTGAAGCAAGACCTTCCTGGCTTTCATTCCTCGATTCAATGCATTGGAGAGCACAAGTGTTCCGAAGCTGTGTGCTAGTACCGCATCAAAGTCCCCTGCTTGATCGAGGAATTCGCCTAACCATTCTCCGTATGCATCCAAGTTACTGACTTTTGCGAAAGCTGGAGTTTTTCCAAACCCAGGTAAATCTGGGATAACAAAGCGTGCCTCTGGCATCGCTCCGGCAACTCCCAATAGGCCGTGGTGGTCACCTCTGAATCCATGAACCAGAAGTACTCGCGGTCCACCATCGCCGATTTTCCAGGTAGCGGTGTTTCCAACATCAGATCTTTCAATTCGCATTTGAGCTAATCGAAAAAGTCTTTCTGGCGAAGTTCTCAACACCTGCACAGACCCAGTCTAGGTTGTCGGTGTAGAGCACTATCGTTTGAGCAGGAGAAACCTTGCTCGATCTCGAATTTCAGTCACTGCCTACCTGGGCAAAACGCTTGGCAGTTTTTGACCTAGAAACCACTGGCCTAGATCTATCGACGGCCAGAATTGTCACAGCTTGTGTTGCAGTCATTGATGCAAACGGAGAGGTCATTGAGCAGCAGGAGTGGCTGGTGAATCCCGGAATTGAGATCCCAGAGGTAGCGACTAGCGTTCATGGAATCACCACCGAAAAAGCAGTCGCTGATGGCATGGACGCAGTCTCAGCGGTGGCAGAGATTACAGAGCGACTCAGGAAACTCAATCAAGAAGTTGCCGTAGTTGCTTTTAATGCCCCTTACGACTTCACCATTTTGCAGGAGGAAGCACTTAGGTATGAGCTTTCGCCTTTTAGTCCAAAACCAGTAATTGACCCGCTCGTAATTGATCGCGAACTTAGATTTGGCTCGGGAAAGCGCAATCTTTCAATCCTCTGCTCCCTTTATGGCGTGCAGCTCGACGATGCACACAACTCAACTGCCGACGCAGTCGCGGCAGGTCGCTTAGCCCAGGCTCAGGCTGCCAAGTACCAAAAGCTCGACATGGCAATTGATGAATTGCATGCGATGCAGATTCAGTGGTCAGAGAAGTGGACCAAGTCTTTTCATGATTGGCTGGCAAAAGAAAACCGCCCGGTAAACCGGGCGGAGATCGGCTGGCCGATTAGGGCTAGCTGAAGTTCTTGTAGCGCTCGTTGAAGCGCTCGACTCTACCTGCGGAGTCGAGAATCCTCTGCTTACCTGTGTAGAACGGGTGGCTCGCTGAGCTGATTTCCACGTCATAGACCGGGTAGCTGTTTCCGTCTTCCCATTCAACAGTTTTGTCGGTGGTGATGGTCGAACGGGTTAGAAAGGCAAAGCCAGAGGCAAGGTCGCGAAAGACCACAGGGCCATAGGCAGGGTGAATGTCAGCCTTCATTTTTCCTTCTTGGGGGTTTGTAGAACGCTCAAGATTAGCAGGATATTTAGCCTCTGGCTAGGCGCCCAATACTCGGTAGCGGCCTGCTTCGAACTCCACCCTCAGCGGATAGCGGAAGGCCTCCGAAATTGCTGCGGAGGTCAGCGTGCTTGCCAGCTCTCCCCTGGCCAAAACCTTGCCATCTTGAAGAATTAGCGCATGCGTGAAGCCCGCTGGAATCTCTTCCAGGTGGTGAGTGACCATTGCCATGGCCGGAGCCATTGGGGATGCAGCGTAACCTGCAAGCAACTTAATAGTCTGCTCCCTCGCACCTGGGTCCAAGGATGCTACTGGCTCGTCCAGTAAAAGAATTTCTGGATCAGTCATGACGGCTCTGGCAATTTGCACTCTCTTGCGCTCACCATCGCTGAGGGTTCCAAAGGGTCGATCCTCATAACCGGCAAGGGCCCACTCGCCCATCACCCTGCGGGCTCTTCTTTCATCTAGATCTTCGTAGTCTTCGTTCCAGCGGCCGACTATTCCATAGCTGGCAGTCATGACAGCATCCAGCACTTTCTCGCTGTTTGGAATTTGGTAGGCCATGGCTGAAGAAGCAAAACCAATTCGAGTTCTGAGCTCAAAGACGTTCACCGCACCAATCTTTTGGCCAAGGATTGTCGCCTGGCCATCAGAAGGTTGAATTTGGGCAGCGCACACTCTCAACAAGGTTGTCTTGCCAGCACCATTCGGTCCAATAATTACCCAGCGCTCATTTGACTGAATTGCCAGAGTCACTGCGCTGAGGATGTCGCGGCCAGATCGCCTTATGGATACATTCTCAAGATTAATTGCGGTCGACATCGCGTTTTAGCTTATCCTCCTGACCCAAGGCCGACGCTAAGACGTGCGAGTAATTGGTCAAAGAACTAACATTTGCCTATGACCTCAAGGCTCGCAACGGTAACCATCCAATGCCAGCTATCCCCAATTGCGAGGAACAGTTAGTGGCCCGGTTTCTGGTTGTTTTTGATGTTGACTCAACTCTTATTGAGGATGAGGCAATTGACCTACTGGCAGAGCGCGCTGGGACCAAGGAACTGGTTAGTGACATAACAGAAAGAGCAATGCGAGGCGAGCTTGACTTCGCATCCTCACTCATAGAAAGAGTGGCTACTCTCAAAGGTTTGCCAGAGGCTGTTTTGGCTGAAACAGCTGGGAAGCTAAGGCCTACAAAAGGAGCGGCGGAATTAATTTCTGAGATTCAAAGAAGGTCTGGTTTCGCAGCTGCAGTTTCCGGAGGTTTTACCCAGCTACTAGATCCTTTGCAGGCCACGCTCAAGCTGGATGCTGTTTTGGCAAACAGTCTGAAGGTGCAGGACGGGAAACTGACGGGTGAGGTTTTTGGATCCATTGTCGATCGCATCACTAAGGCGGAATATTTGAAAAAACTCGCTAGTGAACTAGGGGTTAGGTCAGATCTGACAATTGCTGTTGGCGATGGAGCGAACGATATCGATCTTGTTAGGTCCGCAGGGTTAGGCATTGCATTTTGTGCCAAGCCCAAGCTGCGCGAGGTTGCGGATATCAGTCTTGAAACCAGGGATCTGAGTCAGTTGATTGGAGTATTGCCCTAAGCGCCAGTTGAGTGCAGACCACCGTCAACGTGGATGATCTCCCCCGAGGTTGCTGGGAACCAATCGCTCAAGAGTGCCACCAGCGCTTTCGCAGCAGGTTCTGTGTTGCTGAGGTCCCAACCCAGAGGGGCTCTGTCCGTCCACAACTCCTCCATAGTTGCAAATCCTGGAATCCCTTTTGCGGCAGTGGTTCTGAGAGGACCGGCAGAAACCAAGTTCACGCGGATTCCGTCTTTGCCAAGGTAGCGAGCGAGGTAACGAGATGTTGATTCAAAGGCAGCTTTAGCAACTCCCATCCAGTCATATACCGGCCACGAAACGCTCGCATCAAAGGTCAGACCAACCACCGAACTTGGGTTATTCATAACCGAGTGGGCTGACATAGTGATTGACTTCAGCGAATAAGCCGAAACCTGCACAGCAGTTGCCACATCTGGCCATTCCGTCTGCAAGAAGTTCCCACCAAGTGCTGTCTGCGGAGCAAAAGCGATGGCGTGCACAATGCCGTCAAGGGAGCCAATTGTTTCCTTAACTCTTCCCGCTAAGGCAGCCAGATCATCATCATTTGCGGCATCAAGTTCAATCACGTCAGCGGGTTTTGGAAGACGCTGAGAAATTTTCTGAGTAATCGGGAGCATCCTTCCGAAGGAGCTCAGCAGTACTTCAGCTCCCTGCTCTTGCGCCAATCGAGCCGCAGAGAAAGCAATTGAAGCCTCGGTTAGGACTCCGGTAACCAGAATCTTCTTTCCCTCAAGAATTCCCAATTTCTTACCTTTCCACTGTCCCTAAATAGGTTAGTGACCCATTCCTAGTCCACCATCAACAGGAATAACCGCACCTGTTATATAAGAAGAATCATCAGATGCTAGCCAAGTGACCACTTTTGCGACCTCTTGTGGTTCTGCAAACCTGCCCGCCGGAATCTGCGACTGGTATCGCTTCGCAACATCTTCAGGAAGAGCAGCCGTCATGTCAGTGTTGATAAAACCTGGTGCCACGACATTTGCCGTGATGTTCTTTCCACCAAGTTCCCTAGAAATGCTGCGAGCTATGCCAACCAGCGCACTTTTGCTGGCTGAATAGTTCACCTGCCCTGCACTTCCATAAAGTCCAACAACAGAGCCGATCATGATGATCCGACCAAACTTTGCCTTCAGCATCGACTTGGTGACGCGCCTAATAACTCTGAATACACCTGACAGATTTGTGTTTATTACCTGTTCAAAGTCCTCATCGCTCATGCGAAGCAGCAGGGTGTCACGGGTAATGCCAGCGTTGGCAACCAAAATTTCAATCGGCCCCAGTTTTTCTTCAGCTTCGGCTATAGCCCTATCGAGGCTCTCGCCATCGGTGACATCAGCTACCAGTGTGAGGGACCCACTGGGCCCACTTCCAGAGCGCGCTGTAACGGCGACCTTATGTCCTGCTGCAATCAGTTCCTCAGCGATGGCGAAGCCAATCCCCCGATTACCACCGGTCACCAGTGCTGTTCTGGAGCTCAATCTTTCTCCTTTTTTGGGGAATAGCCTTGCCCGCATCGCGTTATCGTTAGCAAAGTCTATAGATGACCAAGCAGGGAGCTCAGTTGGCCAAGCGACAAAGCGTCACTTCGCTGGATTTATCGCCCGAACAAGAGCGTAAACAGCGGATGGTTCGCTACACCATCGCCATGAGCATCCGAACCTTATGCATCATTCTGGGCGTCATCTCGACTGGGGTCTTAATGTGGGTGTTTTTTGCCCTAGCCATCTTTCTTCCCTACTTCGCCGTGGTGCTGGCTAACGCCCAGGGTGGTAAGAGCAGCAAGCAAAGTGATCGGCTAGCACCCAAAATCACCATCAAGGCAACTGATATGAAAATCGATGAGAGCTAAGTGCTCCAGAGCTGGCTGTCAAGCAGAAGCTAAGTCACTGATTGAGTGGCGCAATCCAAAAGTGCATTCTGAGAATCGCGTGAAGACCTGGGCTGGGTGCTCAGAGCACACTCGCTATCTGGTTGACTATCTTGAGGCAAGAAAATTCTTGATAGGAACGAAACCACTTGAACATAAACACGATTAGAAGGTGGGCCCCGTGGCTGGCCCTGGTCGTGCTGTTTTCGATAGCGACTTCCCTTCTCAGCTGGTGGCAGTTCACTCGCCGTGAGGAAAGGGTCGAACTTATCAACCAGGTCATCGAGAACTATGACCGCATGCCTATAAAGCTTGACCAGTTGAACTTCACTATCGTGGACGGCCGATCGCCGCAGGAATGGTTACCCGTTGAAATCACCGGCACCTACTTACCTAATCAGTCCCTGCTGGTGCGCAATCGCCCACTCTCCGGTCAAGCAGGATTCTTGCAACTGGTTCCCTTGAAGCTCCAGGACGGCAGAATCTTGTTCATTGAGCGAGGCTGGTTGATTGCCTCCTCGGAGCTAACTTCGCCGGAAATAAATCCACTTCCGAGTGCAACGGAGCATCAACTGCTAGTTAGAGTTCGAGCTGGTGAACCTAGCCTTGGTCGCGATCAAGCAGAAACGCTCGCTTCGATTGATCTGCAAGAAGCAGCCGAGAGGTTGGATTCCGAGGCTGAGATAATCACAGACTTCTATGGCCGATTGGTAACTGAGTCTCCGGGCTATGCTGCCATGCCAGTGCCGATGCCAAAACCTTCTCTCAATGAGGGCAATCATCTGTCGTATGCGATTCAGTGGGTGCTCTTCGGCATTATGGCCTTCATAGCCTTCTTTTGGGCATATCGAAATGATCGAAGGCTGATGGCCGAAGCACAAGGGCTAATTCCGAAGAAGCAGCGAAGGCTCAAGCAGTCCGATAAGGATGCTGAATTCGAAGACGCTAACCAGTAAACTTCTGGCAAAGCGAGAGGCAGCTAAATGAGCGTTATGCAAGTCACACTTATTGACCGAGTACTTCCAAGACGTCTATCTAGTGACTTGGTTTTGGTATTCAGCGGAGCACTTCTCACTGCACTGTTCGCGCAGATTCAAATCCCGATGTATCCGGTACCGATGACACTTCAGACCCTCGCTGTTCTGCTAATTGCAGCAGCCATGGGACCAATAAGGGCAATGAGTTCGATGGGTCTTTACATCGCTATGGGTGCCGCAGGCCTGCCTGTCTTCGCAGGTGCTAAGGCTTTAGGTGCTGTCATGCCAACTGCCGGGTACCTGGTTGGCTTCGTCGTCGCTGGAGCAGTCGTAGGATTTCTAGCCACTCGTGGTTTTGCAAAAACACCACTGAGCGTTGGAATGGTTTTTGCACTAGGAAGCTTAGTTATTTACATTTTCGGAGCCGGCTGGCTGATGGTTGGTCTGGGGCTTTCTCTTCCCCAAGCGCTGGCTGGTGGAGTCATTCCGTTTTTAGTTGGCGATGCCGTGAAGGCAGCTGCCGCTGCAGCCCTACTGCCGATTGCTTGGAAACTAGTTCGCTAGATTGAAAAACCGATGGCGCGCATCATTTCGCGTCCATCTTCAGTTATCTTTTCCGGTCCCCATGGCGGCATCCATACCCAGTTGATGCGAAATGCATCCACTACTCCATCGAGTGCCTCGCCGGTTTGCTCTTCAATGACATCAGTTAGTGGACATCCTGCGGAGGTCAAAGTCATATTGATTAAGAGAGCGCCATCTTCCGACTCCTGCAAGCCATAGACAAGCCCTAGGTCAACGATGTTGACACCAATTTCTGGATCGATGATGTTCTTCATCGCCTCTAGAACCTGGTCATACTTTTCAGGCGCTAAGTCTTTAGCATTCATGACTGGGCCTGCAGGTAACGGTCGTAGCCTTCATTTTCAAGTCTCTCTGCTAGCTCTGCCCCACCTTGTTCCGCAAGCTTGCCAGCGACGAAGACATGCACAAAGTCAGGCTTGATGTAGTTGAGAATTCTCGTGTAGTGGGTGATTAGCAGAACACCGAGATCATTGGTTTTGTGTGCACGATTTACGCCTTCGGATACAACCCTGAGAGCGTCGACGTCGAGTCCTGAATCTGTCTCGTCGAGAATGGCAATCTTTGGCTTCAGTAGTTCGAGCTGAAGGATCTCATGACGCTTCTTTTCGCCACCTGAAAAGCCCTCGTTTACGTTTCTCTCTGTGAAGTCTGGATCCATGCGTAGATTTCCCATGGCTTGCTTCAAATCAGAAACCCACTCTCTTAGCTTTGGAGCTTCGCCGCTGATAGCAGTCTTTGCTGTTCTGAGAAAGTTAGAAACCGAAACTCCCGGTACTTCAACCGGGTATTGCATAGCTAGAAAAAGACCAGCTCGTGCTCTCTCATCAACACTCATCTCAAGGACATTTTCGCCATCAAGAAGAATTTCTCCCTCAGTAACTTCATACTTTGGGTGTCCAGCAATTGAGTATGCAAGGGTGGACTTACCGGATCCATTTGGACCCATAATTGCGTGAATTTCGCCTGAGCGAATAGTCAGGTCAATTCCGCGAAGAATTTCCTTGCTTCCCTGCTCGGTCAATACCGAGACGTGCAGGTTCTTGATTTCGAGAGTTGACATGACTTCCTATCCTTCGTACTCAACAAAAATTTCATCATTATCGATAAGAACCTCATATGTGTTAACGGGTTCATAAGCAGGCAATGACAGCGGCTTGCCACTGTTTAGGTCGAATTTTGCCCCGTGTGCCCAGCATTCGATGGTTTCGTTGTCCACGAATCCTTCCGAGAGGGAAATCTCACCGTGCGAACACTTGTCATCCAGCGCTTTCACATCGCCGTTTGGGGTTCGGATGATTGCCAATGCGTGATCACCAATCTTCACTCTTATTGCCTTGCCTGGTTTGAGGTCTGCCAGTGCACAAATTCTCACGGCCATTAGCTTCCAGCCTTTTCTAACTCGGTCTCTATTGCGGTGATAAGTCTTTGTTCGACATTCTCAATCTCAATTTTTTGGATGATTTCGCTCAAAAATCCGCGCACCACCAGTTTTTTAGCGCTGGTTTCGTCGATGCCTCGAGCCATCAGGTAGAAAAGCTGTTGGTCATCAAATCGTCCCGAAGCGCTGGCATGCCCAGCTCCAGCAATCTTTCCAGTCTCAATTTCAAGGTTAGGAACAGAATCGGCCCTTGCCCCATCGACAAGAAGTAGGTTGCGGTTTAGTTCATAGGTGTCCGTGCCGACTGCACTTTCGCGAATAAGGACATCGCCAACCCAGACGGTGTGAGCTCCAGCGCCCTGAAGGGCTCCCTTGTAGGCAACATTGGAAACGCAATTTTCAGCGATGTGATCAACATAAGGTCTGTGTTCGAAATAGTTTCCTGTGTCTGCAAGGTAAACACCGTACATGTTTACTTCGGCACCGGGAGCGCTCAGGCTAACTGAAGGCACAATTCGAACTAGATCTCCACCCATGCTCACGACAACATGCTTCAGTTTTGCGCTTCTGCCCAACTTGGCAAACTGCGCTGAGACGTGAGTGGATCCTGCTGACCACTCTTGCAGCGAAACTAGATTAAGCTCCGAACCATCTTCGAGAATGACTTCAACGTTTTCCCCCAGCACCCCGGTGCCAAGGTGATCAATTACGAAAGTTGCTCTCGCATGCTTTTCGAGCTTTAGGACAATGTGCAGAGCCTTTGCCTGCGTATCAGCTGGCAAGACCTTAATAAAGTTGGCAGCTGCAACTTCTTGGTTTTGGGCTACTTCAATCAAGAGGGTTTTCGAAGCATTCGTCCAGGCCGCGGCAGAGACTTTGTCTTCTGGAAGTCCGGCTACACCTACACGAGAATCGGAAGAGTCAATCCATGAAGATCTAATACCGTCTGTTAGCTCCAATGAAATCTCAGTGTCTGAGATCTCACCCATTACGTCAGCATCAAGGCCGCGCAGTTTGTCGAGCGGAATGTACTTCCAAATCTCCTGAAGCTTGCTTACCTCAGGGAAGTCAGCCGGCGATGTAGACCTTGGTCTTTCGCTTCTTGTTTGTATTGGAACTCCGTGGGAGTGGGCTGTTGCACCATGTTGAGCCACTATCCGACGGCTCCTTCCATCTGCATTTCAATCAGCTTGTTCAGCTCCAATGCATATTCCATTGGGAGCTCTTTCGCGATTGGCTCAATAAAGCCACGAACAATCATGGCCATAGCTTCGTCTTCTGCGATGCCGCGGGATTGAAGATAAAAAAGCTGCTCGGCGCTTATCTGCGAGACAGTAGCCTCGTGACCCATTGACACATCGTCCTCACGAATGTCATTCGCTGGGTAAGTATCGGAGCGTGAAATCGTGTCTACTAGAAGAGCATCGCAGCGCACAGTGTTTGCAGAGTGATGAGCCCCAGGATTCACCCGAATCTCTCCGCGATAGGAAGTTCTTCCTCCCCCACGAGCGATGGACTTGGAAACGATAGAGCTGGTTGTGTAGGGGGCCAAGTGAATCATTTTCGCGCCAGCGTCTTGGTGCTGACCCTCTCCTGCAAATGCAACTGAAAGCGTCTCTCCCCGAGCATATTCTCCGGCAAGAATCACGCTCGGGTACTTCATGGTTACTTTGGATCCGATGTTGCCGTCGATCCACTCCATCGTTGCGCCTTCGTGAGCAATAGCTCGCTTCGTCACTAGGTTGTAGACGTTATTCGACCAATTCTGAATGGTTGTGTATCTGACTCGTGCATTTTTCTTTACGATGATTTCTACTACAGCACTGTGCAAAGAGTCGGAGTTGTATATCGGTGCGGTGCAGCCCTCAATGTAGTGAACGTAGGAGCCCTCATCGGCGATGATTAGGGTTCGCTCAAACTGCCCCATGTTTTCAGTGTTGATTCGGAAATAAGCTTGCAGCGGGATCTCTACCTGCACGCCTTTAGGAACGTAAACAAAAGATCCACCTGACCAGACTGCAGTGTTCAGAGCGGCAAACTTGTTATCACCAGCCGGGATTACTGTTCCGAAATATTCTTTGAAAAACTCAGGATGCTCTTTCAGCGCAGTGTCGGTGTCGAGGAAGATAACGCCTTGCGCCTCGAGGTCTTCACGAATCTGGTGATAAACAACCTCTGATTCATACTGAGCCGCGACTCCAGCTACCAATCTTTGGCGCTCAGCTTCTGGAATTCCTAGACGCTCATAGGTCTTTCTGATGTCCTCCGGAAGGTCTTCCCAGCTTTGCGCCTGACGCTCCGTGGAGCGGACGAAGTACTTGATGTTGTCAAAATCAATTCCGCTTAGGTCAGAACCCCACGACGGCATTGGCTTTTTTAGAAAAAACTCATAGCCCTTAAGTCTTCTTTCGAGCATCCAGTCTTCTTCACTCTTTCGAGTGGAAATGTCTCGAACCACATCCTCGCTAATACCGCGGCGCGCTGAGGCACCGGCGGCATCGCTGTCAGACCAACCGAACTCGTAGTTTCCAAGCTCATCAAGCTCTGGCCTATCGATGATTTTTTCGGACACTTTTCCTCCTGCTCCCCTGATTACAACCCACCTGATGCGGGCGTATTCCACGGATAAACCCGTGAGAGACTTATTAGGAGCTATAAAAGGCTAAAACCAAAGCCCCAGGAAAACTAGTAAGGATTACCTAACTTGGCATTGACCCAGGCACCCATAAAGAGGCTTTTTGACAGGCTAACGAACAACAGACGCCTGCGCCTGTATGTCTGGTTGTCTCTGGCTACCCAGATCTTGATTGTTGTAACTGGCGGGTTGGTTCGCCTGACAGGCTCTGGTCTTGGATGTCCCACTTGGCCTAAATGCACAGAAGATTCACTTATTTCAACTCCTGAAATGGGCATTCACGGATTGATTGAGTTTGGTAACCGACTACTGACAATAGTTTTGCTGGTCATTGCGCTGCTAACTTTCATCACGATTATCCGACCACATCCCGGCAAGCCTGAACTTACAAAAATCACCGTGGCGTTTTTCGGTTTTGTCGCGCTCTTCATCGTTGGATTGGCCTTTGCCACAATCGCCCTGGATCCACTATCTATCTCACTTCTCACCATTGCAACTCTGGGAATTCTGACGCTGGCTGGAGTATTTGTAATTGCCGCAAGAAGGTTTGAATCCAAGGGTTTGGCTATACCAGCCTTCGGCTTGGGATTCGGGATAATTTTGCAAGCTGTCGTCGGCGGTATTACTGTCTTGACTCAGCTAAATTCTTGGATTGTTGGACTGCACTTTTTGATCTCCAGCGTCTTAATTTCATTGGCTTCGGTTTTAGTTTTCCGGGCACTACCAAAACCAATTCCGGCAATTAGTAGCACCTCTCAGTTTCTGAGGTTGCCGGTGATAGCAATCTCAATCGTGACCATTGTGATTGGTGTTTTAGTCACAGGAGCGGGCCCGCATGCCGGAGATGCAACAACACCACGTAATGGTCTAGACCTCGAGCTTTGGCAGCACTATCACAGTTATCCCGGATACGTCATGCTCGCCGTTGTTATGCTGCAGTGGTTTTTGCAGGTGAGGCACTCGAAGTCCCTTGTAAGAAATCTGGCTAGTCGCACCCTAGGCATATTGCTGCTCACAACAGTTGCTCAGGCACTTATTGGTGTTATCCAAGCCCGACTCGGTGTCCCACCATTTTTAGTGGCTCTGCATATGCTCGGGGCAGCAGCCCTTGCCTCGCTAATAACATTTCAGTTCCTGGTGCTAAGGCAAACTAAATGAAAACCCTCTTCTGGTTCAGGCGCGATCGCAGGTTGCAAGACAACGAGGCGCTGGCCAGTTGCCTTGGCTCAACTGAATTGTTTCCGTTGGTCGTCTTACCATCCGACCTGCCCTCCCTTACGCCCCTGAGAGAAGCTTCGATTATCGAATCGGTTAAATCTCTTGATAAGTCAATCCCAACGGGACTTAACATTCGCATCGGTGATGCGGCGAGTGAAATTGCAGAGTTTGTGAAGCAGAACAAAATTGAAAAAGTTGTTGCTACAAGGGCTTTTGATACCTCTGGGATGTTAGAGCAAGCAGCAGTTGGTGAAAAGCTTCATGAACTGTCTGTGCCACTTGCGTTGGTCGGTAGCTATTACGCCGTAGAACCGGGAACTGTTAAAAAGGATGACGGAACTTACCTAAAGGTCTACACCCCCTTTTATAAGCGCTGGTATCAGCACGGTTGGAATGTGCCTTTCACGATAAATGTCGACTCACTGAACTGGAAAAAAGTCAAAGGAGATTCGATACCTGATGTCTCTCGCTCAACTCCTTTTGTTGTCAGGGCAGGAGAAGCTTTTGCGCTTCGAACCTGGGAAAGATTCAAGGAGCGAGCTCTCGATCAGTATCACGAAGATAGGAATCGAACGGATTTAGCCGGGACTTCTCACTTGTCTCACGCCTTGGCACACGGTGAGATTCACCCTAGGACCCTGCTAGCCGAGCTCGGGGATGGTGAAGGAGAGGAGGTCTACCGCAAGGAATTAGCTTGGAGAGAGTTCTATGCAGATGTCCTTTTCAATAACCCCCACACACTTGATGATTACTTTGATTCGAAGTATTCAAAGATGCGCTACGACAATCCGAAACAAAACAAAGCAAGATTAGAAGCTTGGTATCAGGGAAAGACCGGATATCCGATAGTGGACGCCGCAATGAGGCAGCTAGTGCAGTCCGGTTGGATGCATAATCGAGCTCGAATGATTGTTGCCAGTTTCCTAGTCAAGGATCTTCACTTTGAATGGCAAATAGGAGCCAAATTCTTCGAAGATCACCTAACTGATTTTGATCCGGCCTCTAATTCACACGGTTGGCAGTGGACGGCAGGTTGCGGAACCGACGCCTCCCCCTATTACCGAATCTTCAATCCGACTCTGCAGGGCCTCAAGTTTGACCCTAACGGTGACTATGTGCGCAAGTGGGTGCCAGAACTTGCTCACATTCCAGACGCGAGCATCCATGAACCATGGAAGTCAATCGACGGATTGTCGAAGGGGTACCCATCACCCATTGTTGATCACGACAATGAACGAAATGAGTCTCTGGCCCGTCTTGAAGAGCTAAAAGGGAAGTAACGGATCCACGGCGATTGCCAAGAACAGAATCGTCAAGTGTGTAATTGATCCATGGAAAAGACGCATTGGATTGGTTGCAAGGGAGAGCTTCGATTCTTTGAAAAGTTTGTAAGACTCAAACATGAACCATCCACCTGAGACGATGGCAACTGATGAATAGACAACTCCCATTCCAGCAACAGGTATCAGCAGCAGAGTTGCAGCCAGGTAAGCCCAGCTGTAAAGGATTATTTGCCTCGCTACGACCATGTTTTTGGCAACAACTGGGAGCATTGGCACGCCAGCAGTTTTGTATTCGTCTTGGTATCTGATGGATAGCGGCCAGTAGTGCGGTGGCGTCCATAAGAAAATAATCAGAAATAGAACCCACGCACTCAGGGAAAGCTCTGAGGTGACCGCGGCCCAACCAATCAGTGCGGGCATAGCACCGGCTGCACCGCCCCAAACAATGTTCTGTGGCGTTCGTCTTTTTAGCCCAAGTGTGTAGACGAACACATAAAACAGGATTGCACTGAGTGCCAGTAAAGCCGAAAGCACATTGACTACAACAGCGAAAAAGACGACCGAAATGATGCCAATTGCCCAGGCAAAAATTAATGCCTCTTTTGGACTCAGCTCACCAGTGACCAGCGGTCGACTCTGGGTCCGTCCCATCAGCTTGTCGATGTCCTGATCGATGTAGCAGTTAAAGGCGTTGGCGCTGCCAGCAGAGAGAGCGCCACCAAACAGAGTTGCCACGATTAGCCAAAGTGGCGGCAATCCGCCCTGGGCGAGAATCATGGTTGGGACCGTCGAAATCAGAAGCAGCTCAATTACCCTGGGTTTAGTGAGGGCAAAATAGGCCCTCAGCTTGCTGCCCAGGCGTGCGCGAGATTGAGTGGTGGCTGACATTTGTTCCAGTCTAAAGCCACCGGGGACAGCAGTATTACTGGGTATAGACTTCACTAAAACCCAGCGCAGTGTTGCCGCCACCTCCTCCGTTTACTGACTAGACAGGAAACACTCCGATTGTTGAACTGGAATGAAATTGATGATCTGGCGGTAAAAACTGCCAAAGTATTGGCCGCCGACGCCGTCGAAAAGGTTGGAAACGGCCACCCTGGCACTGCAATCAGCCTCGCACCAGCTGCTTATCTGCTTTTTCAAAAAGTCATGCGCCATGATCCAAGCGATGACAGGTGGATTGGCAGAGACAGGTTCATTCTCTCCGCTGGTCACTCATCATTGACGCTCTACACTCAGCTCTTTCTTGGTGGATTTGGACTAGAGCTCAAAGACATGCAGGAGCTCCGTACCTTTGGATCAAAGACTCCAGGTCACCCAGAATTTGGACACACCAAGGGTGTTGAAATAACCACCGGCCCCCTGGGCCAGGGGCTAGCTTCAGCGACTGGCTTTGCCATGTCGACTCGATTCGAAAGAGAGCTTTTTGACCCTGATAACAGCGGCGAATCTGTCTTTGATCACCATGTTTATGTAATTGCCAGCGATGGTGATGTCATGGAGGGAGTCAGCAGCGAGGCAGGTTCGATTGCAGGGCACCTAGGTCTGGGCAATCTCATCGTCATTTACGACGCCAACCAGATTTCAATCGAAGATGACACAAACATCTCCTTTAGTGAGGATGTCGCAGCTCGCTACCGTGCTTACGGTTGGGAGACGATTGATGTTGACTGGCGAAAAGGTGAGTATAAGGAAGATGTACACGCACTTTACGAAGCAATTCAAAAAGCAAAGTCAAACCCTTCCCAGCCAACTCTGATTACACTCAAGACCATTATTGGCTGGCCATCCCCCACCAAGCAGAACACGGGCAAGATCCATGGATCAAAATTGGGAGCAGAAGAAGTTGCCGGACTGAAGCAGGCACTCAACTTCGATCCAGCAAAAACATTTGAGGTCTCTGAACAAGTACTAAGCCACACCAGAGAGCTGGTAAATCGGGGCAAGACGGTTAGGGCGGCATGGGACGAAAAGTTCTCTAAGTGGCAGCAATCCAATCCTGAGAAATCACAGCTACTTAGTCGACTGCAGCGAGGCGACCTACCTGCTGGTATCGAGAATGAACTCCCCCAATTCACTGCTGGAGAAGAGATTGCAACTCGAGCAGCATCCGGAAAGGTGCTCAATGCCCTTGCTGCAAAGCTCCCAGAGCTGTGGGGAGGCTCCGCTGATCTCGCAGAGTCAAACAACACAACCATTGAGGGAGCCGGGTCTTTTGTTCCCGCAAAGTGGAAAACGCAGCACTGGTCACCAAAGGCCGGTGGTCGAATTCTTCACTTTGGAATTCGAGAGCATGCAATGGGAGCAATTCTTAATGGAATATGCCTATCTGGAGTCACAAGGCCATTTGGTGGAACATTCCTCGTCTTCTCTGACTACATGCGCCCTTCTGTCAGGCTCGCTGCACTTATGGGGATAGCCCCAATCTATGTCTGGACACACGATTCGGTGGCTTTAGGCGAAGATGGACCAACTCATCAGCCGATTGAGCATTTGACTGCGCTAAGAGCCATTCCAAACCTCTCGGTCATCAGACCAGCTGATGCCAACGAGACCGCTTACGCCTGGCTAGCAGCGATGAAAAATTCCACCAGCCCTCAGGCACTTGTGCTGTCTCGTCAAAATCTTCCTGTGTTGCAGCGCGGAGGAAAGTATGCTCAGGCCTCTCAGGTGGATAAAGGCGCGTACACGTATGTCGATGCTGAGAATGGCCAACCCGAGTTGATTCTGATTGCAACGGGAAGCGAGCTCCAATTTGCAGTCTCGGCGAGAGAAGAACTAGAGAAGTCGGGAATACCCACTCGAGTAGTTTCAATGCCGTGCTTTGAATGGTTTGCGCAGCAGCCCGAACAGTATCGTCAAAGCGTCTTACCAAAAGATGTCAAGGCGCGTGTATCAATTGAGGCTGGACTTACAAGCTCCTGGCGTGAAGTTGTTGGCGACAAAGGAATTTCTATCGGTATTAATCACTACGGGGCTTCAGCTGATTACAAAACGCTCTACAAGGAGTTTGGAATTACAAGTGAAGCTGTCGTTTTGGCAGGTAAGAAAGCGGTTGGAAAGTAGATGAATCAGACGCTGGCACAGCTGACAAATGCAGGTGTTTCAATATGGCTTGACGATCTATCGCGAGAAAGAATCGAATCAGGCAACCTAAAGTCGCTTATTCAGGACTTCAGTGTCCGCGGAGTAACTACCAATCCAACAATCTTCGCGGCGGCTCTGAAGACCAGTGCCTACGAACCTGCAATAAAGGCTGAAAAGGCTAAGGGAAGTTCGGTGGAGGAGGTTGTTTTCAACCTGACCACCGAGGACGTTGCAGCGGCATGCGATCTTTTCCACTCCACCTATGTTCAAACGAAGGGGGTGGATGGCAGGGTTTCGATTGAGGTCTCCCCTGAATTAGCCCACCAGACGCAGCAAACCATTGAGCAGGCTGTCGAGCTCTACAACAAGGTCAATCGTGAAAACGTCATGATAAAGATTCCGGCAACCCTGGAGGGGCTTCCAGCCATCACGGAGGTCATTTCGCGTGGCATCAGCGTCAATGTCACATTGATTTTCTCAATTGAACGATATGACGATGTTATTGACGCTTATTTCGCAGGGTTGAAAAAGGCGATTGATAGTGGCGTTGATGTCAGCAAGATTCATTCAGTTGCATCCTTTTTTGTTTCCAGGGTCGATACAGAGGTTGATAAGCGACTTGTCGCCGTCGGCCGAGAGGATTTGAAATCCAAGGCTGCGATTGCAAATGCTCAGCTTGCATACGAGCTGTTTTTGAAGCGTTTCACCTCTGGTGAGTGGCAAGGTCTTGCGGCTAAGGGAGCACGTGAGCAGAGGCCACTTATGGCATCTACTGGTGTCAAAGACCCAGCGCTACCCGACACTCTCTATGTAACAGAGCTAGTGGCGAAAAACGTTGTCAACACAATGCCGGAAAAAACGATGATGGCAATGGCAGACCACGGGACAGTGTCAGGCGACTCCATAACGCCCAACTTTGAAAAGGCCAAGAGCGTACTGGCAGATCTTGCGGGGGCTGGTATCAACATGGACGAGGTAACTGCTCTTCTAGAAAAAGAGGGCGTAGAAAAATTTATTGTCTCCTGGCACGAACTTCTTGATTCAGTCCGCAACGCTCTTGGGAATGCCTGAAATATGCAGCTGCAGATTAAGCCTGATCTAAAAAGCTCAATAAGTGCGGTTGTTACTTCGGTAATTGATAACAAAATCGCATCCCGCATTGCGAACAAAGACTTCACTATTTGGGGCAAGGAAGCTGAGGCAGAAGCTTCAATCCGCCTAGGTTGGACGTCCTCCGCACATGACTCCGTGGAATTGGTCCCAGAGCTGATAGCGCTGCGCAAGGAGTTTCTCTCGCTTGGCGTAGATCGTTTTGTCTTGTGTGGAATGGGCGGCTCTTCCCTAGCTCCAGAGGTGATTACGCAGCACGAAGGAAAGAACCTATTCATTCTCGACACCACCGCGCCTGAACAGGTTCAGCTCGCCACCAGAGACCTACACCGCACAGCGGTCATTGTCTCTTCAAAGTCTGGCTCAACTGTGGAGACCGATTCTCAGAAGCGAGCTTTTGAAAAGGCCTATAGGGCTGCTGGAATTGATCCAATCGGACGAATTGTCATAGTGACAGACCCAGGCTCTCCCCTAGAAAAATCCGCCCGGGAATCCGGCTACAGAATCTATAACGCTGATCCAAACGTAGGGGGTCGCTATTCAGCTCTCACGGCCTTCGGGCTTGTTCCTTCCGCACTCGCGGGAAGTGATATTGGAGGCCTACTCAGATCAGCACAACTTATCTCCACGGAGTTGGCCAGCGATAGCCGCGATAATCCAGCGATTTGGCTAGCAGCGGCTATTGCGGGCAGACAGCACGTCGACAAGTTCCTGATTGAGGCCGATCGCATTCCGGGCTTTGGCGATTGGGTAGAGCAACTAGTCGCTGAGAGCACAGGAAAGGAAGGCAAGGGAGTACTGCCGATAGCTATCAGTTCGACTGCGCCTGAGCTAGTGCTAAATCTTCCTGATCTCACAAAAGTATCCAACTCAAATAATTCTGCGGATGTCTTTTTTGATGGAGAGCTTGGGGAACTGTTTTTAGTTTGGGAGTATGCCACCGCAATTGCTGGCTGGTTGTTGCAGATCAATCCGTTTGACCAACCAAACGTTGAAAGCGCTAAGGTTGCGGCTAGGGCGCTACTAGATTCCCCTGGCGAAACTAAAGATGAAGATTTTGTCGATCGCGGTATAGCCGTCAGCTCTTACGGAATCGAACTTGCCGGATCCACTCTTGAAAGCGCGATTGAAGCGCTTCTTGGGCAGGTTGGCGAAACGAGCTACCTTTCCATACATGCCTACATCCCTAATCAGATGTATCCGCAGTTTCAAAAGCTGAGAGATGTAGCTGCAAAGAGGCTGAATAGACCTGTGACCTTTGGCTGGGGTCCTCGCTTTCTTCATTCGACTGGCCAGTACCACAAAGGTGGACCAAAGCAGGGAGTTTTTCTGCAACTTACCTATGAGCCATCGACAGACTTAGAAATCCCAGGCCGTCCGTTCAGCTTCGGGGAGTTGATTTCAGCTCAAGCAAGCGGTGATGCAAATGTTTTGGCAGAAGCAGGCTTACCGGTTGTTTCCCTAAACCTCAGCGACCCGCTTGTTGATCTTGAATTGATTCTTAGGTCCATTGAAGACTGATGAGCAATCCGCTGAGAGTTAATCCCGACAGAAGACTGCAGAAGATTGCAGGACCATCGGGATTAATTCTCTTTGGGGTGACAGGCGACCTAAGCCGCAAAAAGCTCATGCCAGCTATCTATGACCTGGCAAACCGTGGTCTTTTGCCCCCCGCTTTTTCCCTAGTTGGATTTGCGAGAAGAAACTGGTCCACAGAGGATTTCGAGAAGGTAGTGCATGACGCGGTCAGGGAGCATGCGCGAACACCTTGGTCAGAATCTGTTTGGCAGCAATTAGTTCAGGGAATCCGCTTTGTTTCGGGCAATCATGATGATCCGGCTGCATTTTCTCAGCTGAAGAAAGTCGTCGATGATCTGGACGAAAAGCGCGGAACAGCTGGCAACCACACCTTCTACCTCTCCATTCCCCCACGAGATTTCCCGATTGTTCTAGAGCAACTAAATAAATCGGGACTTGCCAAGGCTCGAGCTGGAGAATTTCGTCGAGTGGTTATTGAGAAGCCTTTTGGCTCAAACCTAAAAACTGCAATCGATCTAAACGAATTAGTTGAGCGTGTTTTCCCACCAGATTCTGTATTCCGTATCGATCACTACCTTGGTAAAGAGACAGTTCAAAACATCCTGGCTCTTCGTTTTGCTAACCAACTGTTTGAACCTATTTGGAATAGTGAGTTTATTGACCACGTTCAGATCACAATGGCTGAGGACATCGGAATTGGCGGTCGTGCAGGCTACTACGACGGAATAGGTGCTGCACGTGATGTTATTCAAAATCACCTTTTGCAACTCTTTGCCCTTACAGCCATGGAACAACCTGCCAGCTTTAATGCTGAAAACCTAAGAAGTGCAAAAGAGCAAGCCTTAGCTGCCGTTTTGCTTCCTAAAGATTTATCGCTCTACACAGCCCATGGACAATACGGAAGTGGTTGGCAGGGCGGCGAATACGTAAACTCCTACCTCGAAGAAGAAGGAACAAACCCGAACTCTCGGACCGAGACATTCGCAGCCATGCGATTGGATGTTGATAATCCAAGATGGCGTGGAACGCCTTTCTATCTGCGAGCCGGTAAGCGACTAGGTAGACGAGTAACTGAAATTGCCGTTGTTTTTAAGCGCCCTACTCACCAGCTTTTCTCTCAGGATGAAGTCTCCCAGCTTGGCGAAAATGCACTAGTAATTCGAGTGCAGCCAAATGAAGGAGTGACAATTCGATTTGGATCCAAGGTTCCCGGTCCAGCAATGCAGGTGAGAGATGTGACTATGGACTTTGGCTATGG
Organism: uncultured Aquiluna sp.; assembly: GCA_964567905.1. Classification (GTDB taxonomy): domain Bacteria; phylum Actinomycetota; class Actinomycetes; order Actinomycetales; family Microbacteriaceae; genus Aquiluna. Next base: position 19,675 of record CAZMOF010000003.1, on the reverse strand, counting down.
TCATGCCTTTACAGAAGATTCGCCTGAAGCCTACGAGCGGCTGATTCTGGACGTTCTCCTTGGGGAGCCTCCCCTTTTCCCTCGGCAGCGTGAGGTTGAATTCTCGTGGCAGATTCTTGACCCTATTGTCACGTTCTGGGAATCAGATGGAAGAAATGACACCTACCCACCCGGATCCTGGGGCCCTGAGTCAGCTCATCAGATTATGAAAGCCGATGGCAGAACTTGGAGAAGGCCTTGATAGTTGATCTACCAAACACCACCACTGCCAAGATTGGAAAGAAGCTGCAGGATCTTCGTGAAACCGGCGGAGTCGTGGCTCTGGGACGCGTGCTTAGTTTGCTTGTTGAAACCAATGCTGAGGATCTAGAAAAAGCAATTGCCGTTGCGAATGGGGCTTCAAAGCTTCACCCATCAAGAATCATCGTTATTTCTAGAGATTCAAAATCGCCTTCTCGGCTTGATGCCGAAATCCGTGTTGGTGGGGATGCTGGTGCTAGCGAAGTCATCGTCCTGCGAGCAGCAGGCGAGGTATTGAGCAGCATCGAGTCTTTGGTAAATGGACTGCTCCTTCCCGATGCCCCGATTGTTTCTTGGTGGCCAGGGGCTTGCTCCTCAAATCCTGGAGCAAGTGAACTCGGCCAAATTGCCGGTAGAAGAATCACAGACTCAGCAGCTCAGAGCAATCCCGTTCGATTCCTGATGGAACTTGCCGCAAACTACACTTCAGGCGATGGTGACATGGCCTGGACAAGAATTACGCTGTGGCGATCCCAACTGGCAGCACTCCTTGATGAGCATCAAGAGAAGCCAGTCGTCTCGGCAACCGTGTTTGGTTCAGAGAACTCCCCTAGCGCGCATCTATTTGCAAAGTGGATTGAGCTAAAACTAGGTGTTACCACGGAAGTAATTGGTGAGTATCAGGGCGCACAGGTGAGCGGCGTGGGAGGCTTGGAGATTAGATTCAAGGACAGCTCTTTGTCGATTCAGAGATCTGGGCAAATCGGTCTGATCAATCAGCCTGGTTCGCCTCAGTCAACCGTCTATCTCCCGCAACGATCCGACCTTGACTGTTTGCTTGAGGACTTGAGGTTTTTGGGCGAGGATCTGGCATATGCGGAAGTGCTTAGGTCGCTGACACGATGATGAAAATTGTTAAGGCGAGGACCGAGCTAGCTGCAGCGATAGCAGCCGAGGTGGCGGCAGTAATCAAATCTACAATCACGTCGAAAGGTTCTTGCCGGATAGTCCTGACGGGCGGAGGGCTTGGTCTAGAGGTTCTGAGCTCGCTTCGTGTCGCAGCAATTGACTGGCAAAAGGTAACTGTCATCTTCAGTGATGAAAGATTTGTTGGTCTTTCAGATAAAGATAGAAACGAGTTCCACGCACTCGAGCGCCTGCCAGAACTTGAGCAAGCAAATTTCCTGCGGTATCCAGATGCGAATACGGACTTAGACAGTGCAGCAGAGCTTTTCAACAGTAAATTCGAAGCTGAGTTCGGAGGCCTAACCTCTGACAACACTACGTTCGACTTGGTCATTCTCGGTATGGGACCAGATGGCCACGTTGCCTCACTATTTCCAGACAAAATTCATTCAGCCAAATGGATCGTCGCTGAGGCAGACTCTCCAAAACCACCAAGTGCGCGACTAAGTCTGAGTTACGAGGCTTTGGGAAATGCCGAGAGGGTCTGGTTTGTCGCCAGCGGCAAAGAAAAAGCCCTTGCGGCAAAGTCAGCAATGATCTCTTCAGATCTACCAGCGGGACGGGTAAAGGGTAGGTCAGAAACCGTTTGGTGGATTGATCAGGAGCTTAGCGACGAGCTTTAGCAGCTGCCGCTGCCTTTTCTCTTCTTGCTCTGATCGCCTGAAGAGCCTCATTTAGAATTTGGGCTGCTTCTGCCTCGGTCCTGCGCTCTTTTACATAGGCAAGGTGAGTCTTGTATGGCTCAATTTTTGCAACAAGTGGAGGGTTGTTCTTGTCGCGTCCTGCCGGAAAGCCGCAGTGTGGACAGTCAATTTCAGTAGGAATCTCTTCCTCAGTCACACTGGCCGCAAAATTGGGGTGAGTCTCGTGGCCATTTGCACAGTAGAAGCTTTTAGAAATCTTCTCGACCTGGTGACCACGGTCTTTTTCTCCCATGGGTCCAGCTCCAACGCGAGCTCCCCTAATTGAAGGTGTTGAGGACATTTAGTTATGCCCAACCGAATCTGGTGAAAAGCCCAAGGATGATGATTACGCTCACCCAAACTAGACCAAGGATGATCGTTATTCTGTTGAGGTTTCTTTCAGCGACACCAGATGATTGCATCGAACTTGTGACACCGCCACCAAACATGTCGGCAACACCACCACCGCGACCCTTGTGAAGCAAAATCATTAGGATCAGCAAGATGCTGGTGATAGCTAGTAGAACCAGCAGGGCTGTCTGAAGTGCTGCCATTATTCCTCCGAAAACTCGCTCAATTATAGAACTATGTGCTTTTTGTATCGAGAAATACCCGAAAACTCGTCTGCATCAAGGGAAGCGCCGCCAACCAAAACCCCATCAATCTCGGGCATTTGCATAAATCCGGCAACATTGTTTGCCTTCACTGACCCTCCGTAGAGGATCTTGGTTTGTGCAGCGACCTCTGGGTGGTTTTCAGCGATTGCGGATCTGATAGCAAGGGCCACAGCATCAGCTTGCTCTGCGGTGGCAACCTGTCCCGTACCAATGGCCCAAACTGGCTCATAGGCGATTACGAATTCTTTGAGCTTCTCGTGTCCAGTGATTGCCGCAAGTGTTTGTTCAACAGGGACAGCACTCTGGCCTCGCTGCTCGAGTTCTTCGAGAGTTTCCCCGACGCAGATGATTGGTATCAAGTTATTAGCAAAACATGCCGCGACTTTTTGCTGGACAAGCTCGTTGTCTTCTGAGTGGTATTGCCTTCGCTCGGAGTGACCAACCAGAACATACTTGACTCCGAGCTTGGCCAACATCAACCCAGCGATGTCGCCAGTGTAAGCACCAGCTGCGTGCTTGGAAATGTCTTGGGCCCCGAGTGTGACCTCAAACTTCTCGGCATCAATCAAGGTCTGTGCAGACCTGAGTGCAGTAAATGGAGGCAAAACACAGACTTCAACATCTTTGAAGTCATGACCTTTTTCATTCAAGGTCCAGGCCACCTTCTGAATTAAGGCAATAGCTTGCAGATGATCAAGATTCATCTTCCAGTTGCCGGCTATAAGCGGAGTTCTCTCAGACATTCAAAACCTCCAGGCCTGGCAGTGACTTTCCCTCAAGAAACTCTAGACTCGCACCCCCACCGGTAGAGATGTGATCAAAGGCGTTTTCACTAAATCCAAGCTTTCTAACGGCAGCAGCGGAATCTCCCCCACCTACAACTGAGAAACCATCAGTTTGCGAGAGCGCTTTGGCAACTTCCCTAGTCCCGTTGGCGAAGCTATCGAACTCAAACACTCCCATGGGCCCGTTCCAGAAAACCGTTTTGGACGAGAGAACAGCTTGCGCAAACTCCTTGGCAGACTCAGGGCCTATGTCTAGCCCAATCGCATTCTCTCCGAAGCTACTTTGCTCAATTGCACTTGAAGCGACTGTCTCATGCTTTGCATCAGCTGCAAACTTGTCGGCAACCACAATGTCCTTGGGAAGAAGAAGTTCGACTCCTAGGGATTTAGCCTTTGCAATGAATCCCTGCACTCTCTCTATTTGCTCCTCTTCAAGAAGGCTCTTTCCGACTCTAAATCCATTTGCGGCTAGGAAGGTGAACACCATTCCCCCACCAATTAGCAATTTGTTGATCTTAGGCAAAAGGTTTTCAATTACTCCGAGTTTGTCAGAGACCTTAGAGCCACCGAGCACAACGGTATAGGGACGCTCTGGGGCAACGGTCAGTTTTTCCAGAACTCCAAGTTCAGTGTTTATTAGCTGGCCTGCATAAGAAGGCAGAATTTTGGCAAGTTCATACACGCTTGCCTGTTTCCTATGAACGACTCCAAAGCCATCACTAACCAGAAGATCTCCGAAGTCTGCAAGCTGCCTTGCGAACGCCTCACGTTCACTTGAATCCTTGCTGGCTTCTCCCGGGTTGAAGCGCAAGTTTTCTAGCAAGGTGATTGAACCACCTGATGCGCTCGCCAGCTTTTCTTTAGCGGATGTGCCAATCGTGTCGGTAGCAAAAGCAACGCCTTTACCTAGGAGCTCAGAGAGTCTGCTGGCTACTGGCTCGAGCGAATACTTTTTTTCAGGAGTGCCTTCTGGACGGCCAAGGTGGGAGATCACAATCACAGTGGCTCCGGCGTCGGAAAGTTTTTTGATAGTCGGCAACGATGCTCGGATTCGCCCGTCGTCTGTCACCTTGCCGTTTTCCAGTGGAACATTTAGGTCACAGCGTACGATTACACGCTTTCCTCTTACATCGGAATCAGCGCTGAGCGTTCGAAGCATTAGAGCTTTGCAGCTACCAGCGAGGTGAGCTCAACCAAACGGTTTGAGTATCCCCACTCGTTGTCATACCAGGAGGAAAGCTTCACGGTGTTGTCGATTACCCTGACCAATCCCGCATCAAAAATTGAAGAGTGTGCATCGGTGACAATGTCCGAGGAAACAATTTCATCCTCTGTGTAGAGCAGAATGCCCTTCATCGGACCAGCAGCAGCCTCTTTGTAAGCAGCCTTGATTTCATCGACGCTTACTTTCTTCTGCGATACCAGGGTCAAATCTGTGATTGATCCGGTTGGAACTGGCACGCGAAGAGCAAATCCATCCAGCTTGCCCTTAAGTTCTGGCAAGACCAGTCCAATGGCCTTTGCAGCGCCAGTCGTAGACGGAACAATGTTTAGCGCCGCAGCTCTTGCGCGACGGAGATCCTTGTGTGGACCATCCTGAAGGTTCTGATCGGCTGTGTATGCGTGAACTGTAGTCATCAGGCCGTTGACAATGCCGAACTTGTCGTTGAAAACCTTTGCTAGCGGAGCGAGGCAGTTGGTGGTGCAGGAAGCATTGGAAATGATGTGATGCTTGGCTGGGTCATACAGGTGCTCGTTCACTCCGATGACGAATGTTGCATCCTCGTTGGTTGCTGGGGCAGAAATGATGACCTTCTTAGCGCCAGCTTCGATGTGCTTCTTGGCTTTCTCTGCATCGGTAAAAATTCCAGTTGATTCAATAACAATGTCCACACCCAGTTGTTTCCAGGGCAGATTAGCCGGGTCTCTCTCAGCTAGAACCTTGATGGTTTTGCCATTGACAATGATGCTGTCCCCTTCGACCGTCACAACCGCATTTAGTCGACCAGTGATCGAGTCGTATTTCAGAAGGTGGGCTAGTCCAGCCGGGTCAGAAAGGTCATTTACAGCGACTATCTCCAGTGAAGAGTTTTGTGATAGCGCTGCTCTTAGAAAGTTACGTCCAATTCGGCCAAAGCCGTTAATACCAATACGGGTCACTGAAATCTCCAGATTTGAGGATTAGTTGTTTTTTCTCCACGCGCCTTTGGGCGGACTCTGGCTAGCCTAGCAGCAGCGACCGGCTTGAAGCCTTTACCGAGTCGAATCGCTTGGCCACATCCGCCCAATTCACTATGTTCCAGAATGCCTTTACGTAATCTGCCTTGACATTCTGGTAGTCGAGGTAAAAGGCGTGCTCCCACATGTCGAGCATCAATAGCGGGATGTTTCCCATGGCGATATTCCCCTGTTGGTCATACAGCTGTCCGATGACCAGCCGGTTGCCGAGTGCATCCCACGCGAGATAAGCCCATCCTGAACCCTGAATACCCACAGCAGCTGCGGAGAAGTGACTCTTGAAAGCATCAAAGCTTCCAAAATACTCATTGATTGCAGCCAAGAGATTGCCACTTGCTTCGCCACCCTCGGGTGAGAGGTTCTGCCAAAAGATTGAGTGGTTAACATGACCTCCAAGATTGAAGGCTAAATCTTTTTGAAGCTTAGGAAGGTTTGCGAAGTTATTGCTGGCTCTTGCTTCAGCCATGGCATCGAGGGCCGCATTCGCACCAGTGACATATGCCTGGTGATGCTTGGAATGGTGTAGCTCCATGATCCGAGCCGAGATGTGTGGCTCAAGCGCTGAATAGTCGTAACTTAGTTCTGGAAGTTTGTATGTCATTTCTGCCTCTCCTTTAGCTAAATGTTCGGTAAAGCTTCTTTATTCCTCTAAATCCGATATGGCTGATTCAGTATCGGGAATGCCTAGCTCAGTCGCACGTCTGTCCGCGGTTGCTAACAGCCTCCTGATTCGACCAGCGACGGCATCTTTCGTCATTGGCGGATCTGCGAGACGACCGAGCTCATCAAGTGATGCGTCCTTGTGTCTAAGCCTTAGCTCCCCTGCATACTTCAAATGAGTCGGTGCCTCTGGACCTAGAATCTCCAGGGCTCTTTGAACCCTCGCACTGGCCGCCACAGCAGCCTGAGCACTCCGCCTTAAATTGGCATCGTCAAAGTTGGCCAGTCGATTGGCAGCTCCTCTTACCTCACGTCGATTTCTGAGCTCTTCCCACTTTTCAAGTTGTTCAACGCATCCCATTTCCCGAAGTAGATCCGCAATTCCATCGCCATCACGAACAACAACCCTGAAGACATTTCTAACTTCTCTAGCTTTGGCGTTCACTCCGAGTCTTCTCGCGACACCAACTAGTGCCATCGCTGACTCATTTCCTGGCGCGATTACCTCTAGCGATGTGGAACGGCCCGGATCAGTGATTGTTCCCTGGGCAAGAAAAGCTCCGCGCCAAATTGCTCTTGCCTCATCCAAAGTAGAAGAAACTAGCGTTGAAGGTAGTCCCCTAACTGGCCTACCCCGGTTGTCAATCAGGCCGGTTTGTCGGGCGAGCAACTCCCCTTCTCGCATAACGCGAATCTGAAATCCTCCGGCTTTTCTCAGTCCCCCAGCTTGCAAAACCGTCAGCTCTGCTTGGACCCCATAGAGCTCAGTGATTGCTTTGGCGATTCTCTTGGCTACATTTGCGAGATCTACTTCAACCTCAATAGCTATCCGGCCAGAAATTAAATGAAGTCCGCCACAAAAACGAAGAATGGTAGCAAGTTCAGCAGCTCGAACCAAACCGTTACTAGGAGCGACCTTAGCTAGTTCTTCCTTAATTGCGTTCGTTAGCGCCACTTCATTCCCTGCCTAAGTCTCTGTGCTGAACTGAAACTGTCACATCAGTCAAATCCGACAGCCTCTTGGAAATTTCATTTGCGATGGCCACAGACCTATGTTTGCCACCTGTGCAACCGATAGCTATAGTGGCAAAGCGCTTGTTCTCTTTACGATATCCGTCTAGTACGACCATTAGAGCCGCCACATAGTTATTTATAAAGTCCACAACGCCTGGTTGAGATAGCACATATTCAAAAACTTCTTTATCATTCCCAGTTTTTGCTCTCAGTTCGTCCTGCCAGTGTGGATTAGGAATGAAGCGAGCATCCGCAACGAGATCAGCATCGACTGGAAGCCCATACTTAAATCCGAAGCTAGTGACATTTACCTTTAGGGACTTCGCATTCTCAGCGAATGCCTCTGCAACCCGGTTTGTCAGTTGGTGGACGTTAGATTCAGAGGTGTCAAAAACCAGGTCAGCACTCTCTCGAAGGCTCAGCAGCTCTGATCGCTCACGCGCAATGCCGTCAAGCACTGTTCCGCTACCTTGAAGTGGGTGTGGTCTTCGAACAGACTCGAACCGCTTAACCAGCGCTGAGTCACTGGCCTCCAGGAAGAGCACCCTAACTGCGATGTCTCGTGTCTTTAGATCAGCAATTCGACCCTGTAGCTCGGAGAAGAACTCTCCCCCTCGAACATCGGTGATGACGGCGATTTTTGGAAGTCTGGCTTTACTGAGGGCAAATAGGTCACTGATCGGCCCGAGCATTTGCGGCGGTAGGTTGTCGATGACGTACCAACCCTGGTCCTCGAGGGCATTGCCAACGGTGGAGCGGCCCGCTCCTGACATGCCTGTGACTACCAGCAGCTCTGGTTTTCGCGTGTTTTCCATCTCACCTCTGATGACTGCTACAAGGTTAGTGGTTTGCAATCTCGGGCGTGTCGGATTACCCCAAATCTTCTAGGAAGGCCTTGACGCGATCTGCCTGTTTCAGACTGAAGCCAGGCAGGGTAGCTATCTCCTCGCTGCTGGCTGCTCCGATGCGCTTCAGCGACCCAAATTTCCTTATTAGAAGCCTCACTCTCATCTCACCCAATCCTGGGACCTCTAGCAGAGTTGAGGCGATGCCTTTAGATCTCTTACTTCTTTGCGCCGTGATTGCAAAGCGATGGGCTTCATCCCTAATCCTCTGTAGCAAGAACAGTTCCTCGGATGTTCTGGGAAAGATGACTGGCTCGTCCTGGCTCGTGATGAACACCTCTTCTAGTCTTTTTGCGAGGGTTGCAACAGTAATTCCAGAGATTCCACTTTCCCTAAGGGCCCGCATAGCGGCGTTTCGCTGCGGAATACCGCCATCAATGAGCAAGAGGCTTGGCCGATAGCTAAACTTCTCGTTCTTCTCCTCCACGAGGTAGCTAAGCCTTCTCTTTATCACCTGGTAGATGGACTCGGTGTCATCGCTAGTTTCCAGATTGAACTTTCGATAGTGATCTTTCTTAGGAAGGCCATCTTCGAAGACCACCATTGAGCCAACTGTTCCAGTGCCCGAAAGATGAGATATGTCGAAGCACTCGATTCTCAATGGCGCGTTTTCCATTTGTAGTGCACTCTGTATGCCTGCTAGCGCATCGGCACGTGCGACAAAATCCGAACTGCGCTTCAACTTGTAGCTCTGGAGCGCATGCTTGGCATTCAGCTCGGCTGTCTTTGCTAGCACTGCTTTCTCACCTCGGAGGGGAACACTGAGCTGCACTGAGGAACCTCTTAGACTTCCCAACCAGCTACTCACAGCTCCCTTGTCTGCAGGCATTACTGGAACTAGCACCAGTTTCGGTACTTCAATGGGCTCAGCATTCTTGGGTGGTGAGTAAAGGCGATCAAGTACATATTCAATTAGTTCAGAATCTTCTCGATCAAGTTCTAGGTCCATAACCAGCGACCGATTACCCCTAATCCTCCCGCCGCGGACAATAAACACTGAAACAGCAGCGCTGAGTTCGTCTCTCGCCAGACCAATCAGGTCCGCATCAGTTTGGTCAGACAGGACGACACTGCTTTTTTCCAACACTTTGGTAAGAGCAGCGATGTCGTCACGATAATTCGCCGCCGCTTCATAGTTTTGATCTTCACTGGCCCTAGTCATTTTCTCGGTGAGCTCGGCTACATGCTTTTCGCTACCTGATGCCATGAAGTCACCGAGTTTGCGAGCGAGTTTCTTATGGTCTTCGTTTGAAATTCGCTCAACGCAAGGCGCGGCACACTTGCCGATATCGGCTAGCAGGCATGGACGGTTTTGAGATCTTGCCCTATCGAACACTCCTTTGGAGCAGGAGCGCACCGGATAGACCTTCAAAACCGTGTCTAGAGTCTCCCTAATTGCCCAGGCCTGAGTGTAGGGACCGAAGTATCTAACTCCTGGAATTTCTCTGTTTCTAGTAATGAATGCTCGGGGAACGTCATCGGATAAGGAAATAGCTAGATATGGGTAACTCTTATCATCGCGAAACCTAACGTTGAAGGGGGGTTCGAATTCCTTAATCCACGTGAATTCCAGCTGCAGTGCATCGTATTCAGTATTTACGATTGTCCACTTAACGTCTCTAGCGCTTTCCAGCATGCGCTGGGTTCTCTCGTGGAGTTTTGCAAAAGTACCAAAGTAGCTTGTGAGTCGAGCTCTTAGGTTTTTGGCTTTCCCAACATAAAGAACTCTCCCATTGTCATCAATAAACCGATAGACCCCTGGATTAGTTGGTATCTCCGAGGTTTTCGGCCTGAAACTGAGCTCAGCCATTAGACAGCAGTTGAGCTAGGAACTTGCCAGTATGGGAGTTCTTGTTCTTTGCCACCTGCTCAGGCGTTCCCTCTGCCACCACCAGTCCACCACCGGAGCCGCCCTCAGGTCCGAGATCAATAATCCAATCTGAGCATCGAATAACATCCAAATTGTGCTCAATGACAATTACCGTATTTCCTCTATCCACAAGTCCATTCAGCACATTCAGTAGTTTTCTAACGTCTTCGAAGTGCAAACCAGTAGTTGGTTCATCGAGCACGTAGATGGTTCTACCAGTAGCGCGTCTTTGGAGCTCTGTTGCGAGTTTTACGCGTTGTGCTTCTCCACCAGAAAGGGTTGTTGCGCTTTGTCCCAGTGTTACGTAGCCCAGACCCACCTCGACCAGAGTCTTGAGGTAGCGAGCGATTGAGTTAATTGGTGCAAAGAACTCAGCAGCTTCACTTATTGGCATGTTCAAGACATCGCCAATAGTCTTCCCCTTGAAGTGAACTTGCAGGGTCTCTCTGTTATATCTGGCGCCTTTGCATTCCTCACAGGTGACATAGACATCAGGCAAGAAGTTCATCTCTATCTTTATGGTTCCGTCTCCAGCGCAGTTCTCGCAGCGACCACCTTTGACATTGAAGGAGAATCTTCCCTGCTGGTAGCCGCGCACCTTTGCCTCTGGAGTATCAGCAAAGAGTTTTCTTATGTGATCAAAGACTCCGGTGTAGGTTGCAGGATTTGATCTAGGCGTTCTACCGATTGGAGCCTGGTCAACGTGCACGACCTTGTCCAATTGGTCAATTCCAACTATTCGAGTGTGGCGGCCTGGCACACCCTTCGCACCGTTTAGCTTGTTGGCTAGTGCCTCAAAGAGAATGTCGTTAACTAGGGAAGACTTCCCTGAACCACTCACACCGGTGACTGCCGTCATCACTCCGAGCGGGAATTCAACATCAATTCCTCGAAGATTGTTCTCTTTAGCGCCAACAACCTTGAGGGTCTTTCCGGTGGGTTTTCTGCGCTTTTTTGGAGTCTCTATTTGAATTCGACCCGCAAGGTAGTCGCCAGTGATTGACTTCTTGTTTTGCTTTATTGCCGCATAGGAGCCAGAGTGGACTACCTCACCGCCGTGTGCCCCGGCACCGGGACCAATGTCGACCAGCCAATCCGCTGCTCGAATGGTGTCCTCATCATGCTCAACGACAATGAGTGTGTTCCCCAGATCTCTGAGCTTTATGAGGGTCTCAATTAGTCGCCGGTTATCTCTCTGATGCAGACCGATTGAGGGTTCATCAAGCACATAGAGCACTCCGGTTAGGCCAGCTCCGATTTGGGTAGCAAGTCTTATGCGCTGGGCCTCGCCACCGGAGAGCGAACCAGCGGATCTTTCCAAAGATAGGTAATCAAGACCAACGGCGAGCAAAAAGTCGAGTCTGGCCCGAATTTCTCTTAGGACCTGAGCGGCTATGGTCTGCTCCCGCTTTGAAAGCTTTAGCGCATCAAAGAACTTATGCGCATTGGCTAGTGAAAGCTGGGCCACATCATGAATAGATTTCCCGTGAACTTTGACCGCTAGAACTTCTGGTCTAAGGCGCGCACCCTCGCAGGCAGGACAGGGAACTTCCCTGAGGAATTCAGCCCACTTTCCTCTGGCCCAGTCCGAATCGCTCTCCTGGTATCTACGCTCAACGTATGGAAGAACGCCTTCAAACCCAGATGTGTAGCGCATCTCTCGGCCATATTTTGAACGCCACTTAACTTGCACCTCAAAGTTGTTTCCATAAAGAACAGCGTCCCGAGTCTTTTTTGGCAGCGACTTCCACGGAGTCTTTAGGCTGAAGCCAAGTTCCTTGGAAAGTCCTTGCAGTAGTCGCTGGAAGTATGAATAAAGACCTTTTCCTTGGGTTGACCAAGGAATTATTACGCCATCGGCGATTGAGCTATCCGGATCACCGATTACCAGCTCTGCATCAACTGCCATCTTGGTGCCAAGTCCGGTGCACTCAGGACAGGCGCCAAAAGGCGCATTGAAGGAGAAAGTGCGGGGCTCAATCTCCGTGAGCACTATCTCATGCTCATTAGGACAGCTCAGCTTCTCGCTAAAGGTTCTTTGCTTTTTACTTTCAACAAAATCAACGATGACTTTCCCGTCAGCCAGCTTTAGAGCAGTTTCAACGGAATCCGTTATTCGACTGGTGGCATCGGGCTTCAGGACCAGCCTGTCAACCACAACTGAAATGTCGTGCTTGAAACTCTTCTTGAGCGGCTTTACTTCGTTGAGCATGACGGTCTCCCCATCAACTACAGCTCTGGCATATCCTTGAGCTTGTAGTGAGGTGAAGAGGTCTTGGAACTCACCTTTTTTCTGCTGGACTATAGGCGCTAGAAGTTGAAACTTAGTCCCCTGCTCCAGCTGCAAAAGCTGATCGACAATTGCCTGTGGGGTTTGGCGAGAAATAGCCTCACCGCACTCTGGGCAGTGTGGTATTCCTATGCGTGACCAAAGTAGGCGCAGATAGTCGTGAATTTCGGTGATAGTGCCAACTGTCGATCTTGGATTTCGGTTGGTTGACTTTTGATCAATCGAGACGGCTGGGCTTAGACCCTCAATAAAGTCAACGTCCGGTCGATCGACTTGCCCGAGAAACTGCCTGGCATATGCGCTGAGCGATTCAACATATCTGCGTTGACCCTCAGCAAAGATGGTGTCGAAAGCAAGGGATGACTTACCAGAACCGCTAAGGCCCGTGAAAACTACTAGTGCATCCCTGGGGATTTCGAGGGTGAGATTCTTTAGGTTATGGACCCTGGCACCCTTAACGGTCAGTTTGCTGCCTGCAGGTGTCTCTATGGTCATCGTGTAAGTCTATGCATGTCCCGCTTGCTCAAACTGTCTCAGCTCGCGCTTCAGTTCGGCAATTTCGTCCCTAATTCTTGCTGCTAATTCAAAGTTCAACTCGGCAGCGGAGGCTCGCATCTGGGCGTCCAGTTCAACGATTGTCTGGATGAGCTGGTCCCTACCAGCCTTGCCAATGTCCTTTCTCCCCCTCATAGGCGTTGAGGCAACTTTGCGTTTAGGTTCTTTCCTCAGTTGCTCCATTAGAGTCTCTGTATCCACCTCTTCGCGGATCAGAGCATCAGTAATGTCAGCTATCTTCTTCCTGAGCGGCTGAGGATCGATGTTGTTTTTCTGGTTGTATTCAATCTGCAGCGCTCTTCGACGATTAGTTTCATCAATCGCCCTTCTCATGGAGTCGGTGATTCGATCGGCATACATATGCACCTCGCCGGCGACGTTTCGCGCAGCGCGACCAATTGTCTGAATTAGGGAGGTGGTTGACCTGAGGAAACCCTCTTTGTCGGCATCCAGAATTGAAACAAGGGAGACTTCGGGAAGGTCAAGACCCTCTCTAAGCAGATTGATACCAACTAGTACGTCATAGAGACCCTGCCGAAGTTCCCTGAGCAGCTCCACTCTTCTAAGGGTGTCAACATCGGAATGCAGATAACGAACTCTTATTCCCATTTCAGTCAGGTAGTCAGTTACCTCTTCGGCCAGACGTTTGGTAAGGGTTGTGACTAATACTCGCTCGTTGCGTTCTGAGCGAAGCTTGATCTCCTCCATAAGATCGTCGATTTGTCCCTTCGAGGACTTGACGACTATTTGGGGATCAACCAGACCAGTTGGTCTAATAATCTGCTCGACGACTCCATCACTGAGGCTTAGCTCATATTCAGCAGGTGTAGCTGATAAATAAACGGTCTGACCTGTCCGCTGCAGAAATTCATCGAACCGCAGTGGACGATTGTCGAGTGCCGAAGGCAAGCGGAACCCATACTCAACCAAAGTTCTTTTGCGCGACTGATCACCGTTGTGCATGGCCCTAATTTGCGGGATTGTCACGTGTGACTCATCTATGACCGTAAGGAAATCTTCTGGAAAATAATCGAGAAGACAAGCAGGTGGCTCCCCTGCCTCTCGGCCGTCTATGTGCCTTGAATAGTTTTCAATTCCGGAGCAAAAACCCAATTCTCGAATCATTTCCAGATCAAAGGTTGTTCGCATCTTGATGCGTTGCGCCTCTAGCAGCTTGCTTTGCTTTTCAAGCTCTCGGTAGCGTCCCTCCAGCTCCTCTTCGATAGCTTCTATGGCCCTACCCATTTGTTCGGCTGGAGCGACATAGTAGGAGGCCGGGTAGATGGCAACAGACTGCCTGTCCATGAGGATTTCCCCCGTAAGAGGGTTTATTCGATAAATCTTTTCAATCTCATCGCCAAAGAACTCGATGCGAGTTGCCTCTTCATCGTAGATAGCTATGACTTCGACGGTATCGCCCTTAACTCTGAAATTTCCTCGAGTGAAATCAACGTCATTGCGCTGATACTGAATGTTTACCAGGGCTCGAATCAATTCATCACGATCAATTCTTTGCCCGACGCTCAGTGGTAGGGATTGTGCTAAGTATTCCTTTGGGGCTCCAAGGCCATATATGCAAGAAACTGTGGCAACCACAATGACATCTCTACGACTCAACAGTGACATCGTCGCCGAATAACGAAGTCTTTCGACCTCTTCGTTTATGGTCGAGTCTTTTTCAATGAAGGTATCTGTTTGGGGAACATACGCCTCAGGCTGGTAGTAGTCGTAGTAGCTAACGAAATACTCGACAGCATTTTCTGGAAACAACTCCCTTAGCTCGCTAGCAAGCTGCGCGGCCAGAGTCTTGTTGTGGGCGATTACTAATGTTGGCCTTTGGAGTTTCTCGATTAACCATGCGGTAGTTGCAGACTTACCTGTACCCGTTGCACCGAGGAGAACTATGTCTCTTTCCCCGGCCCGGATACGCTGCTCAAGCTCAGCAATTGCTTGTGGCTGGTCACCGGAAGGTTGATAGTCACTTATGACTTTGAACGGACGAGAGTCATCCATTTATTTCCCGATAGACCCTTCTGGCTCTTTCATTCAGCTCACTCAAATCACAGTCAGACCTGATAACTATGTCTGCTTTCTTTTCACGCTGCTCATCTGTTGCCTGGGCAGCAATTCGACGCCTGGCATCCTCCTCGGTCAAACCACGTCTGATTAGTCGTTCAACTCTGACTTCCTCAGGGCAGCTAATGGTGACGACCTTGTCAAACCTAAGTGGAGACTGAGTCTCGGCCAGTAGAGGAATGGTGTAAACCACTATTCCAGGCGCTTTTTTGACTAGTTCGGCTGCTCGTTTTTGAATCAGCGGATGAAGAATAGCCTCGAGTTTTTTCCTAGCCTCTTCACTAGAAAAGGCCTTTGCGGCCAGTGCTGATCGGTTTAGTGTCCCATCAGGATTAAGAATTCCCTGACCAAATTCCCTAGCTACAAGATCTAGACCTACGGTGCCTGGCTCAACTACTTCTCTTGCCAAAACATCGGCGTCAATCTCGGTCGCACCGAGCGATACCCACTCGGCAGCAACCGTAGATTTGCCAGAGCCAATTCCTCCGGTTAGCGCAATAAGCATCTAAACAGGATACGGCCCTGGGTGAATTACTTGTCGTTTAGCTGGTCTCGCAGAGTTGCCAGAGATTCGTCCTGGGAAAGTGATCCCTCAGTCTCTGATGGAGCTTCGCTAGCCACAGCATCAGGCAGATCAGCGAGCTTCTCGCGCATTGCCTTGACCTGAGTCTTGTGCAGCTCCCACCTCTCGTGAGCTTCCGCATAGTCAGCTTCCCACTTGGTTCTGGCTTCCTCGAAGCCTGAACGCCACTCGTTGGTGGCAGGGTCAAATCCTTCTGGATAGCGGTAGTTGCCGTTTTCGTCGTAGTCAGCTGCCATTCCGTAGAGAACTGGGTTGAAGTCAGTTCCCGCAGGATCAACCTCATCGACAGCTTGCTTCAGAGAAAGCGAGATTCTGCGACGCTCGAGGTCGATGTCGATTAGCTTGACAAAGACATCTTGGTTGACGGTCACAACTTGGTCTGCGTGCTCGACATGCTTTGATGAAAGCTCAGAGATGTGAACGAGGCCCTCAATGCCATCGGCCACGCGAACAAATGCACCAAATGGCACAATCTTGGTCACCTTGCCTGGAATGTACTGTCCGATGGCATGTGTCCTTGCAAATACTTGCCATGGATCTTCCTGAGTAGCTTTCAGAGACAGCGAAACTCTCTCGCGGTCCTGGTCAACTTCTAGAACCTCAACGGTGACTTCTTGACCAACCTCGACAACCTCGCTGGCGTGCTCAACATGCTTCCAGCTCAATTCAGAGACGTGTACCAAACCATCAACGCCACCAAGATCGATAAACGCACCGAAGTTCACGATGGAAGAAACCACACCGGTACGGATTTGACCCTTGGCAAGATCGTTCATCATTGTGGTTCTGCTCTCGCTCTGACTCTGCTCAAGCAGAGCTCTGCGAGATAGCACAACGTTGTTTCGGTTTTTGTCTAGCTCAAGAATCTTGGCCTCAACTTCGGTTCCAAGGTAGGGACCTAAGTCTCTGACTCTTCTGAGTTCAATCAGCGAAGCTGGAAGGAATCCGCGAAGACCGATGTCAACAATGACACCACCCTTTACGACCTCAATAACGGTGCCCTTAACAACACCATCAGCTTCCTTAATCTTTTCTACATCTCCCCAGGCACGCTCGTACTGAGCACGCTTCTTGCTGAGGATAAGTCTTCCTTCTTTATCTTCTTTTTGAAGAACCAGAGCCTCAATGCTTTCTCCAACCTTGACGATGTCATTTGGGTCAGCATCCTGGCGGATGGAAAGTTCACGAACAGGGATGACGCCTTCGGTCTTATACCCGACGTCTAATAGAACTTCGTCTCTATCGATTTTGACGACAGTTCCGGCGATGAGATCGCCATCATTGAAAAATTTGAGTGTTGCTTCGACCGCTGCTAGGAAGTCTTCTTTCGAGCCGATGTCGTTGACTGCAATTTGTTTGCTGGATGCGGTCGATTTGGTTGCCATATGCGTGGTTACTCCACTTATTTATACTCAGGTCGCGCAAAACCAAATGAGTCGCCTCTTTGATTATTGCCCGACGAACGGACAGGGAATGACGCCCGAAAGCGCCTCGGAAAGCCTAGCGGTCTTTCTAGTGGCCCGCTAGCTCCCAGTTGGGGCCAACACCGACGTGAACCTCGACCGGGACGGAGAGCTTGGCAACCCCCTTCATGCTTTCGACAGCTAGGAGCTTGACTTGCTCTAGTTCTCCAGCGGCCACTTCGAAAACAAGCTCGTCGTGCACCTGTAGTAGCAGCTTTGAATTTAGGCCCCTGAGGGCTAGTTGGCGATCAACTTCAATCATTGCAAGTTTCATGATGTCGGCAGCAGTTCCCTGGATAGGGGCATTTAGGGCAGCTCGTCTAGCATTCTCACGTATCTGAAACACCTTTGAATTCAGATCCGAAAATGGTCGTCTTCGACCGTACACAGTTTCGGTGTAGCCAACCTGCTTTGCTCTTTGTACAACCTCATCAAGATACTTCTTCACTCCACCGAATCTTTGGAAGTAGTCGCTCATCAATTGTTTTGCTTCGCTCTTGCTTATCTTTAGTTGCCTGGCTAGTCCGAATTCACTCAGTCCATAAACAAGGCCGTAGCTCATCGCCTTTACCTTCGAGCGCATTGCAGACGTCACCTCAGACGGTTTTACGGAGTAGATTCTGGCTCCAACAAAGTTGTGGAGATCTTCGCCTGCTCTGAAAGCTTCGATAAGACCCTCATCTTCGCTGAGGTGAGCCATAATTCGCATTTCAATTTGCGAGTAGTCAGCCGTTAGAAGTTCCGTAAATCCTGAACCCGCAACAAAAGCACTTCTAAGTTTTTGCCCACGCTCAGACTTAATGGGTATGTTTTGCAGGTTTGGATTTTCACTGCTGAGCCTGCCTGTTGAGGTACCGGTCTGAAGGTAGCTGGTGTGTATTCGACCATCCTCCTGAACTGCATCCAAAAGTGTTTCAGCAATCTGCTTGAGCTTGGTTGCATCTCTGTGAGCTAAAAGTTTCTCGAGGAACGGATGCCCCGTCTGTTCTAATAGCTCCGCCAAAGCTTCGGCGTTAGTAGAAAATCCAGTCTTGACGGTCCTGGTCCCCTGCATCCCCAGTTCTTCGAAGAGCACAGTCTGTAACTGTTTTGGGCTAGCAAGATTGACCTCGTGACCAATAATTTGATAAGCCTCTTGAGCTAAATCGTCAACCTGATCGCTTAGATCCTTGTGCTGTTTCTTTAGATTCTTCTGATCAACGGCGATTCCGGTTATTTCCATCTTGGCCAAGACTTTGGTTACGGGTAGCTCAATTGATTTATAAACGAATTTTGCACCCTGCTCAGCAAGCTCCTCGCTCATCACCTTGTGTATCAGTGCATAGCACCAAGCATCCAGTGATGCATCAGACTCAGAGAACAGCTCGCTCTCGTCTTGCCTGAGAACATCAATCCCCGCTGCATTTTGAATAAGAGAGTCAGTGGAGTAGTCCTTATTGGTCGGATCCACCAGGTACGCCTCCAGCAGTGCATCCTCAGTTATCTCTCCAACCGAAATCTCTATTTCGCTTAGTGTTCTAATCAACTTCTTAGAATCCCAGGCTCCAAATCCACCTTTGCTGAGCAGATCAATTAGTGCCTTTGAGTTCTTGCCGTCCCATTCGAGTCTTCGGAGCAGATTGGCAGCGCCAAAGCCGACAATCTTTCCCTCACTCACCTGCACTTCAACGAAAGTTTCAGGGCTGATGAATGCGGAAATTTCGCTAGCTGTGGCAAGTTCTCTTTGCGGTTGTTCAGATGGCAAGTCGCTAGCAATCATTTGCGGCTCTAACTCGTCTTCTTCTTCAATAACTGCTTTTGGTACCGGGATTTGTCTTCCATTGGTTCCACGGAGTTTTAGTACACGAGTTAAAAGGGTTCGGAAATTGAGCTTTGCAAAGACAGCTCTTACCTCATCTTCATTTACAGGGCCAAGCTCCAGATCAGAAATTGAAAAGTCAAACTTCAAGTCACGCACCAGATTGTTCAATCGCCGGTTGCGAACAGCCAGGTCTGATTTTTCCCTCAGGGTTTCCCCAACTTTGCCTGAGATTTCCGATGCCGACTGGAGAATTGCGTCTAATGTTCCGTATTGCTGTAACCACTTGGCTGCTGTCTTAGGCCCAACGCCCGGGATTCCAGGAAGGTTATCTGAGGTCTCACCAACGAGCGCAGCGAGATCTTGGTACTGCTTGGCGCTTACTCCATACTTCTCGGTAACTGCGGCATCATCCATTCTTGAGAGATTCATGACGCCCTTGATTGGATAAAGGATTGTTGTTGCATCACTGATTAGCTGGAATGTGTCTCGATCTCCTGAAACAATCAGAACTCGAAAGCCTTCCTGTTCCCCTTGCCTGGCTAGAGAGGCAATCAGATCATCAGCTTCGTAGTCCTCTCGGGAAACTGAAGTGATTCGCATAGCTGCAAGCGCTTCGACCAGCAGCTCAGTCTGGCCAATAAATTCCTCTGGTGTTTCTCCCCTGGTTGCCTTGTATTCGGGATACTCCTTAGTCCGAAAGCTCTCCCTGGAAACATCAAAAGCCACGCACAAGTGGGTTGGTTTTTCATTCTCTAAAATCGAGAGCATCATGGAAATGAATCCATGGACCGCATTGGTGTGTTGACCCTGCTGGTTCTTAAAGTTGTCTGGGTTGAGAGCGTAGAAGGCTCTAAATGCAAGCGAATGTCCATCAATCAGCAGCAGGGTAGGCTGGTTTTTGGTCATATCGCTAGCCTACTTTGAGTAAG
>CAZMOF010000002.1:0-62549 GCA_964567905.1 uncultured Aquiluna sp. | reverse complement strand
GTCAATCTGCGTCCAAGTCGGCTGTACCCGGGGGTGAAATCTCCTCTTAGTGGTTCACCGGAAATAGATTTTGTTGTTGTTCGCGAGGGCACCGAGGGGCTTTACGTTGGAAATGGTGGCTCAATTAGAACTGGCACAGACAACGAGCTCGCTAATGAAGTTTCCGTAAACACCGCACATGGTGTTAGGCGAGTAGTTGAGTATGCCTTTGAGCTGGCAAATCGCAGAGCTAGAAAGCATCTCACTTTGGTCCACAAGACAAATGTCCTAGTCCATGCCGGAAAGCTCTGGACAAGAATCATGGCTGAAGTTTCTGAGAAGTATCCCGAGGTCACTCACGACTACCTGCACATTGATGCTGCAACCATTCACATGGTCACAATGCCTCAGAGATTTGACGTAATTGTGACTGACAATCTATTCGGCGACATTATTACTGACTTAGCAGCGGCAGTTTCAGGGGGCATTGGCCTGGCAGCATCGGGAAACCTAAACCCAAGCGGTAAGTTCCCATCGATGTTTGAGCCAGTTCATGGATCTGCTCCAGACATTGCCGGAAAATCGCTGGCGAATCCAACTGCTGCCATCCTCAGCGCAGCGATGCTCGCTTCACACCTTGGTTTCAAAGAGGCATCCGAAAGAATAGAAAAGGCGGTTGCTAGCGACCTACTCGCAGGGCAAGCTAAGACCACCGGAGAAATAGCAAATTCAATTCTGGAGAGGATTTAGTAAGTGCAATTTCAAGTCACTAAGTCACAAAATCCAACTCCAGCTGCGGATCGAGAGAAGATTATTGCCAATCCAACTTTTGGAACCCACTTCACTGACCACCAAGTGGTGGTGGTATGGGAAAAGGAAAAAGGATGGCACTCCCACCAGGTGATTCCTTACGGCCCCATCCTGATGGATCCCAGTGCTGCTGTTTTGCACTACGGCCAGGAGATTTTTGAAGGCATCAAGGCTTACCGTCATCAGGATGGTTCTATTTGGACTTTTCGTCCAGAGATGAATGGGCGTCGCCTCCAAAAGTCAGCTAGACGTATGGCACTGCCAGAACTCCCGGTAGAAACTTTTGTTGAATCGCTCAGGCAACTGATTTCTGTCGATGGTGACTGGGTCCCATCTCCAGAAGGCGAAAAGACCCTCTACTTCAGACCGTTTGAAATTGCGGCTGAAAACTTCCTAGGAGTTCGTGCGGCGCAGAGAGTGGAATACCGGGTCATCGCATCGCCTGTCGGACCTTACTTCACCGGAGGTATCAAGCCAGTAAGTATTTGGATTGCTCTGGATTCAGCAAGAGCAGGCAAGCACGGAACTGGAGAAGCTAAGACGGGTGGTAACTACGCGGCCAGCCTGTTGGCTCAGCAGGAGGGTTACGAGCACGGCTGCTCGCAGGTGATGTTCCTCGATGCCGAATCTTCCACGTACATAGAAGAGCTCGGTGGCATGAACCTATTTTTTGTTTTCAAAGATGGCTCGGTTGTCACACCGCCACTCGATGGAACAATCCTTCACGGCATCACAAGAGATTCTGTGATTACTTTGTTGAAAGATCGCAGAGTATCGATTGAGGAAAGAAAGTTCTCCTTGGCTGAACTTAGGCAAAGCGCAGAATCCGAAGACTTAGTCGAAGTCTTCGCCTGTGGCACGGCAGCGGTGATTACTCCGGTCGGCTTATTTAAATCAAAACAAGGAGAAATCGAGGTTTCTGGCCAAAGGCCAGGAGACCTAACTGTCGCTCTCAGGCAGGAACTTACTGATATCCAGTACGGCCGTATCCCAGATCGTCACAGCTGGCTTGTAAAGCTGGCAGACTAGAGCCGTGCGTTTAGCCAGGTTTTCCATTGATGGAAACTCACACTACGGTGTCGTAGATGGTGAGATTGTTGAGCGACTCGCAAAATCATTTCTAGAAGGCATAGAACGAACAGGTCAAACTTTTCCACTGGCTGCCGTTCAACTCCTTCCACCAGTTGAACCGAGCAAAATGATTTGCATCGGATTGAATTTTCAAGAGCATGCAGCTGAGATGGGTCAGAGCACTCAGGCCGAACCACTGATGTTTTTCAAGCCTCCTAGTTCATTGATTGGATCTGGTGAGCAGATTGTTCTTCCTCGTCAGTCAAACCAGGTTGAACTTGAAGTTGAGTTGGCCATGGTTGTCGGCAAGAAGGCTAAAAATGTTTCGAGGCTAAATGCTAAGGACTATGTGCTCGGCTTCACAGTGGCCAATGACGTCACCGCTCGAGACATTCAATTCTCAGATCTACAGTGGGCAAGAAGCAAAGCCTTCGATACCTTTGGCCCACTTGGTCCATGGATTGAAACTGACTTTGATCCCTCGAACAAAGAACTTATTTCTCGTGTAAACGGACAGGTCAGGCAAAGAGGTAACACCTCGATGATGGTTAGCTCTCCCTACGACCTTCTGGCATATGTGAGCGAGAACCTCACGCTCAATCCTGGGGATGTGATTTTGACAGGATCACCAGCAGGAATCTCCAGTTTTTCCTCTGGTGACTTAGTTGAGTGCGAGATTGAGGGCATAGGCCTCCTAAGCAATCCTGTGGCCTAGGCTATTTTTCAACTATGTCCCAGCTGACCGCCCCAATTACCTCTGCCACCGGAAAAGATATCCGTGTCAGATTTTGCCCATCCCCAACTGGCACCCCTCACGTTGGACTTGTGCGAACAGCGCTTTTCAACTGGGCATATGCCCGCAGTCAGGGTGGAAAGTTTATTTTTCGTATCGAGGACACTGACTCCTCTAGAGACAGTGAAGAAAGCTATGAGCAGATTGTCGAAGCTCTTCGCTGGCTTGGCTTGGATTGGGATGAAGGAATAGATGTTGGTGGACCAAATGCCCCTTATCGACAAAGTGAACGGGGTGAGATTTACCAAGAGGTCATTGAAAAACTAAAGCAATCTGGACATGTCTATGAAAGCTTTCTCACTGCTGAGGAGATTGAGGAGCGCAATAAGGCCAATGGTCGAGCTGTTCAGCTTGGTTATGACAATTCAGAGCGAGAGCTCAGTGATGCCGATCGACAGCGCTATCTGGCAGAGGGTAGGCAGCCTGCCCTGAGGCTCCGGGTTCCAAATGAGGAGATCAAATTTACTGACCTGGTTAGGGGCGAGATTTCATTTCCTGCCGGATCGTTCCCCGATTTTGTTTTAGTCAGACCCGGGGGAGAACCCCTTTACACACTGGTCAATCCGGTAGACGATGCGCTGATGGGTGTAACGCACGTGCTCAGGGGAGAAGATCTTCTTTCATCAACCCCTCGTCAGATAGTTCTCTATAACGCGATGTATGAGGCAGGAATTGCCAAGTTTGTGCCAAGGTTTGGACACCTACCGTTTGTGATGGGTGAAGGAAACAAAAAACTCTCAAAGCGAAACCCGGAAAGCAACCTATTTCTCCATAGGGACAGGGGATTCATCCGCGAGGGACTGCTCAACTACCTGGCGCTGCTTGGTTGGTCTATTGCCGCAGACAGAGACATATTCACTCTCCAGGAGATGTGTGAAAAGTTTGATGTATCAAGTGTGAACCCTAATCCTGCTCGATTTGATCAGAAGAAAGCTGATGCAATTAATGCCGCTCACATCAGGCTTCTCTCAGATGAGCAGTTTGGGGAAAGAGTCCTGCCCTATCTAGTTTCAGCCGGGGTAGTTTCTAAGAATCCAAGCGAAACCGAGCTCGGAATCTTTTCTGCAAGTATTCCCCTTGTGAAAGAGCGGGTAACAGTTCTAAGTGAAGTTCCAGGTATGGTCGGTTTCCTCTTTACAGATGAGATCACATTTGATGAAGGAGTAGTTTCGCAACTGCCTGACAAATCTGGCTTAATTTCAAAGATGGCAGCCGAAGAGCTAGCCAACCTAGGAGATTTTCAGACAGCAAATATTCAACAGGTCTTGAGTGATCGACTGATTGAAAAAGAAGGTCTGAAACCGAGAGATGCTTTTGCAGTTGTGAGAACTGCTATCTCAGGACGAAGGGTCACCCCACCGCTATTTGAGTGCCTAGAAATCCTTGGAAAATCTCGCTCGCTCGCTCGGCTAGAGGCCTTTTCCCAAGCCCACTAAGATTGTCCGAGCGACGTAGCGTCCCTGATGGGGTGTGGTGTAATTGGCAACACGAATGATTCTGGTTCATTTGTTCTTGGTTCGAGTCCAGGCACCCCAGCAAAGAAGGTTCCCCGATGCTTGAAGCCGTAGCCGGTGGTTTTCTAGTCTTTTTCTTTGTCGCACTCGCGCTTTTTCAATTGGCAATTGTCCTAGGCGCTCCACTGGGGGAGTATGCCTATGGTGGACAAAGAGCTGGTGTTCTACCGCCGGGTTTCCGAGTGGGAAGTTTCTTTTCTATGGCCTTGGCATTAGCCATTGCCGGACACTACCTAGCGCAGCTCGGTGTCTTCACACCATTGCTTGAACCAGCTGTGAACCAGATTGTCAACTGGGCTCTTGTTGGTTTTGCGGCGCTATCAGCACTTGCGAACAACATCACAAGAAGTCAGAAGGAAAAACGGCTTTGGGGTGGTCCGACAGTGGCGGCCCTGATTGCTGCAGTGGTAATCGCTCTTTAGATTTCCCAGGCTTCTCCAACAGCCAAGTATCGAAAAGTCCCACCATGCTTCTCAGTGATTTCCTTAATCCTGCTGTTTTGGAGAGCATTGCCTGCATCCGATAAAAGAGCGTTATGAGTTGGAAAACAGTTGGAAGGTTTGACCTGCTCTAGGAAATCAATCACATCGGAGATTCTGAGCCATGGAGCACTGGAAGGACATGCCAGTATTTCTACCTTTTGCTCCGGAATCGTGTAGCTATCTCCCGGGTAGTAGAGAATCGAATTGACCATCACGCCAACATTTTGAACAAGTGGAATGGAGCGGTGAATGACCTGATGAAGATCGCCATAGAAATCCAAGATGAAAGGTCCGACCTTGTACCTATCTCCATGAAAGACGACCTGGATATCCAACTCGTTTAGTTTCTTGGCTACCTCCTGGGTCCCAAAGACTATGGCTTCTGGAAATTGCTGCTTTATTTTGGCCACGTGCGTTGCATAGGTGTGGTCGTCGTGCAGGTGGGTTAGAACTACAGCAGAGACATTATGGAGATTCGGGAGAGTTGAGTAGCTACCCGGGTCAATCACCAGCTGACTGCCCTCTAACTCTAAGACCAGCAGGGCATGCTCAAACTTTGAAATTTTCATAGCGCTATAGCTCCTATGGGTCTATCTTTGTCGATATTAGGAGGTGGCGATGAAGCCACTTGGTCTGATCATAAATCCCGCCGCTAATCGCGGACGCGGAAATCTTGTCGGGGATAAGGCCATAGCTGCTTTTCGGGAAATAGGAATTCCGACTCTGGACCTAAGTTCTGCATCTGCAGAACAGGCAAAAGCCAAGGCATTTGAACAGGCACAAAATCTTTCAGGAGTTGTCGCAATAGGTGGCGACGGAACAAGTCAACTTGGTGTAAACGTTGCGATGGAAACAGGACTACCTCTTGGATTGATTCCGGCAGGCAGCGGCAACGATCAGGTGAGAGAGCTTGGTATAGCTCTGGATGATCCGGAGGGTGCTGCCTTCAACATTTCAGAAGCAGTCACAAATCCAAGAAGAGTTGACGTTATGTGGATAGAAACGGCTTATCGATCTTTTTGGTCCTTAGGCTCGATCTCGGCTGGATTTGATGCTCTTTGTGCAGCGAAAGCAAATACCTTGACCTGGCCCAAGGGGCCTAACTCTTATGTCGCAGCCATGCTCTTAGAGCTCCCTAAGTTCAAGCCGATTGAGTATCGCCTTGTGGCTGATGGAGTTGAGAGAAACTTTGCCGCGATGCTCTGTGGTGTGGCAAATGTGAAAAATTTTGGTGGCGGAATGAAGATTTCTCCTTCATCGGAGATTACCGATGGTGAGTTGGAGGTATTTATCCTTCACGAAGTATCAAGAGCAAAACTTCTTCGAATCTTTCCCAAGGTTTACACGGGGGAGCATGTGAAGTATCCAGAGGTTGAGATATTCAAAGCAAAGCAAATTCGCGTTGAAAACAAAGGTTTTCCAATTTCCTGTGATGGTGAAATCATTGGTCCAGCACCATTTTCAGCGACAGTAACCCCTGGTGGACTAACGCTTCTGTCCAGATAGATTGCCCCCTAGGTGTATCTGTGGCATGATTTCTAAGTTACAAATTAGGCCCCATCGTTTAGCGGCCTAGGACGCTGCCCTCTCACGGCAGTAGCGGGGGTTCAAATCCCCCTGGGGTCACAAATCTCGCTCTTGATGACAAAATCTCGGGAGCGGGATTTCTGTTTTTATTGCCACCTTCTGGAGTAAGCAGTAGCAAAAACAATCAGGATTACTGGGAGTAGAGCGGCAGCGTTCAGTCCTGCAAACCCGAAGACGATCAGGATTGTCCCCGATATCGCTCCACCAAAGGCACCTGAAAGGTTCATTAGAGAATCACTCAATCCTTGAACAACCGGTTTTTCCGAAATGTCCAATGACTCGCTCAGTAGCGCACTCGCTGCAACGGTTGCCGATGACCAACCTAGACCTAGTAAAAATAGTCCTAGAACAACCATTGAGAAATTGTTTGCCCCAAAACCTGACACCGCTAAGGAGATTAGGAGTATCAGCTGACCGAGAATGATTGTTTTTCGAGCGCCAAATTTGTCGCTAATAATTCCAAAGATTGGTGATAGGGCATACATACCTGCCACATGCAAAGAAATGGTAAAACCAACATCGGATAGCGAGTGTCCGGTAATGCTCAGATGCGCAGGGGTCATGGACATGACCGAAACCATCACCATGTGACTTAGGGCAATGCTTAGAACAGCAAAGGCTGCAATTGGTTTTTGTCTAACAATCGGGATAGCCTCTCGGAATTTCCTCCGAACAAGATTTTGTTTTTCACTGTCGATTTTCTGAGCAAGAACCAGCGGATCAGGCTTTAGTCCGAACCAAAATACTGAAGTCGAGAGGCTTTGAGCGAGGATGGTCAATAGGAATGGGCCAGCCAAATGCGGAAGACCGAGTGTGACACCGAGTGACTCTCC
Organism: uncultured Aquiluna sp.; assembly: GCA_964567905.1. Classification (GTDB taxonomy): domain Bacteria; phylum Actinomycetota; class Actinomycetes; order Actinomycetales; family Microbacteriaceae; genus Aquiluna. Next base: position 55,480 of record CAZMOF010000002.1, on the reverse strand, counting down.
TGGGGCAATGAGGTTAGGCCCAATCACGGCACCAAAGGTAGTTGCCCAAACAACTATTGAAATGTCTTTGGCTTTTGGACGATTGGTTGGAATATCGGCGGCTGCAAAGCGTGCCTGGAGTGAAACGGCGTTTGCAGACCCTAAGAGGAAAAGTGCAAATAGTTCGACTGGAAATGAACGAAGTGCGGCAGCTGTGATCATTCCAATTGCACCAAGAATTGCAAGACCCGCACCAAGACCAAGTGCATAGCGTCGACCACGTCTTGCTGCCATGTTTGCAAGTGGTATCGCTGCGAAAGCCGATCCCAATGTGCTCATAGTTGCGGCGGCTCCAGACCAAGCCGCGCTGCCAGAAAGTTCTGTAGCCATAATCGCTCCAACAGAGAGCGTCGAACCAAAACCAAAGCCGCCTAGAGCTTGCCCCACTGCCAGCGTTCTTACAGTCTTTGCCTGTATTTTCGCCAGATTTGTGGTGCTTATATCTAACACCCGTCCAATCTAGTGCTTGCTCTAAACTTGTCTTTTACGCACTCGCGAGGTGAATCTAATGACAAGTAAGCCATTGACTCTGGCCGAAAAGCTCTGGAATGACCACGTCGTTGTGAAGGGTGAAAACGGCGCGCCTGATCTTCTCTACATAGACCTGCACCTAATTCATGAGGTAACAAGCCCGCAAGCATTCGATGGCTTGCGCCTCGCAAATAGGCCGATACGTCGCCGAGAATTGACCATTGCAACGGAGGATCACAACACTCCAACTATTGATATTCACCTGCCAATTGCAGAGCCAACTTCTAGAACCCAGGTGGATGCGCTTAGAAAAAACTGTGCAGAGTTTGAAGTAAGACTTCACTCGCTGGGGGATAAGAACCAGGGAATTGTTCACGTGGTCGGTCCGCAGCTGGGTCTGACAATGCCTGGACTAACCATTGTTTGCGGAGACTCGCACACTTCTACCCACGGCGCTTTCGGTGCACTAGCCATGGGAATTGGGACAAGTGAAGTTGAGCACGTTCTTGCCACCCAGACTCTTCCACTTAAGCCATTCAAGACGATGGCCATCAATGTTGAGGGTCAGTTACGACCAGGAGTTACGGCCAAGGACATCATCCTTGCTGTGATTGCCAAGATTTCAACCGGCGGCGGACAGGGCTATGCGCTGGAGTATCGAGGAAGCGCAATTAGAGCTCTGTCGATGGAAGGCCGCATGACAATCTGCAACATGTCTATCGAGGCCGGCGCTAGAGCTGGCATGGTTGCCCCGGATGAAACAACTTTTGCCTATCTGAAGGGCAGGCCTCACGCACCTGAGGGAAAGCTTTGGGATGAAGCAATGGAGTACTGGAAGACACTCGTCACTGACGAAGGCGCTGTTTTCGATAAAGAGGTCTTTATTGATGCCAATACCCTCGATCCATTTGTGACCTGGGGGACAAATCCAGGCCAGGGCGTTTCGCTACTTGATAGCGTTCCAAATCCAGCGGACCTTGCAGATCCTGCCGAGCGCGCAGCTGCCGAGAGAGCGCTTGAATACATGGATCTCAAACCTGGCACAAAAATGAAAGACATCGCTGTCAATACAGTCTTTCTCGGATCCTGCACCAATGCCCGAATTGAAGATCTAAGGGCTGCCGCAGAAATTGTTAAGGGAAGAAAAAAAGCTGACAGTGTGAGAATGATGGTCGTGCCTGGTTCTCAGAAGGTCAGGCTGCAAGCGGAAGAGGAAGGCCTAGACAAAGTCTTCAAAGAGTTCGGGGCCGAGTGGCGCTTTGCTGGTTGTTCGATGTGCCTTGGCATGAATCCCGATCAGCTTGCGCCGGGAGAGCGCGCGGCATCAACCTCTAACCGAAACTTCGAAGGTAGACAGGGTAAGGGCGCTAGAACCCACCTGGTATCACCAGTTGTTGCAGCCGCAACAGCAGTCAGAGGGACGCTTTCTTCTCCGTCGGACTTGGAGCGCTAATGGAAAGAATCTCAGTTTTCTCTGGCGTAGGGGCTCCGCTACGCAGAAGCAACGTTGACACCGATCAGATCATTCCTGCTGTTTACCTAAAGCGCATTACCAAGACTGGTTTTGAAGATGGACTTTTTGCACACTGGCGAAATGATCCAGAATTTGTTCTGAATCAGCCCGCATACAAAAATGCGCAGGTGCTAATTGCAGGAAGCGATTTTGGAACTGGTTCTTCAAGGGAGCATGCTGTTTGGGCACTGAAGGACTTTGGTTTTAGAGCTGTCTTCAGCAGCAAGTTTGCGGATATCTTTCGCGGCAATGCTGGCAAGCAGGGTCTGGTCACAGGAGTCATTAGCGATAGTGACACTCTGCTTCTTTGGGAGGCCATGGAGGCCAATCCTGGCCTTGAACTACAGGTAGATTTGCCGGCCCAGCAGGTACGCTTTTCTGACACCGTGGTCAGCTTTGAGATCGACGAATACACTAAGTGGCGACTGATGGAGGGGCTGGATGATATTGGCATCACCCTTCAGAACGAGCCAGCGATAGCCGCCTTCGAGGCCAGAAGACAGGCATGGAGACCAACAACTCTCCCTGCCAAAGGAGTCTGATTGAGTCAAATCACAATTCAGGGCGGTAAGCCCCTAACTGGTCGCGTAGATCTCAAGGGTGCTAAGAACCTGGTGACAAAGGCGATGGTGGCATCTCTTCTCGGAGAGACTCCCTCCAGATTGCTTGACGTTCCACATATTTCTGATGTTGAAGTAGTTTCCCGACTACTAAATCTGCACGGGGTAACCATTACCCATGACGAGCAGACCGGCGATATGGTCCTAGACCCAGCAAATGTCGAACAGGCTCGGATGGTCGACATCGATGCATTTGCCGGATCTTCCAGAATTCCAATTCTTTTTTGTGGACCTCTTCTTCACCGACTTGGTGAAGCGTTCATTCCAGGGCTGGGTGGCTGTGAGATTGGTTCTAGGCCAGTTGACTTCCACTTTGATGTCCTCAGAGGCTTCGGAGCTGTAATTGAAAAGCTGCCCGGAGGAACCAGACTGAGTGCACCAGATGGACTTCGCGGTAACAAGATTTCTCTTCCATACCCATCTGTTGGTGCAACCGAGCAGGTGCTACTAACCGCGACGATTGCGGATGGCAAGACTGAGCTATCAGGTGCTGCTATCGAACCCGAAATCATTGATTTGATTTCAATTCTTCAGAAGATGGGTGCGATTATCTCCGTTGACACCGACCGAGTCATTCGAATCGAAGGTGTGAAGGAACTGAAAGGTTTCACGCATAGGGCACTAGTCGATCGCAATGAGGCAGCATCCTGGGCAGCCGCAGCCCTCGCCACCGAAGGAGACATCTTCGTTGGCGGTGCATCACAGGTTGACCTAATGACATTTCTTAACGTCTACCGAAAGGTGGGCGGTCAGTTTGAAATCAAGGACAACGGCATTCGTTTCTATCACCCCGGTTCTGAATTGCAGCCAGTGGTTATCGAAACAGACGTTCACCCTGGCTTCATGACAGATTGGCAGCAGCCACTCGTGGTGGCGCTAACTCAGGCAAATGGTTTGTCGATTGTTCACGAGACCGTATATGAGCAAAGATTTGGTTTCACCGATGCGCTTCGTCAGATGGGTGCGAACATTCAGATCTATCGCGAGTGTCTTGGAGGCCACCCCTGTCGATTTGGCCAGCGCAACTTCAACCACTCAGCCGTAATTTCCGGTCCCACCGAGCTAGTTGGAGCAGATATAAAGGTGCCCGATCTTCGTGGAGGTTTCTCACACGTGTTGGCCGCACTGGCAGCTAAGGGCACATCCAAGGTAAGCAATGTGCAGCTGATTTCAAGAGGCTACGAAAGATTCCTCACCAAACTAGAGGATCTCGGAGCCGACTTTGAGTTTGAGGCTTAGCTAATGACGGAGCTGGCAGTCCCCAAGGTTCCAAAGCGTGAGAACGGATTGGCCTTCGTCCTTGTTGCCTTCATCCTTGCTCCACTTCTGAGACTGATGTTCAACATAAAAACCGAAGGTATAGAAAAACTCCCAAAGGGTGGATATGTCCTGGTTGGAAATCACCTCAGCTATCTAGACCCGCTTGCCTTCGCCTACTCGGTATACATTCACATGAAACGGGTTCCGCATTACCTGGCTAAAGCGTCTCTTTTCAAGATTCCAATTCTCGGCAAACTTCTTCCTAAAGTCGGTCAAATTCCCGTCTATCGCGGTGGCCAATCCAATCAGGAACCTCTGCGCGCAGCAAAAGAATTTCTCAAGGCCGGCCAGGTAGTTGTTGTTTTCCCAGAAGGAACTCTCACTAGAGATCCAAATCTTTGGCCGATGCGCGGCAAAAGTGGTGCAATTCGGATGGCAGCTGAGCTCAACGTTCCGATTGTCCCTGCTGCACACTGGGGAGTAGACAAGGTCCTTGGCAACTACACCGGCAAGTTTCGCCCAAATCCTTTTCACACCGTGAAAGTCAAGATCGGCGACCCAATCAATCTCGACATTGGAAGCAACCCCACGGCACAACAGATAAATGATGCGACCGAAATGGTGATGAAAAAAATCGCCTCACTCGTTGGTGATCTGCGTGGCGAGACTCCTCCTGCCAAACTCTGGGATCCAGTAGAGAACGAGCAGGATGAAACCGGCAACTTCAGGAAAAAGCGTTGAGTCGAATCGTTGTGTTAGGTGCTGGTAGTTGGGGTACCACCATCGCCAAGGTGATTGCTGACGGCGGAACCGATGTCACCCTCTGGGCACGCAGAGCAGGGCAGGCCGAGCTAATTGCAACCTCCCGCACTAATGAGGAATACCTTCCTGGAATTGAACTGCCTAGCAACTTATCGATAACCTCCGATATCGCAAATGCACTGAGCGAAGCCGAGCAAATCTACATAGCAGTTCCATCTCAACAGCTCAGAGAAAATCTCATAGCTTGGAGAGAGTTGATTCCAGAATCAGCAACCCTCGTCAGCTTGATGAAGGGCCTTGAGCTGGGAACTGGCAAGCGCATGAGTGAAGTGATGCAGGAGGCCACTGGACTTCCATCTGCGCAAGTCACAGTCCTATCTGGGCCCAACCTCGCTCTTGAAATCGCTCGAGGTGAACCTGCGGCTGCAGTTTGCGCCGGAGAGAATCAAGAGTGCGCGAGTGAGGTCGCAAAGGTTTGCTCTAGCGATTACTTCACTGTCTTCACGAATAACGATGTCATGGGTACCGAGCTCGGCGGAGTGCTTAAAAACCTGATTGCCGTTGCCATCGGAATTGTTTCGGGAATTGGCTATGGTCAGAATACGAAGGCTTCAATCATGACCAGAGGTTTGGCCGAGATCACTGCTTTTGCAGTGGCGCACGGAGCGCGAAGAAGAACCATGTTTGGCCTTGCAGGTCTAGGAGACCTCATCGCCACCAGTGAATCATCGTTATCCCGAAACTTCCGAGCCGGGGAAATGCTTGGTCAAGGTTTGAGTAAGTCTGAAGTGCTCGCCAGGCTCAAACAAACCGCCGAGGGATTGAGCTCGGTTGAGCCAGTTTTGTCCATTGCCGACAGACTTGGTATAGACATGCCTATCGTCAAGCAGGTCAGTGATGTGCTGGAGGGCAGAATGAAACCAACTGAATTTGGCAAGCAGCTAAACCTAGCCGACGCAACGGAAGTGGAATCAGAGTGAAACTGGCACTGATATACGGTGGTGCATCACCCGAGCACTCGGTTTCCTGTGTGACGGCACTTGGAATCTATTCCGCGATCGACAAGTCAAAGTATGAAGTAATTCCAGTAGGCATCACCAAATCAGGGAAATTCGTCCACCACCCAATTAGTCAAGACTGGAAATTAGCTGACTATCCGATGGTGAGCGAAAGTGCTCCGGAAGTCCTGATGCCGCTTGGCGGGGGAGAGCTAAGGCTGCAAAGCGGCGATTCCCTCGGGATGATTGACATTGCTTTTCCTGTCTTACACGGGGTAAACGGCGAAGACGGAACCATACAGGGCCTGCTGCAACTATGCGGAATTCCCTACGTTGGAAATGGTGTTCTGGCCTCAGCTCTAGCCATGGACAAAGCAGTTGCTAAGCGCATCTTTGAAGGTGCTGGTATTCCAACCTCGAAAGATCTAGTCATCCGCAAAGCAGACTACCTGGCTGATGAAAACCAAATTCTCACCTCTGCGTCCTCACTGATGAATCCAAACTGTTTCGTGAAGCCCTCCCGCTCAGGCTCATCTGTTGGCGTTACCAAAGTAAAGAATTTGCAATCGCTAAAGCCAGCAATTGAAAGAGCCTTTGAGCACGATGACACGGTTTTGGTAGAGCAAGAAATGGTTGGCCGAGAGATTGAATGTTCTGTTCTTGAGCACAGCGACGGAGAAGTTGTCGCTTCAAAAGCCGGAGAAATCAAAGTGCACGGCCATGACTTCTATGACTACGAGGCTAAATACATTGACGATTCAGCTGAGCTAATTGTTCCCGTTGAGCTGAGTCCAGCTGAGCTTCAGACTCTGCAGGATCTGGCCGTTAGAGCTTTTCGAGCACTGGGATGCAGCGGTCTTGCGCGAGCAGATTTCTTTTTGACTGATAGCGGCTTTGTAATTACTGAAATAAACACGATGCCAGGCTTTACTCCAATATCGATGTATCCATCTCTTTGGACAGCCAGTGGCATCGAGTATCCACAGCTAGTGGAAATTTTGATTCAGACCGGACTAAACACAAAGCGCTAGTTCGACAGCTCACTGCATTTCTTTGCCTGACCCAAGAATGAAACTGCTGGCGCAACTCCTTCAAGGCTTGTTACACCCGATGCTCGGTTAGAATCCACCACAACTTCGACAGCCGGGTCAGTGGCAAAGCTTATGAAACGATAGCTAGGAGCCGCAGAATCATCGACTAGCCAGTCAATCTCACCTGCGCTGACACAGGGAAGCTCTGAAACCTCCACCGGAGGTAAGCCACACCGGATGATTACGGCTGTTGGGTCACCCCAGGCGCTGGTTGCCTGCGCGTTGGTGAAGCGCTGAGTGTGCTCACCCAGTGCCTGCGGAAGCCTAACCATAACCTCCGCGCAGGCGGGGTTGTTGGCATCCTCGGCGGCTTCAAGGTTCACCGTTGCCGCGCAGCCAGATAGAAGCAGGGGAAAGACAAAGAGCAAAATACGCATTGGTTTAAGGCTAGCGTTGTCTGGTGATCTACGAGGGCCAAACGGTAGTTGAAATCGGCGAGCTAGAAGCCTTGGCCAGAACGACTAAACACTTCAAGCAGGTGGACTCAACCCTTGTTGGGCCGGGAGACGACGCGGCTGTCATCTCGGTTAGCGACTCAAGATTTGTTGTGACCACTGACTCGATGGTTGAAGGCAGAGATTTTCGGCAGGACTATTCTTCAGGGTTTGATATTGGCTATAAAGCGGTAAGCACCAACTTGGCTGATGTGGCAGCCATGGGGGCCAAGCCTATTGCTCTTGTTGTAACACTCATGGTTACACCAACCACCAAGATTTCTTGGCTGGAAGATTTTGCTAAGGGACTGCAGGCCAGTCTGGACGATCTTTCACCCTCCGCTGCAATTGTTGGTGGCGATTTGGCACTGGCTGATCAGATCGTCATTTCAGTAACCGCACACGGAGATCTCGAAGGTCGCGAGCCCGTTCTACGCAGCGGCGCAAGAATCGGCGATGAGCTTGCCGTTGCTGGAACTTTAGGTAAGGCTGCTTGTGGCCTAGCCTTGCTGGAACATCCTGATAAATCTTTAGCTGTCTCCTATCCAGAATTCGTCTCGGTGCAGCAAAGACCCACGCCACCAATTCAACTCGCTATTGCCGCCCATGAAGCAACCTCCATGCTCGACATCTCTGACTCTCTTGCAATGGATGCCAATCGCTTGGCGAAGGCATCAGGTGTTTCGATGCGCATTCACTCGAGCCAACTGGTTGGTTATCAGGCAGTTCTGGAGCAGGCCTATCAGTCCATTCTTTCTCGCGGCGAGACTTTGCATTCGCCCATGAATTGGGTCCTTTACGGAGGAGAGGATCATGGTTTCTTGGCAACTTTTCCAAAGGGCTCTGCACCGGTTGGATTTAGAGTCATCGGCGAGGTAGTTGCTGGAACTGGTGTTTTTCTTGACGAGGAAATACTTGAGGGTAGGGGCTGGGACTCAATCAGCTCTTAGGCGTGAAGATCCTTGTTCAGTGTTATTCCTACGCCCTCTTTCGCAATTGCCTCCACGGCTCCCGTTTGCGAATTTCTCCTAAATAGAAGTCCAGGCATACCACTGAGCTCACTGGCCTTAACAATTTGTGAGCGATTATCAACAATTAGTTTCACTTTCGTTCCCGCTGTCAGGTAAAGACCAGCTTCAACGACGGAATCATCTCCAATTGAAATACCGACTCCGGAATTTGCACCCAGCAGGGCGCGAGCGCCAATCTCAACGCGATGCTTTCCACCACCGGAGAGTGTTCCCATAATCGATGCTCCGCCGCCAATGTCAGAACCATCGCCAATCACAACACCCTGCGAGACCCTTCCTTCGACCATTGAGACCCCAAGGGTGCCGGCATTAAAGTTGACGAATCCTTCGTGCATGATGGTGGTGCCCGGCGATAGGTAAGCTCCCAGTCGAACTCGGTTAGCATCGGCAATCCTGACCTTTTCGGGAGACACATAGTCGATAAGTCTTGGGAACTTATCTAAAGAATGCGGAGCAACACCTGCTTGACGAAACTCCACGATTTTTCTGGCGTAGACCTCTGGCAGCACTGGTCCACGGTTGGTAAAAATCACAATCGGCAGATTGGGAATCAGGCCTTCAAGATTGATTGAGTTGGGCTTGACCAAAAGATGTGATAGCAAGTGCAGTCTCAGGTAGGCATCGGCTGTCGAGGTCACTGGAAGAGAGAGCTCAATTTCCTGCCTGACTACCTCAGTGGTTACTTCTCTAAGCGAATCTGACTGCTCGGCTTGCTCAAGTTGGCGAGGAGGGAACCATTGAAGATCAGACTTTGGGGCTTCTCCGAGCGCGGGTGAGGGGTACCAAACGTCTAAAACAGTTCCGTCGCTGGCGAGCGTGGCGAGACCGTGCCCCCACGCACCACCTGATAGAAAGCCGCTCACCTGAGAAAGAATACAGGTAGCCTTTTGAGGATGAGCACTCTGAATTTGTCTAAGGGTCTAGTCGAGCTGACCATGGACATCTGCAATATCGAGTCTGTCTCGGGGGGCGAAGCCAAATTAGCGGATGCTATTGAAAAGGCCCTACAGCTTCCTCACCTCACGGTAATCAGGGATGGCAATGCCATTGTGGCAACAACCAAAACTTCTGGCGACAAAGTCATTATTGCCGGACACATCGACACTGTCCCGATTGCCAATAACCTTCCCGCTCAGCTTCACCACTTTGAACGCGAACAGGTGATTGTAGGAAGGGGATCAGTTGACATGAAGGGCGGCGTAGCCGTCATGCTGAAACTAGCAGCCGAGATAACTAGTCCTAGTTTTTGTGTCAGCTGGGTGTTCTATGACAACGAAGAAGTCGAAAGTAGCAAGAACGGACTTGGTCGCCTAATCAAAAACCATCCTGAACTTTCCGATGCGAAGTTTGCGATTCTGTGCGAACCAACCTCGGCGCTGGTGGAGGGCGGCTGCAATGGAACTTTGCGAGTCAAGGTTTCAACTAGGGGAGTGAAGGCACACTCCGCAAGACCTTGGATGGGCGACAACGCAATTCACAAAGCATCCGCCATTCTCACAAGGCTTGCCGAATATGAGTGCCAGACAATTGAGGTTGACGGCCTTGAATATCGTGAAAGTCTGAACGCCGTTTCGATTAGGGCAGGAATTGCCGGAAACGTTATTCCAGATTTGTGTGAGGTAGAAATCAACTATCGCTTTGCCCCATCGAAAAGTGAGAGCGAGGCTAAAGAAGTTATCGAAAAGCTTTTCTCAGAATTCGAACTGGAATTTGTTGATTTAGCTCTGGGGGCAAGACCAGGGCTGCAAACTCAGTGGGCAAAGGCCTTTCTCGCCTCCAGCGGCCAGGATCCGAGGCCTAAATACGGCTGGACCGATGTTGCCCGCTTCTCAGCACTTGGAATACCCGCCATCAACTATGGTCCTGGGGACCCGTCCCTGGCTCACGCCGATAACGAGAATCTGCCAGTTGGGCATTTGTTCGATGTGGAGAAGGGCCTGCGCAGCTGGCTTACTTCCTAGCTGGGTTGGTCAAAGGCCCAATTTTCTGGGATAATTGAGGATTGTAAAACCCCAAGGAGCCCTTATCTCATGGCAGCTATGAAGCCTAGAACTGGTGATGGACCAATGGAGGCCGAGCGCGAGCCTCGCGGACTAATCGTCCTTCGGGTTCCTCTGGAGGGTGGCGGCAGGCTAGTGGTCTCCATCAATGACACAGAAGCCCAGGAACTACACAAGGTTTTGACAGGCGTTGTCAAAAGTGCCGCCAAGAAGGCCGCAGCTAAGAAGTAGCTAGCGCTTCACCACGATCAGCAGCCCATCCCCAACCAGGGAGATGCTGGCAAGAAAATCTTCGTTATCTGAAAAATTCTGCACGGCCGAGCGAATGGCTGAAGTCTCGTCTTCCCTGAGCGTTGGGTTCGGGACGCGATCGCGCCAAAGCGCATGTGCTAAAACTATGGCTCCGCCAGGTTTGGCCAGGGCAATTGCAAGTGGCAAAACTTCATCCAAGTCAGTTGGATCGGAGTCAAGAAAAACCAGATCGTAGGCAGCTTCAGCCATGTTGGCCATGACAGATGATGCCCTGCCGGATATCACCCTGATTCTTGAAGGCGCTATTTCAGCGCGTTTAAAGTTTTCCCGAGCTGCCAGCTGATACTCAGGTTCTGAATCAATCGTGGTTAGAACCGAATCGTTGGATGCGGAAAGTAGCCATAGTCCAGAAACACCAGCGCCCGTTCCAACTTCCACAATTGACTTAGCTCGAGTTAGACCAGCAATAACAGCCAGCTGATTGCCAGTTGCCTCGGTAACGGATTCAACCCCCAGCTCTACCGCACTGCGGCGAGCCGACCTAATGGCCTGCGGCTCATTGGCGTAGTCCTCGGCGTATATCCAGCTGGTCAGTTTGTCGATCATGGTTAGCCACAAGCCTATGTTTGAAAGCGAAATTAGCTGGTATTCGAAAGGGATAAACTCTTTCTATGTTTGGTCTAAGTGCTGAGAAGCTTCTGCTGCTAGCGCTGCTGGCCGTATTGATTATCGGGCCCGAACGCCTTCCCTACTATGCCAAGCAAATGGGTGAGTGGGTGAAAAAAGGCAAGCGCATGATTGATAACGCCCAGGTTCAAATGAAGAGTGAACTTGGTGATGGGTTTGAAGATCTGGACTGGAAGAAGCTCGATCCAAGACAGTACGATCCGAGAAGAATTGTCCGAGAAGCGCTGCTTGAAGAGAAGCGAAAGCCGAATGTTGCGCAGACTCTAAATCGTGCAAAACCTCCGCAGAAGCCGCTCGAGCTTGGCGAGACTCCACCGTTTGATCTAGAAGCTACCTAGAACTTACCCATCCACTTGGCGAGCTTGGTCATCAGCGGAGCCATCTTGCGATATTCCTTGGCCCTGGAAGGTAATCCAATTGGGAACTTGTTGGCTACACCGATAGTTCTGTTCTCAGTGAAGCGAAGAAGGCCATTTGGTCCGCTTCTGCGATTCATGCCGGACTGCTTCATTCCACCCATCGGTGCTGCCATGGTTGCCATTGAGGCACGGTAACCCTCGTTGATGTTGACAGAGCCGGCCATCAGTCTCGATGCCAACTTCAAAGCTTTCTTTGGATCACCAACAATCGCTGCATTCAGACCATATTCCGTTGCGTTGGCAAGCTCAACGGCTTCATCTAAAGACGAGTATCCAACCAAAGCAATCAGCGGACCGAAGACCTCTTTGTGGAGTATCTCTGCACCGTGAGGAATATCGCTGAGCACAGTTGGGGCATAGAAATTTGGTCCAATATTGGAAAGCGGATGACCGCCTGTTACAACCCGAGCTCCTTCAGCTTTGGCTCTTTCGATAAATCCTGAGACTCTTTCCAGCTGTGCCTTTGAGCTCAGAGCGCCTAGATCAAAGTCAAAATCGTTGGATGCACCAACCTTCAGTGTCTCAACCCTGCGTTTGAGAATGTCTTCAAACTCCTTGAGAGCGTGGTTTGGCACATAAAGTCTTTCGATGGAGACGCAGAGCTGACCCGTGTTGCCAAAGGCTCCCGCGATAGCTATCTCAGCTGCTTCCTCGAGGTTCGCACCGGGCATGATGATCATTGGATTCTTGCCACCGAGTTCCAAGGAGTAACCAATTAGTCGTGCGGCTGCTCTTTGAGCAACGTGTCGACCAACTGGCGTGGAGCCGGTGAAGGAGACGTAGTCCGCATTGTCGGTGACGGCATTTCCAACCTCATTAGGTTCACCGTGAACCACCTGCCAAATCTTTTCGGGAACCCCAGCGCTGACTGTAAGGTCACGAGCCAAGTGAACCGTCTTGGCGGTCTGATTATCGGCTTTTTGAACAACAGCATTACCCGCCATTAATGCGGGAATGACTTCCATCATTGTTAGAGCCAGTGGGTAATTCCAAGGAGTAACAACCCCCACCACTCCAACCGCTGCCGGTTCGGTGTAGGCAGTAATTAGAAGTGGAACTCCACCCTTCACTTTCTTTCGCTTCAGTAGCTTGGGAGTAACTTTTGCGTAGTACGTGATTGCGGCTAGCGCACCAGTAACTTCCTCAAATGCATGCATTCTGGACTTGCCAGTCTCGCGTTGGAGGACGTCCATTAGCTCTTCTTGGTTTTTGATAAAAATATCTACGAGTCGGTGGGCAATCTGCGCTCTTTGCTTGGCACCCAGGTCATTCCAAGCGGGCTGGGCTTCGCGCCCTTCCTGAAACATCAGTGCCACGTCCTTGGCACTGTGTGATTCGAGGTCGTGAAGCTTGTCGCCGGTTAGTGGGTCAAGAATTGCGATGGTTTCCATACATTCCTAAATCGGATTTAGCCCTAACTTCTTCCCGCTCAGCCCCCTGGGGACCCTCGCGATTTCCTGTGCAATCTCTGCAATCACCCTAGCTGCTGCATCTTCTGGGTCTGACACTACAACCGGGACGCCTTGATCGGCGGAGTGTCTCAGGGTCGAGCTAATTGGTATCTGGCCGAGTAGTTTGACCTGCTGGCCACTGAGTTCACTCAGTCTTTGCGAAACCGCCTGACCACCACCCTCGCCGAAAAGGAAGCTTCTTCCCTCCCCGCTGTCTAGATAGCTGAGGTTCTCTATAACTCCCAGAATGCTCTGGCCAGTCATTAGTCCGATTGCTCCCGAGCGTTCAGCAATACTGGCAGCTGCCGCCTGCGGGGTTGTGATAACAAGAGATTGGGCATTCGGTAGCAGCTGACCGAGGCTTATTGCCACGTCGCCAGTTCCAGGTGGCAGATCCACCAGGAGAAAATCAAGGTCTCCCCAATAGACGTCCGTAAGAAATTGTTCAACAGCTCGGTGGAGCATGGGGCCTCGCCAAGCAACCGGCTTATTGTCGGTGACGAAAAAGCCAATGGATATCACCTTCACGTCAAATGCAATTGGCGGAAGCATCAGCTCATCGACTTTGGTTGGCGATTGGTTAATCCCCATGAGGTTCGGAATTGAATAGCCAAAGATATCCGCATCCAGCAGTCCCACCTTGAAACCGGATTTGGCTAGTGCAACCGCCAGGTTCACCGTTAGCGTTGATTTCCCAACACCACCCTTGCCACTGCCAACAAAAATTATTCTCGTCAGGCTGTCACTCTGAGCGAATGGATTGAACTTGATTGGCTTATCTCCACGCAACTTTTTCTTAAGCTGGTCTCTTTCATCTGCGCTCATCGTGGTCATTGTCACAGTTACCGATTCGAATTCTTTACTCAGCGCCGCCTTCACGTCACGCTCTATTGCTTGCGCGGCAGGGCAGCCGACGATGGTGAGTTTTATCTCTGCCTCGACCTGATTGTCTGTTTCAACAAGTTTTCCAACCATGCCAAGATCTGTGATTGGTCTTCTAAGCTCAGGATCAATCACCGTGCTGAGCGCACTAAGCGCGCGACTCACTTAGTCTTCTTTGGCTTTCTCTGTGGTTTTAGTTCGTCAAGCAGCTCATTGATAGCAGCCCGAATTTCATCTCGAACCTGATCTTTGGTGGCAACCTCTTCCAGAGTCAGCCTGAGCGCGGCCACTTCGCGAGCTAAATACTCAGTGTCGGCAAGATTTTGCTCCGCACGCTGCCGGTCCTGTTCAAACTTCACTCGGTCTCGATCGTCCTGTCGGTTCTGGGCAAGCAGAATCAGGGGAGCCGCATAGGAAGCCTGCAGAGAAAGCAGAAGTGTCAGGAGGGTAAAGTTCAGTGCCCTCGGGTCAAACTGCATGTCTTCAGGAGCGAGGGTGTTCCAGGTAATCCAAAGCATCACCACTACCGTGATACCAATCAGGAAAGCACCGGTGCCCATGGCGCGAGCGAATCGCTCAGATACTCTGCCCACCACCTCTTGATTAATGGCAGGAATTCTGAAGTAGGGGCGCTTTCCTAGGGGGCGCTCAAGTTGCGATTGGTTTCTTGCCATCACTCCTCGCTTCTCCAGTCATCGGGTAGTAGGTGGTCGAGCACATCGTCCACCGTCACCGCGCCAATTAGATTTTTTTCCTCATCAACCACAGGCATTGCAACCAGGTCATAGGTCGCCAGATCACGATGAATCTGCTTGATCTGAGTTTGTGCAGGGATTGGTTCCAGCTCCGAATCCATCAGATTCCCCAGTCTTTCGCCGGGCGGGTAGCGCAAAAGTTTCTGGAAGTGCACAACCCCCAGGTATCGACCAGCTGGCGTTTCAAAGGGAGGCATAGTTACGAATACCTGAGCTGCCAAAACCGGTTCAACTTCTTTGCGTCTAATCAGAGCCAGCGCCTGAGCAACCGTTGTGTCAGCTGAGCAAAGTATTGGCTCGGTTGTCATCAGTCCACCAGCTGTGTATGGCTCATACTGCAGAAGTTGACGAATATCTGCTGCCTCTTCATCGTCCATAAGGTCTAAAAGAGTTTCTTTTCTATCTGCTGGAAGATTTGCCATCAGATCGGCTGCATCGTCTGGACCCATTAGATCCAAAACTTCAGCGGCACGCTCGTCCTCTAGCTCACCAATGATTTCCAGCTGCTCTTCTTCGGGAAGCTCTTCCAGCAGATCGGCTAGTCGGTCATCGTCAAGTTCTTCGGCTAGGGCAATCATTCGCTCTTCCGGAAGATCCATCACAGCAGTTGCAAGGTCAGCTGGCCTTAGGTCCTCAACGGAGCGAAGCAGATGCTCAGCGTCTTGGTTTCCCGAGTGGCCCTGCGGCATAGCAATGTCCTGCCACATCACAAACTCAGTGGGACCTTTGGCAAAGGGTAGGGCGGACTTCACGACTCTTCGAACAAATAGTTCACTAAGCAGCCAATCGCCCCTGCGGTTTTGCTCAATTGCAAAATCTTCTATCTTGGCGTTTCGGTTCGATCCGACCAGCTTGATTTTTCTGCCAAGCATTTCAGCGATTGCCCTAACCTCCTGGCCGCGGGTGGCAAATCGACGCAGGTCAATAAGTCCATTGGTAATCACTTGGCCGGGGGCAATGGCGGTAACCCGAGCCATTGGCAGAAACACTCTGCGTCGACCTGAAATTTCAATTACGAAGCCTTTAGCCCTTGGCGCCTGGTTCTTGCGGTAGGCCATTACAACATCAACGACTTTTCCTACCCTGTCGCCCAGCGGATCGAAGACTCCGCAGCCAACGAGGCGAGCTACAAACACGCGAGTTGCGCTCATAGAAAACCCCGCTTTCAAAATCTCAAAGTCATGACAAAATTTCTCTCATGACAGATGCCCGCAACAATGCTAAGCGGAACATGGTTGGGCCGACCATCCCCAAAGGGTTTGTCCTAGGCGAATTTACCAACTATTCCGATGCCACCGCAATGGTTGAAAAACTGCTGGCAGGTGAATTTCGTCCGGAGAACATTTCTCTAATTGGTCACGATCCACTTTTAGTTGAGCGAATTAAGTCAAGACTGGGCTATGGAAGAGTTGCGCTATCTGGGGCTATGACAGGTTTTTGGATTGGACTGATATTTGCACTGCTGGTTGGCGCGGGTATAACGGTTTCTCCAGAGGGTGAAATCAGTTATAACCCGCAGCAATTCTTTGCAGCGGTGGTAATTGCAGCTGGCATTGGAATGCTTTTCAACATCACAAGATTTTCGCTAAGCCGAAACAAGAGGGGATTTCTATCTACCCAAATGCCAGTTGCTGCCCGCTGGGAAGTTGTGGTTCCCGACGCCGAGGCTGGCAAAGCGCGCAACCTCCTGGGCTTAGCCAGCGACGCCTAGCTGGTTAGCTGCAAACCAACTCTCAACCTCATCGACTTTCCGAGGAAGAAGTCCCGATAAGTTTTCGCAGCCATTCGCTGTTACCAAGACATTGTCTTCAATTCTCACGCCGATTCCTCGGTAAGCCTTGGGAACGGTTAGGTCATCGGCGTGGAAGTAAAGCCCTGGTTCGATTGTGAAGATCATGCCCGGCTCTAAAACTCCATCCTGGTAGTGCTCTCGTCTGGCCTTAGCGCAGTCGTGAACATCGAGACCTAGGTGATGCGAAGTGCCGTGCACCATGTAGCGGCGATGGTGCTGGTTTTCCTCTTTAAGAGCATCCTCTGCACTGACGGGAATCAGACCTAGTTCAGCAACCTTTTTTGCGATGACAGCGATAGCAGCATTGTGAATTTCGCGGAACTTGATACCAGGTTTAACAATGGCAAAAGCAGCATCTGCTGCCTCCAGCACTGCCTCATAGACCCAGCGCTGTTCCTTCGAGAACTTTCCACTGGCTGGAATGGTTCGGGTGATATCAGCTGTGTATAGGGAGTCAAGTTCGCAACCGGCGTCCACCAGCACAAGATCGTTCTTGTTTACACTTCCGGTGTTTTTGTTCCAGTGCAGAATGCAGGCGTGAGCTCCGCTGGCAGCAATGGTGTCATAACCCAGGTCATAGCCTTCTTCTCTGGCTCGGGCGAAGAAGGTGGTTTCAATTACCCGCTCACCGTGGGTGGAGCGAATTGCTCTAGGCATTGCTTTGGCGATGTCTGCAAATCCTCTGGCGGTAACTTCAATCGCTTGGCGCATCTGTCTGATTTCGTAATCATCTTTCACAAAGCGCATTGCGGAAACCTTCTCGGCGAACTTTGCGTTCTTTTGTGTCAGAGGTTTTGGCCAAGCGCTCAGATGAGCCTCGAGCTTCTTTATGTCGTAGGTTGGAATGCCGAGTTGAATTTCGATGTCCTCCAGGGTTGGTCTTGGCCCCGTCCAAAATTCACCAATCATGGAATTTGCAAAAAACTCATTTGTGTCTCTGCCAGCTGTCGGCCGGAGATAGAGCCTGGCTTTCGCGGTCTTCTTTCGAGCGTCGATAATCAAAACGGAATCCGGGACTGTCTCGCTGCCCCAGCCCGTGAAATAGGTGAATGCTGTGTCAGGACGAAATCGATATTCAGTGTCGTTTGATCTGACCTTCATCGAACCAGCCTCAATCAGTATGACTTTCCCACGGTAGAGCTTGGCAAGCCGGTCTCTTCTTGCCTGGGCATAGTCGGCCACCTCCCAACGCTTCGCATTTGAAGCGGGCTTGTCCTCCCACTGCGAAGCGATGAATTTCATGAACTTCTTGCTCTGTGGGAAGCGGGATCGGTTCGGGGTCTCTTTCTTATTCATGCGACTATTCTGCTCCTGTGATCGATCTTCATGCGCACTCTAACCGCTCAGACGGTAAGGATTCACCTTCTGAACTGGTGAGAAAGGCGAGTGCCGCAGGAATTGAGGTTTTGGCAATCACTGACCATGACACCACCGACGGCTGGGAGGAGGCCCTAGCGGCAGCAAGGTCTGAAGGAATTGGACTAATTCCAGGAATTGAAGTTTCCACCCGCTCCAATGTGGAGGGTCGAAGCATTAGCGTTCACATCCTGGCTTATCTAACCAATCCAGATGACCCCTCACTTGCGCAAGAACTTTCAAAAACCAGAAGCTCAAGAATTACCAGAGCAAAGGAAATGGTTGACCGGCTGAGCGCTGACTATCCGATCACTTGGTCGGATGTTGAAAATCAATTGCCCGCTGGCGCAACCGTTGGTAGACCAGCCATCGCTGATGCGCTGGTTTCGCTGGGCATTGTTCCGACTCGCTCCGACGCCTTTGCATCGATTCTGAGTAAGCGCAGCAAGTACTACGTTTCGGACTACTCGGTGGATACGGCTTTGGCAATTCAACTTATTCGCCAGGCCGGAGGGGTATCGGTCATGGCTCATCCGCTGATTGATTTTCCTGCTGGAAAATCAGATCTAGATCTCCCGCTTCGACACTTCGAGAAACTGATTGCCGCAGGTCTTGATGGCCTAGAGATTAATCACCGTTCCGTTCCGGATTTTGCCAAGAGCTGGCTGAGTGATCTGGCCCTCAAACACAATCTGATTGTTACTGGGTCTTCCGATTATCACGGTGATGGTGCAAAGGAAAATCTGCTAGGTGAAAATACAACCGCACCCGATCAGCTGGCTCGCATTACGAATCAAGCCTCTGGCTTTGAACCACTTCTGTAGTTTCTCCGGCGCTGACGAGCTTTTGGCTTTACTTCAGGTGCCTTAGCTGCCTGCGGTTTTTCTTGAACTGGCTTTGCTTTCTTCAGCCTTCCCTTCGTACCCTCTGGAATCAAAAGGTCGGCGAAAAGGTGCGGGCTTGAAGAGTAGGTTTCGGTTGGTTCAGGAATTCCAAGTTCGAGCTCTTTATTGATGTTTTGCCAGCGGGTCATGTCTTCCCAGTCGACGAAAGTGACGGCAACACCGAGCTTCCCGGCTCGACCCGTTCGACCAGTTCGGTGAAGGTATGCCTTTTCGTCCTCGGGAACCGAATAGTTGATTACGTGGGTTACATCGTCGACATCAATTCCTCGGGCTGCGACCTCTGTAGCCACCAGGACATCTTTCTTTCCCTCACGAAATGCGGCCATCGAACGCTCCCTAGCGGTTTGGGCCATGTCTCCATGCAGGGGAGCCGCTTTAAAGCCACGCTCAATCAGTTCGTCAGCCAGTTTGCTGCAAAGCCTTTTGGTTTTTACGAAAATCACAGTTTTACCCCGGCCCTCGGCCTGCAGAATTCTGCCAACGATTTCATCCTTGTCCAGGGAGTGGGCGCGATAAACGACCTGCTTGATATCCGCCTTGGTTTTTCCCTCGTCGGGGTCGCTGACGCGAATGTGGATCGGGCGGTCCTGATAGCGCCTAGTAAGTGAAAGAATCTCGCTTGGCATGGTTGCCGAAAACATCAGGGTCTGTTTTTGCTTGGGAAGAATAGAAAAAATCTTTTCAATGTCTGGCAAGAACCCAAGATCCAGCATTCGATCTGCCTCGTCGAGAACCAAATAGTTGATGGCCGTGAAATCAATAAGTTTTTGATTGTGAAGATCAATCAGTCTTCCAGGAGTTCCAACTACTAGGTCTGCGCCTTTGGTAAGTTCCGCCAACTGACCCTCGTAGGACTTGCCGCCATATATTTCTACAATCCGAGTGGTTCTGTTTTTTGCAGCCAGACGAAGATCTTCAGTGACCTGCAGGGCAAGTTCTCGGGTGGGAACAACAATCAGTGCTCTGGGTAAGTGCTCAGGATTAGGTCCAAGCTTTTGCAGTATCGGCAGTCCAAAGCCAAAAGTTTTTCCTGTTCCCGTTTTCGCCTGTCCAATGACATCGGTGCCAGCTAGGGCAAGCGGGATGGACTGCTCTTGAATTGGGAACGGAGCCATGATGGATACCGATTCCAAGGCCTGGCAGATGTCCTCATCTATGCCTAAATCGCGAAAGGTCAATTACTTCTCCAGAATGTATAAATCGCTCGGGAGGCATAAAAGATAGCCACCCTTATAAACTTGCAGCATGTTCGACTGGATTCGAAGGCTCAGAAAGATCTCACAGACTCTTTCACTGCCATCTCGTGACTCTCAATCACGCAGTCAGTCACAGCTTAATCCAGCCAGGCTCATTCCTGCTACCGAAGTCTTCCTTTCTCAACTGATTCAGCATCACCTGCTCGTCTCTCAGCTACTTGCCGATGATGCAGGCGGCGCTCCCGAGCAGTGGTCGAAGAAGCAGAGAGCTCTGGCTGCAAAGTATGCAGAGCGAGCAAAGGAACTGCAGGACATGCTCATCAAGCTTGGGTCGAGTTACATGGATTTGCAGCAGAGCATTCGTGATCGCCTGGATACTCTCGTCCACCGGACAGAAGGCAAGGGTTGGCCCGAGGACATCATGAGAATCTTCATCGTGTTCTCCCTGCTGGAGGACAACTACCTCAGAATTTCAAAGGGACTAACGCCTGCCCGAAGAATCCGGGTCGAGGCCATGCTTTCCGATAACTCACTAAATGATTTTTGCCAGCAGGTGCTTGCCGATGCCATTTCTAATCTGCCGCAGCTTGCCAATGACCTAGCTCTTTTTGGAAGGGCGATTGTGGCGGATGCTCTGCTAGAGGTGAGGGATAGCGTCAGCTTCGATGAAGTATTGCGCAATCCACCAGCCGATCCAGTTGATTTGACCAGGGAGCAGTTTAAGATTCTGGAGCCAATCACATCAGAGCTGGTGGCGAACCACACGCTCCGAATGGATGCTTTAGGCCTTACCGCCTAGGCGAATCTGCTCAAGTCTTTCGAGCTCCTGCTTCTTGCGAATTCGGTCAAGCGCTCTAGTACCAAACCAGGCAATTGCTGGCATTCCCAGCATCACCGCAAACCAAATCCATGCCTCCTGATAGTTCAGCCCCAACCAGGTCAGCACCAGCCAAATTACGCAGCCACCAATTAGTGCGATTCCTGCGGGAACCAATCTCCCATAGTGATCTGATGGCGGAAGAACAAAAGGAACTACCAGCGCCAAAATCAGCGCGTAGACGACGATTACGGCAATTTCCATTAGGAGATGAAACCAACCCTTCTGTTTTCCTCGGAACCAATTTCCACAAAAGCTACGGCACTGGAAGGAACGATGATGATTCGCCCTTTGCTATCGGTTAGCTCTAGGGTGCCATCTGCCAACCCCCGATTAACCGCTCCAATCAAGCTCTTGCTGTCGAGATTGCTCTCCAGTGTTATATCCCGACCGCTCTCGCGAATCCCAATTCTGACTTCCATGGTGCTCCTTATCGCCTCTAGGTTACGCCATATAAAAATGTCACCAGCAGCAAATAGATTGTTCTGATGGCCCAGGACCTATTTCAGACCGAGGAACACTCTGCCCTGCCAGACATTCAAGGTTTCGATGCAACGGGCCCTCTGCTGGTGGTCGGCTCCCCAGGATCAGGCAAGACAACCTTGCTCAGGCAGATAGTGAATCAACTAGAAAAGCAGGTTGAGCCAGACTCCATCCTGGTTCTGACCCCATCTCGAATCGCTGCAAGTCAGCTCCGCGACCAAATTGCCCTTGACTCAAAACGTGCCGCATCAGAACCAAGAGCCCGCTCGATTTCATCCTTTTCCTTCTCTACCCTCGGTAAAGATTCAAAGATTCGCCTCCTATCTGGAGCTGCTCAAGAGCGTCTTTTACGTTCGCTGGTTTATGAGGCGCTGCAAAAGAAAGTCGGCGCTCGCTGGTCCATCCCTGCCGAGACTCTAAGACTGCAGGGATTCGTCCAAGAACTCAGAGATCTACTTGCGGTGATAATCGAAAACTCATTAGGTATTGCTGAGCTTGAAAAGATGCAGCAGCAGTTTCCAAATCTTCGGCTGCAAGTAGCAATTGATCTGCTTCCGATTTATAGGGAGAGACTGGGTCTTGATGGGCTAATGGATCCAGCACAACTATCAATTGCAGCTATCGACGCCTACCAGGCTGGAACATATAAATATGTCTTGGTTGACGATGCTCAAAACTTAACCCGCGGACCGCTTCGACTTATTGAAAAGCTCTCGGAAAGCGCAATCTGCTACATCTTTGGCGACCCCGACACAGCAACGCTTGGTTTCAGAGGCTCCTCGCCGGCGAGTTTTATTGAATTAGCTCGAAAGAAGGGCTTTCGGGAAACTTCGCTTGCGAGCAGGGATACAAACCCCGCTCTCGGCCAACTGCGTTATCGAATTTCCTCACGCATTCCAGTTTCGCTAGTGAGTGATCATCGCCCAAGGCCAACTGGCGACGATCAGATTGTGGGGTATCAGTTCGCCTCGCTCGTCGAAGAGTCCGACTGGCTCGCACAAAAGATTCGGCTTCGAAACATCGACGGTGTTGGTTTTGACGAAATGGCAGTTGTTGCCAGAACCAGAACCCAGCTGGAGCAATTGGCTAGAGAGCTGAGAGCAAGAAAAGTGCCAGTTCGAATCCTCGGTGTTCAGCGGGCCCTAAAGGACCAACCATTCTCCAGGGCAATTTTGGACTTTGTTGAAGTCGCTCTAGGTGAACCAAAACTTGAGCAAATTGAGCAGCTACTGCTTTCGCCACTGGTAGGACTTGACTCAATTGAACTGCGCGAAATTCGTCGGCTGATAATTCCCTATCGAATGGAAGGTCTCGACCAAACCCAGGCTCTCCTCGAGCTTCTCAGTGAGCAAAAGCCTCCAAAGATCGTGGCCGAACTTGCCAAGGCCCTTACGGAGCTTCGAGCTCAAGGCAAGGAAGGTGCACACAGAGCAGTCTCAATTGCCTGGTCTTTACGAGGGTCAGATACTCGCAAGCTTTCAGACTCCGATATCGATGCATCCCTCGAAGTCTTTGCAGCAGCAATGCGGTTTGATGATCGTGCAGAAGGGTCAGCTTTGGAGTTTGCCCAGCAGCAGCTCAGGAGCAGAATTCCGGAAGACTCACTTGCTCCAATAAGTCAAAAACCGGCGGTGACACTTTCAACCGCTGCCAATTTGGTCGGCTCCTACAAAGTTGTCGCGATACCTAGGTTGCAGGAGGGAATCTGGCCCAATCTGACACCTCGTAACGCGCTTCTGGGAGCTTCATCTCTGCAGGCATTTGTTCTAGGCCGAATAGCTTCTCCCGAACTTGCTGCCAGGTCCGAATTGGCCGATGAGCTGCGGATGTTCTATCGAGCAGTTGCTGCTGCGGAACAGGAATTAATCCTCAGTGCCATGTCGGATGAAACAGAACAGCCATCGCAATTTTTTCAACTTGGAAAAATCGAACTAATTGAGACGAAGGCCTTCGACTTTGATCTTCGCAAGCTAACTGGGCAGCTCAGAAGAAGGCTTTTCGATGGTGATCTCTCGGCAGCTCCAATTTTGGCTGCTCTGGCTTTGCAATCTGTTCCCGGAGCGCACCCGAGCAGCTGGCAGGGCCTTCTGCCGCTGTCAGACTCGCAACCGCTCGGACGAATCGGAAACAAGGCAGCGGCTTCGCGGTTGGAAGCTTTTGAAAAGTGTCCTCTGCACTGGTTCATCACCACCTTTGCCAGCGATGCAGCGAGTTTGAAGGCATCACTGGGAATTCTGCTCCACAGCGCTCTAGAAAATGCAGATAAGCAATCACCACTTAGGTTCGTTGAACGAAACTGGCAGGAAATGGAGTTCGACTCAAACCTCACCGAAAGACAGGTTAGAAAAGATGCGATGCAGATGGCCAAGCTATTGGAGGAGTATCTAAAGCGTGGCTCGGAGCTAGTGGCAGCTGAGCAAGGTTTTGAACTCGAAGTCGGACAGCTGCGAATACTGGGAAAGATTGACCGAATTGAAAAAACTGCAGAGGGCGATATCGCAGTGGATCTAAAAACTGGTAAGTCTGCTCAGAGCAAAGAAAAGGCCCAGAAGAACCGCCAGTTGGCTGTCTATCAGTTGGCGATTGAGCAGCAATCTAAAACTGCTGGAGGAAAGCTCGTCTACATCGGCGGCGGAAAGATTCAAGAGCGAGAGCAAGCACCAATGAGTGAGGAGTTGCGTTTCGAAATCATTGAGCTCGCGAAGGCAATGACGAACCAACTGCAATCAAGTGTTGTCAGTGCCAGCATCGATGATCACTGCAGCGCTGATGGAAACTGCCAGCTGCTTTTGAGCCGGGTGATAACTGGTGGCTAGCTACAGCGCTCAGGAAGTCTTTTCTGTTTACTCCAGCAATCGCCTAACGCAGGAGCAAATTGCCATAGTTGAAACTGCTTCGCTCAATGACCCATCTCTAGTAATTGCTGGGGCGGGTTCAGGAAAAACTGAGCTAATGATGGCTCGCACCATGTATTTAGTTGCCAACGGTTATGCCCGGCCCGATCAGCTACTGGGTTTGACATTCACCAAAAAGGCGGCCAACGAGCTCAGGTCAAGAATCAATCTGGGACTAATCAGGCTCAGAGAGAGTGCCCTCTGGCCCAAAGAATTAGGTGATGATTTTGCTCCGGCAAAAATCGCTACCTATAACTCATTCGGAAATGAAATCTTTCGCTCGCACGCGCTACAAATCGGGTTCGAATCTGACTCCACCTTGTTGACCGAGGCTCTGGCTGTCAGCTTGGTAAAGGAAATGATTGAGTCGAGCACTAATGCACTGCTAGCCGACTACGAGGAAAATCTGGACAACCTGGCTAAGAAAGTTTTGCAAGCCAGTGCTCAACTAACCGATCACCAGGCAGACAGCGGCGAAGTTAGTCAATATTTTCTAGAGTTTGCCAACCACCTAAGGTCTCTTCCAAAAAATGACAGCGGCAAGGCTGGACTTTTCTCCTACACCGAAGATTTTCTGCAGAAAGCTAGTCAGGCGCAATTGATTTTCGAGCTGGCCGGGGAATTTAAAAAGTTCAAACAGGAAAGAAACCTTTTTGATTATTCCGACCAAGTTGCTCTTTCGCTCAGAGTTGAGCACTTCGATAGTGAGCTGATTCCGTATCAGTTCGTAATGCTTGATGAGTATCAGGACACCTCCGAGGTTCAGGTGAAGCTACTTTCCAAACTCTTTGCACAAAAAAGCGTTATGGCCGTTGGTGATCCGAATCAATCAATTTATGCCTGGCGGGGTGCGAGCATCAGAAATCTCAGAAACTTCTTTGTTGATTTTGGCCAGGGACAAAGCTTTACTCTTTCGGCATCTTGGCGATCTGGTGATGCAATCCTGGCTGCTGCCAATCACACCGCCCACTCGATCGATAATGGCAGCCTCACGCCGCTGACGCTCAGCGCTGGAAAGAAAATTGATTCCAGAGTTTTTGCTCGTTCATTTAGCGATGGCGAGACAGAAAGCAAAGGGGTAGCAGGCTGGATAGCGCAGAGGATTGCTCCGGATAAGACAGCCGCGATTCTTTTCAGAACAAAAGACTCAATGCGGCTTTATGCCGAGCAGCTGGAAAAGCTTGGCCTGAGCTACGAGATAACCGGACTTTCAGGGCTACTTGATCAGCCCGAGGTAATCGATTTGATGGCCATCCTGCGCTTGGTGGCAAGACCTGAATCATCGGTTGATTTTCTGAGAATAATCACCGGACCAAAATTCCGCCTGGCTGCATCCGACATCGCAGAACTCAGTCAGGCTAAGCGCAAACTCAGCAGATTTTGGAAACTTCCCAATAATCGTCCCCTCACCCTGTTGGAACTGGTGGACAAACTGCAGCTGCCCTCCGTTCGAGAGCACGTGAGCCTGAGCAGCGTCAGCACCGCGCGATTGGAGGAGTTTGCCAATTTGGTTCGCGCGCTCAGATCGCAATCCTCGCTTAGTCTCACGGAGCTGGCATGGCGCGCGGTAGAGGATTTTGAGATTGACATCGAACTCTACGCTCACTCGCTTTCCGAAGACCCTCTCTCCTCTCTTCGCGGATTCATTTCGAGAATTAGCGATTTTGAAACAAGTTCCGAGCGGCCGAATTTACTCTCGCTGATTTCCTGGCTTGACTACGCCGTGAAAAGCGAGAATTTTGAACTACCGAGATCAGGTGCCAAAAAAGGCGTGGTGCAGCTAATGAGCATTCACGCTGCCAAAGGTCTGGAGTGGGATTTTGTGGCGGTGCCTCAGCTGAGCGAAGGTATTTTCCCCGGCGGAGCCCGGGCCGAGCAGCGCAGCTGGCTAGCCGGGGGAATCTTGCCGGGGGATTTCAGGCTCGACAGGCAGGCAATCCCGGTGCTTTCTTGGCAGGGCGTTACCACTCAGTATGAATTCAATCAAAGAGTTGAAAGCTACAAGCTGCGGCACAGAGAACACACTCGTGTTCAGGAAAGACGCTTGGCATATGTTGCCTTCACCAGGGCAGCGAAAGAACTGCACATATCAGCCAGTCACTACTACAACCGATTCAATGAGTCAGTAGAACACTCAGAGTTCTTCACTGAGCTTCTTGATGGGTATGCAGAAGTGATTGAACTTGCGGAAAAACCTGTTGGCAAACCAGCCAAGAGCCTGCAAAACAAATCCTGGCCTGAAGATCCGATGTATCAAACACGCGAGAAGTGGGAGAGGGCAGCGGCTGAGGTTTTAGCCAGTGAGGCTGAAGAGCTAGGTGAGGAAATCCTTCTTTTACTCAAAGAGCAAAAAATGAGAAGTGCCGCACCTACTCCTAGGCTTCCACTTCGGTTATCGGCATCCTCTATCGTCAAACTTTTGACTGACCCAGCGAATTTTGCCCAGTCACTGGTGAGGCCGTTGCCGGCTGTCTATTCAGATATCGCTCAGCTCGGAACAAACTTTCATGCCAATTTAGAACAAGCTTTTCTACTTGGCAGTGAGCTTGATTTCTCCAGTTGGTCTGAAGAGGAAAGAAAACTTGGAGTTAGTTTTGCGAATAGCCGCTTCTCTTCAATTGAACCAATCTTGGTGGAGGAGTCGATCGAGTTTGCTCTAGGTGGATCAATTGTGGTTTGCAAGTTGGATGCTGTTTACCTAATTGATGGCGAATACCAGGTGGTCGATTGGAAGAGCGGAAAAAAGCCTTCCGGCCAAGAGCTAAACGATAAAGCTATCCAGTTATCGCTTTATCGAATTGCCCTCAGCAAAAAACTCTCATTGCCGATTGAGCGCATCCGCGCCAGCTTCTTCTATGCCGCAAGTGGTGAAGAGCTTGAGCCAGAACTGCTTAGTGAAGAGTCTTTGGCAAAAAAGCTTGAGCTATTTAGAAAAGCTCATCCGAGTCTGAAGGGGTAGGTTCAACCTGCGACTGAGATATAGGTGTGGTTGCAATCGCTGCCCCCAGACCTATGAAACCCGCGGCACGCAGGGGCTTCAGAGCTCCAGCGGCGAGCTGCTGGGCAAGGTCATCAAGCATGGCCTGCGCTTCTGCAATTAGATTTTCGTCACCCAGTTGCAGGCAGTGGTTGAGCCAGCTGGCTAGTTCAATTTCCGAATACAAAGCTGCTCGCTGGGCAATGTTTTCATCAGCGATTGGACGCTTAGCTCGGTAGTTCAGAAGAGCATCTTCAAAGGTAGACGGCAGTGCGCCACCGGCCAGGTATTTCAGGTCTTCCGCCGGATCGGCAATCGAAAGCGATGACCAGCCAGATATTCCGCTGATGTTTGAGCCTTGAACAAATATGTTCTGATCGGAAATGCTTCCGTGCACCACGGTGGGGTGGAATCTGAATAATCCGACATCTTCAAGTGCCTCTTCCCATCTGCTTAGTAGCGAAGACGGAACCTTTCCCGTTGCCGCGGCAGAGTCGACATCGGCGACTTTGGTTTGCAAAATCCTGGAGGAGTCATACTCGGGAAGCCCAGCATCAATTACAACCGCTGGATCAAGATTGTGTATTGCCGCCAGGGCCTCTCCAATGGATTTTGAAAATTCCCCTGGTGCATATTTAGAAAGATCGGGACTCTGTCCCTCCAGCACGGTGAGCAGAATAACGGGAAGATCATTGTCGGTAGTTTGCCCAACCAGCTTTGGAACTGCGAACGGTAATGTCGCACTCGCTTGGCTTATGGCTCTAAGTCCCGCCATCAGCTGCGCCTGCTCGGCAATGCCAGCCACTCCAGCCGGAACAATTAGCTCAAAGCCCTCTCCCGCCTCATCAAACAGCTGCAGAGCATCCAGGTCTGGACCCTGGTCGGAGCGGCGAAAATGGCGGAACTTTTTTCCACTGGCAGCGTCGGCTGCCAGCGCGGCTAAAATCAAGGCGGGTCTACCCACCGCTTCAGGATAGACAACGCACCACCAACCACTCCGCAATGCCACGCATTCGTAAGGGATTCCCAATTGTCTAGTGATCTTGCCAAATCCATTCTGGATCAGCTTGATTCTGAGCAGGCTGAAGCGGCAAGCGCACTCAGGGGTCCGGTTTGCATTATCGCGGGGCCGGGCAGCGGAAAAACCAGGACAATTTCAACGCGGATTGCTTATGGTATTGCGACTGGGGTTTTCAATCCAGACCGAGTGCTCGCTCTCACCTACACCAACCGCGCAGCTGCTGAGCTGAGATCGAGACTTAGGCAACTGGGTTCATCGCAAGTTGCAGTCAGGACCTTTCACTCAGCCGCATTGAGTCAGTTGCAATACTTCTGGCCTCAGCTAACTGGCAGCGCATCACCAAAGTTGCTAACGCAAAAACGCTCTCTGCTGTCCGAGGTTGCCTCACTGATTGGCCTGAGGCTAACCGATCCGCAGCTTATGGAAGTGGCATCCGAGATTGAATATCTGCGCTACTCCCTAACAGAGCTTGATGAATACTTTCTGACCAAACGCTTACCACAATTTCTATCGCAGGAGCAGTTTGCGGATTTGGAAAAGCGCTATCAGGAACAAAAACTGCAGCGTCGATTAATGGACTGGGAAGACACAATTTTGCTCTGCACGGGGCTTTTGAGAAATGAAGCTCGAGCGCTGAGCTACTTTCAGCAGCAGTATCGTTTCTTCACTGTGGATGAGTATCAGGACATCTCGCCGCTGCAGGAGGGCTTATTGAGAACCTGGATTGGCGAGAGAGAAGAGATCTGCGTGGTGGGTGATCCTCGTCAGACCATATACAGCTTTGCCGGAGCAAGTAGTAATTTCCTACTGGATTTTCAGAATCAATATCCGGGTGCAAACACCTACGAACTGAATCGCAACTACCGATCGGCGGGTGCAATCGTTGATGTTGCGAATCGAGTTCTGCCACTAAAGCCGCTGAGTAAAGTCAGGTCAGATATTGGTCTTGCGACTATTCAGTCCAACTCAAATCAAATTGAAGAAGCTGGGGTGGTTGCAAGAGAAATAGTTTCGGCGCTGGCTAATCACAAGCCAAGCGAAATAGCGGTTTTGGCAAGAACCAATTCGCAGCTGAACGCTTTAGAAGTTGAGCTTCAAAAACTTGGCATCAAGATACAGGTGCGCGGACAGGGTCGTTTCTTCCGACAGCCAATTGTCATGCAGGCGATGAGTGCTATTCGTGCTCTTGCTGTCTCCGATAGTGGAGAACCCCTATTCATGCAGGTTTCAAACATTCTTTCTTCACTTGGATGGGAATCGAGACCTAGAGAGGATGAGGATTGGGTATCGCTCAACTGGTTCATTCAAGTTTTGGACGAGCTCGGTCAGGTTTCTAATATCGAATACATTCGCGAGCTAGACGAGCGCGAGCGATCTGGGCATGAACCGGCTCGTGAGGCAATAACTCTCGCCACTGTTCATGGGACCAAGGGGCTTGAATGGCGGCAGGTCTATTTGATTGGTGTGAACAGAGGCCTTTTTCCAATAAGCCATGCTCAGGATCCAACAGATATTGACGAGGAGAAGCGACTTTTTTATGTTGCAGTTACCAGAGCTAAGGACAAGCTAGTAATTAGTCACTTCGGTGAGGCGTCGGAGTTTATTGAGCTAATCGGCAACCGCAGCTGATGTTTCTTGGTATCAGAGTGCTGACCTCGCCCGATCTTCTTAGCCGATAGGCCTCAGCGCTTACTTCACCAAAATCTAAAAAGTTCAAGATGTTGTTCACTGCAATGGCGCTGGCAAACAAAATCATGGGCGAGTCCGCCAGGTCTCTATCTAGTGCAAGAAGCTGGGGAGCGATAATTGGCCAATTCTCGACGGTCTCAAGTTGGAAAAGTTCCTGACAGCCAATGCAGGGTGTTCGACCCGGAATGATCAGGGGAGAGACCTCAACGCCTTCTTCATCGAAACAAATTGCGATGTGTGGAACATCTCTTGATAGCCAACGCTGATAGTTGCTCGGATGAACCACGTCATTGGCAATTAGTACCGCAGCAGAGAGTTCATCCAGTGACTTACTCATTCGTGAGTGAAATTCAAGCTTTTTCCCAAGTAAATACTGAGCCGCTTTTACTCTTGGAATTCCCAGTTGGGCTTTCGCGAAGCTCAACGGTCCCACATCTGGCAGTTGAATGCGCTTTTGATCAAGGCTTATCAGTTTGCCAATGCCGGCTAAATCGAATGCTTTGCAAATGGTAAACCCAGTGGCATCAAGTTTTTCAACGTAAATCTTTTGACTCAGTCGCTGTCTCAGGGTTTTTGCTGGATCTCCGCCTTGCAAAAAGATTCTCGAAATTTCTGCGAAACGCTCCTCGACATCTTCCACAGAGAGCGTCTGCCTGCTTTGCCAGAGCACTGGAGTAAGTCGGTTAATGACTTCTTGGCTGCGAGACGGTGACACTTTGGCAATTTCTTCAAGGTTTTCGAGATGGCTAGTGGTCAGGCCTAGTTCCAGATAATCCAGAACCCTCAACTGATCTTCCTGAATGTTCTCTAATTTGGTTGGCGCGCGATAGCCGTATTGACGAGTGTTGTTTGATATCCAAAGTCTTGCCAGGGCTGGGTTGATCTGCATTGCCATTGGCAAATCGTTTCAGCAAATTGAAAAGTGCGAAATTGCTTTTCCACAGACCTACTGGTCGAGCAGTTTGCGAAGCTCCCCATCAAAGTCATCGCCACCTGAGTTGATTCGTTCAATCAACAGTTCTGGATTCTCAATTTCTGCCCTTGAGGGAAGCTGGTCTGGGTGTCGCCAGAGGTCATCGCGCTGCTCTTTGGTCAGTTTCTCCCACATCGCTTTTGCATCTCGGCGAAGTTTCGGGCTGATCTCTAATCCAACTAGTACCTGAAAGGTCTTTTCTGCGACCATTGCGGTTGCTCTTCTTCGAGAGAGAATCTCGACTGCGGCAGCTAGATTCGGCAGCCTCCTACCCGCTTCAAAGGCAAGGGCATCGGCGAATCCTTCGACCAGTGCCAAAAGAGTCTCAATTCGCTCAAGAGCAATTTCTTGCTCAGGAGTTTTTGATGCGAATGAACCGTTAGCCTCCAAGATTCGATTTACTGATTCTGGATCATTTGGGTCAACCTGCTGCATCATTTCCTGGATTCCGTCTAGTTCAACCTTTAGTCCAGAGGCAAACTCAATAACCTGGGTAATGATCTGATCGGCGAGATAGCGATTTGAGTAAAACAGAGAACTGATGGCGAGTTCACGGATGGCAAGGTAGATGATTAGTTCGGATTTCTGAGCTTCAAGATCAGTTAGCAGTTCTTCAACATTCTGGGATACAAACCCAGGCCTGTCGATGATTGGAATTCCAATTTCTCCACCCGTTAGAGCCTTTTCAGAAAGCTGGCCAATTACAACTCCAAGCTGTGTGGCAAAAATGGCCGCGCCAGCATTTTGAATAAATTGTGCGGCCGGCTGTAAGACTGATTTCATTTCTTCCGGCAACAAAGTTTCGAGATTATCGGCAAGGGCTTTCGACATTTTTTCAGCTACTGGGGTACCCAGTTTTGAAAACAGGGGAAGCGCATCCTGGGTCCAGAGCTCTCGAGAAAAAATCTTGACGTTATTTGGATTTGAGAATTCTGTTACTTCCTGGAGCCAAAGAGAGGCAATGTCACAAGCTTTCCTGAGCTCATCTTCAATCACTCCGTTAGCTGGTTTTTGTTTGGCTTTGGCAATCTGTTGAGCTTGGCTGGCGGCCATGTCCCAGTTGACAACCTTTCCTGGTTCCATCAGGAACCTCGCCTGGTTGAACAGGCCGGCTATGAGTGCTGGGTTTGCACCAAGGCCTGAGAGTTTGGAAAGAGCTTCGGGATCAATTTGACCTCCGGAGAGCATCTTGCGAATAAGCTCTGCTAGCTCATCCTTGTTTTCCTCGTTCACCGCCGCCTCTTTCCTTAGCTTCCAAGGTATCGCTGATTTGCGCAGTTACCTTGGGCTAAAACTGTGAATTCTGTTCGCCAACGGCGTGAGTCGCATGGCAATAAGTTGTCGGTGGCTTACCTAGCATTGAGGCAATGACATTTTTTTCCGGTAGAGCGGCAAAGCCAAGGCGTAGCCGTTATGTACTCCTTGGTCTGCTTTTCCTTACCTTCAGCTCAATGATCTTCCTGCCAACGGGCTATGTCATAGAAAGACCGGGCCAGGTCTTCAACGTCATGGGTACGGTTTCCGGAGAGCCAGTAATTTCATCCAATGATCTTGAGGTTTATGCCTCTGACTCTCGCTTTGATGTCACAACCATCTCACTTGTGGGGAACCGAGACTCAACTCCGAGTTGGGTGCAGGTTCTTCTCGCCTGGGTTGACCCAGAGCAGAATGTGCTTCCAGTGAGCGAGGTGTTCCCCGACAACAGATCCACTCAAGAGATTAGGGCCGAGTCGACAGCACAGATGGAGATCTCTCAGCAGGATGCCATAGCGGCCGCGCTGACTCATCTTGGATATTCGGTTCCAACAAAGTTGTATGTCCAGTCGGTACTAGTCGACTCCCCATCATCCAAAGTTCTCGTGGCTGGTGACATTGTCATTTCTGCAGGGGGATTGACACTGGAAAACTTTGATCAGCTGCGCGCGCAAATTCAAAAAACTGAGGGTGAGCCCATTGAGATTGTTGTCGAGCGTGAAGGTGAGCGTAAGGCGTTTACTATCACTCCAGTAAAAAAGGAAGAACTTTGGGTGATTGGATCGATGATTGCCTACATTTATGACTTCCCGGTTTCGGTTTCGCTGCAGCTTGGAGACGTCGGTGGACCAAGCGGAGGTCTTATGTTTACCCTCGGAATCATCGATGCCCTAGGGGAGGGAAGTCTGGCTGGCGAGCACCATGTTTCTGGCACGGGCACTATAAATGCAGTGGGTAAGGTCGGAAACATTGGTGGCATCGGTATGAAGATGATTGCCGCCAAGAAAAGCGGAGCGGACCTCTTTTTAGTCCCATCAGGAAACTGTCAGGAAGCAAGTGGGCAGGTTCCAGAGGGTTTGTCTGTTGTATCAGTGAGAGACTTGGATGATGCGCTTGAAGCTATTGAAAAGCTCAAGAGCGGGTCTGAGTTTTCGAGCCTCATTTGTAATTAGGAGAAGTTAGTGTCACAGTCGCAGCCTGCTATGAATCGTCGGGTCTCCCCGGTCTCAATTGCCGTTGGAATCTTGGCGGCAATTTTGTTTGCCCTACTCAGTGCAGCTGGCATCTACACAGACTGGCTTTGGTTTGATCAGCTCGGTTACGAAGAAGTCTTTCTGACGCAGATTGCCGGGCAAGTGATTTCATTCGCCATCGGCTTTGTTGTTATGGCGCTATTGGTATCGATTGGTCTGGCACTTGCCTGGAGAACCAGACCTATTTATCTCAAGCTTCCCGGTGAATCACCGTTTCAGGCCTACCAGACTCTGCTCGAGAGTCTGCGCAAAGTGGTCATGGTTGGTGTTCCAGCAATTATTGGAATCGGTGGCGGATTGGTCTTTGCCCGCGAGTGGGAGGTAGCTGCCCTTTGGCTTAACGGCGAGGACTTCGGTCAGACAGATGCACACTTTGGCATGGACATCGGTTTCTACGTATTTGATTTGCCATTCCTATCCTTTGTCATTGGATTTCTTTCTGGCGGAGCATTTCTGGCAGCACTAATCAATCTTGCGGTTCACGTTATTTATGGGGGAATCAGGTTCAACGGCAGAGACATCAGCGTTTCTAAACCGGCCCGTGTCCAGTTATCAGTTTTGGTTGCTCTCTATCTACTGCTTCAGGGGGCCAGCCTCTGGCTCGATCAGTACTCATCGGTAATTACAACCGGAACATTGTTTACGGGTGTTAGCTACACGGA
The DNA here is from genome assembly GCA_964567905.1 of uncultured Aquiluna sp. GTDB lineage: Bacteria > Actinomycetota > Actinomycetes > Actinomycetales > Microbacteriaceae > Aquiluna. Next base: position 21,483 of record CAZMOF010000002.1, on the reverse strand, counting down.
TGCCAACGCGGTTATTCCTGGACTGCAAATTATGGCTCTGATTTCCGTGGCTGTCGCTTTCACCTTTTTGATTACAGCTTTTATTGCACGCTGGAGAATTTCCATAATTGCAACCGCCCTAATGGTCGTCAGCTCCTTGGTGCTGGGTGGGCTCTACCCTTGGATTGTTCAGACTTTCCAGGTGGTACCCAATGAAAGAACCCTGGAATCTCCTTATCTGCAGAAAAACATTGAGGCCACTAGGGCTGCCTACGGCCTGGACCAAGTCGAGGTCATCGAATACGACGCCAAGGTAGTCGCTGAAAAAGGCGCACTCAGAACTGACGCAAAAACGACAACTTCCATTCGAATCATTGACCCTGCTTTGGTGAGCGATGCTTTCCGTCAGCTTGAGCAGTTCCGCCAGTACTACTCCTTCCCCAACCGACTTCACGTGGGGCGCTACCAGATTGACGGAGAAGTGCAGGACACAGTTGTTGCCGTAAGAGAGCTGAACCAGGCAGGACTCGGGGAGAGTCAGTCCTGGTACAACTCGACCATTGTCTACACGCACGGTTTTGGATTCGTGGCTGCCTATGGAAACAAACGTGATGACGATGGCAAGCCACTGTTCCTTCAATCAGGAATTCCGCCTAAGGGCCTTCTGGGAGATTTCGAGCCGAGAATTTACTTCGGACTGAACTCTCCGACCTACTCAATTGTTGGAGCACCAGAGGGTGCACAGCCTCTTGAGTTTGATTACCCAGCTGGTACAGAGGGACAGCGCGAAACTTACACAACCTTTGAGGGTAGCGGCGGACCAAGCGTCGGAAACATCATCAACCGCCTGGCCTACTCATTGCGTTTTCAAAGTGAGCAAATTCTTCTATCTGACGCCATCAATTCCGAGTCACAGATTCTTTACAATCGATCGCCGCGGGAGAGAGTGCAGCAGGTCGCTCCGTACCTGACGCTCGACACCGAGACGTATCCGGCAATTGTTGACGGAAGAATCAAGTGGATTGTTGATGGATATACAACCAGCTCCAATTACCCGTACTCAAATCAGGAGCCATTCAACGTAGCCATTCTGGACACAGCTTCAGAGACCTTCAACCGTGGCATGGGCGATGTGAATTACATTCGCAACTCGGTTAAGGCAACGGTCGACGCCTATGACGGTTCCGTGGAACTCTACGCCTGGGACGAGCAAGATCCAATTCTTCGGGCTTGGAGCAAGATTTTCCCAACCACCGTGAAGCCTAGGTCTGAGATGTCAGCTGAACTGATGGCACATGTGCGCTATCCGTCCGACCTATTCAAGATGCAGCGCTGGGTGCTTGGTCGATACCACGTGACCGATGCTGGTTCTTTCTACTCTCAGCAGGACGCTTGGATGACACCTAATGATCCAGTTGAAGGCACAGGCCTTGGCACTTTGCAACCGCCTTACTACCTGACCATGAAGACCCCTGGGCAGAGTGTGAACGCCTTCTCGCTGTACTCAACATTTATTCCGCAATCCACTGGTGAGACGACCAGAAACGTATTAACCGGCTACCTGATTGCGAATTCGGACGCTGGAAGAACAGCGGGGCAAATTGCAGATGGCTACGGAAAGCTGACTCTTCTGAACCTGCCGCGCGAGACGATTGTTCCAGGTCCCGGACAGGTGCAGAACAACTTCAATGCCGACAGCAAAGTTTCTTCGCTGCTGAACATTCTTCGACAGGGTTCAACTCGAGTTCTGAATGGAAACTTACTAACTCTGCCGGTGGGTGGAGGTCTTCTCTACGTCCAACCTGTTTACATCGAATCAACGGGTGAAACCAGCTATCCGCTTTTGCAGAAGATTCTGGTTGCATTTGGTGATCAGATTGCATTTGAGGACACTCTTGAACTTGCTCTCGATGCTCTCTTTGGTGGCGATTCTGGAGCAGAAGTTTCAGATGGAACTCAACCTGACACTGGTGGCGAAACTGATGGCGGCGCAGGTGCCGATTCAGGCAATGCAGCACTTGATGCGGCACTGAACAAAGCCAAGCAGGCTCTGCAAGACAAAGAAGCAGCTTTGCGTGCTGGTGACTGGAGTGCCTTCGGCGAGGCTGACGAGCGACTGCAACAGGCGATTGAAGAAGCCCTAGCCGCACTGGAGAACTAGAGACGAAGGTGCTATTCTTACTGCTTCGCCGCGGGGTGGAGCAGTTCGGTAGCTCGCCGGGCTCATAACCCGGAGGTCGTAGGTTCAAATCCTGCCCCCGCAACCAATTACCCTCGAGGATCTTCCTCGAGGGTTTTTACTTGTGGAAAACCAAAGTAGGTTCCCTTACCTTTTCTTCTAATCTCCAGCCATGCATTTTGGCCTTCTTTTGATTCTGCTTTTGTCCTCCTGCAGTTCAAGTGCATCAGAGCATGAGGTGACGCTAAATCGATATGCGCAAATAGTCGAAGAGGGCGGCGAGCTAACAGAGGTACTTACCCACAGCGCTTTGGTCCAGGCTCAAGCCTCGAGGCAGCTTATGGAAGAGCTTGGCTACACCCAGCGGGGCAGGGCGCAGTTTGAGATTTGGTCCTTCTCGAAGGACTTGGCAAGCGGCTGTCTTGACCTAACAGAGATAGCAGTAGTGGATGACCAAGGGTCTTTTCTTTCCTTAGGCCAGCGGCGAAGTTCATTCACCGCCACCTTCACGCGCGAAAGTCTTATTTCTGAATTTGAAGTCGGTCAGGAGGGGTGTTGAGCATTCAGTTATTTATGGCCAGCTGCGATCTTTTCGCGGCAACCCTGGGAGTCTGCGGCTGCAACGGGAGTGTCGGTAATGAACTTGAATATCAGATTTGTGCGGTGAAGCAGATAGAGAGCACAAAAACCGTTGTCACAGCAGAAAAACCAAAGCGGCTATGTCGCTACTACACAAACGGAACAATTGATGAACCGACCTTGACTGTGGTTGAAACTTATAGCGACGTAGGTCAGAGGTTATGCATAGGTGATCAAATTCCACAGGTAAATACCCATTCCAGGACAACTTCGGAATTAGAAGAGCAGTTCCGAGCCAAATCAGGAAAACCATCTGCACGTTGGGAGCCTGGCGGAGAGGTAGAGGTGGAAGTGATTGGAACCTTTATCGCTGACTATCCGACGAGAGTTATAGATGGTGAGCTGTTTGGGCAAAGTGTCGCTATTCGATTTCGAGCTGAATCCTTCCGGTGGTCTTTTTCCGATGGCTCAGCTTTGGCTGGACGAGTCGTGGACAAGGGATTCTCAGAGCAGGGGGAGCAAAGTGCAGTCGTCAAGGCCTTGGTTACAGTCGACTACAAGCCATCTGGTGCTGGTTGGATACTGGATGCCTTCTCTGGCGAGGTAGCCAGCAATGAGCTCAGAATCAGCGTGATTGAGGTTCCTAGGCGAACCCTGCTGGTTGGCGGCTAATCAGGCAACTATCAGCGAGGATTCATTTAACCCTCAACCTTGTTGACCATAATCGACTCAAGTCGAAAGGGTTGACATGACCGATTTCCAACGAAGCGAAAGCCAATTCGTTTTCTCTAACACCTACTCTGCGCCTAAGCCTGCAGAGCGGAAGCCAAAGCGCAGAAGACTTTTGGGAATTGCCGCACTTGCAATGGGTAGTGCTCTGGTTGGAGGCATCATCGGTTCCTCTGCCTTTTCGGTCACTTACTTTGGTGCGACGCAACCAGCCCCGGTGGTTGTAAACAATGTTGAGCAAATCAACTGGGTCACAGGCGCTGCTTCCGAAGCTGGACCGGCTGTCGTGACGCTTTGGGTTGAGTCTTCTGTTTCAAGCGGTTCTGGATCTGGTGTCATCCTGAGCGAAGACGGATACATCTTGACTAACGCTCACGTTGTCACTCTTAGTGGTTCAACAAATAACCCAGATCTATCAGTGAAGCTCTGGGACGGAACTGTTCTTCCAGCAGAGTTGACCGGTTACGACACTGTCTATGATCTAGCCGTAATTAAGGTCGAAGCTTCAGGACTGAAGGCAATAAAGTTTGCAGATTCATCGAAGCTCAATGTTGGACAGAACGTGGTTGCCATTGGAGCTCCCCTTGGGCTTGCTTCGACTGTTACGGAGGGAATTGTCTCGGCGCTAAACAGAACCATTCGCGTTGCATCTGCCGAGGTGAGCGAGGAACCAGGCCTGCAGTTCTGGACCGGAACTGGCGAGTCGATCAGTATTCAAGTCATTCAGACTGACGCCGCAATCAATCCTGGAAATTCCGGCGGAGCGCTCGTGAATGAGCGAGGCGAGTTGGTAGGAATAAATGTTGCCATTGCAACCGCCGGAAGCGGGGAAGCGGGTTCCATCGGTGTTGGCTTCGCGATTCCTTCGAATACTGCGAATCGTATTGCCAGCGAAATCATGCAAACTGGAAAGGCAACGCACGGACTTCTTGGCGCAATGGTTCGTGACAATTCCGAAAATGGTTCAGGTTTTTCCACTGGCGCCTATGTCGATCAGGTAACCGAAGGGGGTGCAGCTGAATCAGCTGGTATCCAAAGCGGTGACGTGATTATTGAGTTCGCAGGGCAGAAAGTAACCTCTGCAGCAGACCTAACTGCAATGGTGAGGGCTCAACCAGCTGGGGCTGAGGTACAGCTCAAGATTGTTCGAGACGGCGAAACCATAACTATCCGCGCGACTCTTGGAGATGCTGAAGACCTAAACTAGCCGCGATGAATAAGACCGAGGAAAAGCTAGACCAGGTAGAAGCTGGTGATCACGAGCGCTACTCGCACTACGTCAAAAAAGACAAAATCGTAGAGTCTGCTGTTTTGGGTAATGCTGTTGTAGCACTCTGCGGCAAAGTTTGGGTGCCTTCTCGTGACCCTGAGCGATTTCCAGTCTGTCCCGATTGCAAAGCTATTTTTGAAAAACTAAAGCGTTAGCTGTAAATAGTAGGTATCGCAGCTTCGCCCTTGGATAGTCGAAGCGCATCTGGTCGCAGCTCGGCGATTGATTTTTGAAAGTGTTCCTTAGCTTTTCTTGTTCCGAGAGGTCCGAGCAGAGTTGGATCACTAACCCCGTCAAAGAGTGTTGATTGCAGTTTTCTTCCAGACTTTTTACCAATTAACTCGGCTGTCGCAAGGCCATCCCGCATTTCGCGATATGCAGTTTTCTTGCCACCAAGGGAAACTTTATTTTTTGACTTTTTAGCTACATCCACCCATGAATTACCACTCTTATGAGCGACCAACTTGTAGACAAATCCAACGGTAGGGTGGCCGGAGCCAGTGACCAAAGATGTCCCCACGCCGAACCTATCAACTGGTGCAGAAGCTAAAGCGGCAATTGTGTATTCGTCGAGATCACTCGTGAGGACAATCTTGGTTTCTTTCGCACCTAGCGAATCGAGTTGCTGTCTTACCTCCGCAGCAGTTGCCGCTAAATCACCAGAATCAATGCGTACCGCCGCAACTTTTCCATCAGTGAGCTTCACTGCCATTGCCACAGCCTTTTTTATGTCATATGTGTCGACCAACAGCGTTGTATTTACTCCAAGGGCACCAATTTGAGCCTTGAAGGCCTGCTCTTCGCTGTCGTGTAAAAGAGTGAAGGAGTGGGCTGAAGTGCCCATGGTTGGAATGTTGTAGAGCCTCCCCGCTTCCAGGTTGCTGGTTGCATCAAAGCCAGCGATGTAGGCAGCTCGAGCTGCCGCAACGGCACTGAACTCCTGCGTCCTTCTGGATCCCATTTCCACCAAAGATCGACCCTTGGCCACCGAGAACATCCTCGCTGCAGCCGAGGCAACTGCCGAGTCGTGGTTCAAAATTGAAAGAATCAGAGTCTCCAGCACAACGGCTTGAGCGAAAGTTCCAGTCACGGTAAAGACCGGTGATCCAGCGAAGAATAAATCTCCCTCTTGGTATCCCTCAATCTTGCCTTCGAATTTATAGTTGCTCAGAAATTCAAGTGTCCGCTCGTCTACAACTTTGGATTCCCGCAAATATTCAATGTCCTGCTTTTCAAATCGAAACTTTGAAATTGCATCAAGAAGGCGACCAGTACCGGCTAAGACTCCATATCTTCGACCCAGTGGTAGAGATCTAGTAAATGCCTCAAAGACGCACTGTCTCTCTGCCTTACCGGAATGCAAGGCAGCCTGAACCATTGTTAGTTCATAACGGTCTGTGAGAAGAGCTAGTGACACGCCACCAGCCTACAGAGCCAGCAACGACCGCTCTAGACTTGGGTTTGTGGATGCAAGACCAATCGGAATCTTTGATTCAGGAGTCGGCGGACTAACCGTCGCAAGGGCAATCATCGATCAGCTTCCTCACGAGTCGATTGTTTACGTTGGGGACACTCTAAATTCTCCCTACGGACCAAAGTCTTTAGCTGAGGTAAGAACACTGGCGCTATCTGTGATGGACGAACTAGTCGAATCTGGAGTGAAGCTACTAGTAATTGCTTGCAATTCGGCCTCAGCGGCTGTTCTAAGGGATGCTCGTGAGCGCTATACAGATGGACACTCTGTGCCAGTGGTCGAAGTAATCCAACCGGCAGTTCGCAGAGCAGTGGCTACTTCTCGAAACAAAAAAGTCGGAGTCATTGGAACCTCAGCAACTATCTCCTCTGGCGCTTATGAAGATGCGTTTGCTGCGGCCGTCGATTTTGAAATCACCTCGGCTGCCTGCCCAGCATTTGTTGATTACGTAGAGCGCGGCATCACTTCGGGCCCAGAGCTTCTAAGGGTTGCGGAGGAATATCTAAAGCCAATACGCGATGCCAAAGTCGACACACTTGTTCTTGGTTGCACGCACTACCCACTTCTCCAAGCTGCGATTGCCTATGTCATGGGTGAAGGCGTAAACCTCGTCTCTTCAGCAGACGAAACAGCCAAGGATGTTTTCAGAGTTCTGACCGAGCATGACCTTCTTGCTCCTGTAAATCAGAAACCTAGCTATTCATTTTTAGCAACAGGTAATGCTGCAGAGTTTGAGGTCTTAGCTAAGAGATTCCTCGGTCCCGAGGTTAGCGGCGTCAAGAAACTAGAGAGAAAGAACTGAAATGAGAAAAGACGGGAGAGGCGACCGTGACCTGCGGGCGGTGACTATTGAGCGGAACTACACAATGCACGCAGAGGGTTCAGTTCTGGTGTCTTTTGGAAACACCAAGGTTCTTTGCAATGCATCCTTTACGCCAGGAGTTCCCAGGTTCAAAAAAGACACAGGTGAAGGGTGGGTAACTGCTGAGTACTCAATGCTTCCACGGGCCACCAATGAGCGAACAGATCGCGAAAGCGTCAAAGGAAAAATCGGTGGTAGGACTCACGAGATTTCTCGTCTGATTGGAAGGGCACTTCGGGCAGTAGTTGACTACAAAGCTCTTGGTGAAAACACAATTGTCATTGATTGCGATGTCATTCAGGCAGATGGTGGCACTCGAACTGCAGCGATAACAGGTGCATTTGTTGCTCTTATGGATGCGGTGGCATGGGCCAAGAGTCATGGACATATTTCAAAATCAGCAAAGCCAATTCTGGACACCGTCGCTGCTGTATCGGTGGGTGTAGTAGACGGCAGGGCTCTTTGTGATCTGGCCTATGAAGAAGATGTGAGAGCAGAGACAGATATGAACGTCGTTGCCACAGGTCGTGGCCTATTTGTTGAGGTTCAGGGGACTGCCGAGGCCAATCCTTTCAGTAAAGAAGAGCTTGACTCGCTTCTAGATATGGCAGTCGCCGCCACCCAGAGCCTGTCCACGATGCAGCGCAGTGCACTTGGAAGCAATTTGGAGCTGGCTTGAAAGAGCTAGTTTTTGCCACGGGTAACCCGCACAAAGTTCAAGAGGCAGCAAACATAATTGCTCTGCGTGCACCTGGTCTGACTATCCTCCCATTTGCTGGCGAATCACCCGCAGAAACTGGAGCTACGTTTCTCGAAAACGCAAGAATCAAAGCTCTTTCTGCTTTTCAGGCAACTGGAAAGCCTTCGTTTGCTGATGATTCAGGAATCTGCGTCGATGTAATGGGGGGAGCCCCTGGAATCTTTTCAGCCATTTGGTCGGGCACGAGATCAGATTCAGTAAACAGAGAACTTCTTTTGTCTCAGCTGAAAGATATCGCGCTCGAAAATCGCCAGGCAAGTTTTGTCTGCACAATCTCACTCGTTGGCGAGAATTTAGATGTTAGTTTCACTGGGGTATGGCCTGGTCACATCGCTTTTGAAGCCAAAGGCGAGGGGGGATTTGGGTATGACCCAATTTTTGTTCCAGAGGGATTTGCGCTGACAGCAGCCGAGCTTGAACCGGAATTGAAGAACTTGATATCACATCGCGCGATGGCCATGTCGGAACTTGCGATGTTTCTGGCGCAATAGCGCCCCCAGCAGGATTCGAACCTGCGCACCCGCCTCCGGAGAGCGGCGCTCTATCCCCTGAGCTATGGGGGCCTTTTTGAAGCCTAGCATTGACGTAGAAGGAGTTATCTTGGCGCTTCGCTTGGCAGATAGATGGATTTGGGACAGTTGGTATGTCTGGGATGGTGATTATTGTCACGCCTTTTACTTGTGTGCATCAAGAGGTTTAGTTGATCCCAATCGAAGACATCGCTACACAAACATTGGTCACGCTCGCTCAAAAGATTTGAAAAATTGGGAGATACTTCCCGATGCTATTTCTCCTAGTGACTCTCCTGCTTTTGATTCTTGGACGACATGGACCGGGAGTGTCGTGAAGGATGAATCTGGACTTTGGTGGATGTTCTATACGGGGACGTCTCGAGAAGATGGAGGCGACATTCAGAGAATCGGATCTGCGACTTCTAAAGACCTTATTTCCTGGACAAAGTCAGCAGCGAGCACAGTGATTGAAGCTGATTCAACTTGGTATGAAAAACTTTCAGATAAGACTTGGGTTGATGAGGCATGGCGAGACCCCTGGGTTTACAAGTCTCAGAAAGACAATCAATGGCACATGCTGGTCACCGCAAGAGCGAAGGCGGGAGTAAATAGAAACAGCGGTGTTCTCGGGCACGCAGTCTCTGCAGATTTGATTAATTGGGAAGTAACTGCACCCCTTTCTCTTCCAGATCAAGGATTTGCCCAGCTAGAAGTATTCCAATTAGTGACTGTGGACAATGTTCCGCTGTTGATTTTCTGCTGTGGCTGGAGAGAACTAGACGAGAACTTTCTGAAGTTAACTGGCCAGCAAGACTCAACCTACTCACTGGTCTGCGATGAAAATCTAGAGAAAGTTGATTTCAAAAATTCAAAGCCGTTTGGCGACAGGAGAATTTACGCTGGTCGCGTGGTTCAGAATCCCCAAGGAGATTCGTATCTGCTTGGCTTTATCAATACGGTTGATGGTCAATTTGTTGGAGAAATTTGTGACCCAATTCCTGTCACAGCAACCCACGCAGAGGGCTTGATTATCAAGGAAGCCCTTTAGCTTTCAGTGGTTGCGCGGGTAATATAAGAAGTTGCTCACCCCATCTTTTACATATTTTCTAAGGAAATCCCGTGACTCCAGAGCAACTTAGTCTTGCGATCAGCAAGGCGTTAGCGGAGCTAGTCGCGGCTGGAACACTTCCCTCAGAAGCTGTCCCCAAAGAAATAGTGGTAGAAAGACCAAAAAACCGTCAGCACGGTGACTGGGCGACGAACGTAGCAATGCAGATTGCTCCGAAGGCCGCAAAGCCACCGAGGGAAATTGCTGAGCTACTTTTACCTATTCTCCAAAAACTCGAAGGAGTCACCTCTGCCGAAATTGCTGGGCCAGGCTTTATCAATCTGTTTGTATCTTCAGCCGCGGCCGGAAGTCTGGCTCGGCAGGTGGTTGAACAAGGAAGCCGCTATGGAACCTCAACATCAATGGCTGGGGAGAAATTAAACCTTGAATTTGTTTCAGCCAACCCAACTGGACCCGTTCACCTCGGTGGAACACGCTGGGCGGCAGTAGGGGACTCTCTGGCCAGAATATTTCAATCACAAGGCGCAAGTGTCACTCGCGAGTACTACTTCAATGATCACGGTGCTCAAATTGATCGTTTTGCGAAATCGTTAGTTGCCGCAGCAAAGAACGAGCCGACTCCCGAAGATGGGTACGCAGGTAGCTACATCTCTGAAATTGCAGCGGCCCTAGTTTCAAAAAATCCTCTTCTTCTTGAGCTCGAAGGAGAAGATCAGCAGGAGGAATTTCGTAAGCAGGGCGTTGAGATGATGTTTGGTCAAATAAAGGAGTCTCTGCATAACTTCGGTGTTGACTTCGATGTTTACTTTCATGAGAACTCTTTGTATGAATCTGGTTCGGTGAAGAAAGCGGTCGAGCGTCTAAAGAATCAGGGGCACATGTTTGAGCTGGATGGGGCACTTTGGTTCAGATCATCAGCTTTAGGTGATGAAAAGGATCGCGTTGTCATTAAGTCCGACGGCGAAGCTTCCTACATTGCTGGAGATATTGCCTATTACCTCGACAAGCGTGAGCGAGGATTCAATCGCACCATTTACATGCTCGGCGCTGATCACCATGGATACATAGGTCGAATGCACGCAGTCTGTGCCGCTTTCGGAGATACTCCTGGTGTAAACATGGAGATTCTCATTGGACAAATGGTGAGCTTGGTCAAAGGTGGGCAGCCTGTCCGAATGTCCAAGAGGGCCGGCAATGTTGTGACTATGGAAGATTTGGTTGAAACTGTGGGCGTCGATGCGGCCCGTTACGCTCTTGTTCGCTCCTCAATAAACTCCACTCTTGATATCGATCTGGAGTTACTTGGTAAAAGAACTAACGACAACCCTGTCTTTTATGTTCAATACGCCCACGCGCGCACAAAGCAAGTTGATAGGAATGCTGAGTCGCTAGGAGTGAATAGAGACGAGTTCGAACCAGCACTGCTAGATAGCGAAGCCGAAGGTGAGCTTCTTTCCAAACTCTCGGAGTATCCCAGGATTTTGGCCCAGGCTGCGGAGTATAGAGAGCCTCACAGAGTGGCGCGCTATTTGGAGGAAGTGGCTGGAAGTTACCACCGTTTTTATGACAACTGTCGGATTCTGCCTCTCCCAGCGAAGCCAATTGAGACAATTCATAGAACCCGTTTATGGCTCAACGACGCAGCAGGCGTCGTGCTCGCCAACGGGCTGGCTCTGCTTGGCGTCAGCGCCCCGGAGAGGATGTAGCTGTGTCTAATCCGCTGATTCCCGCATGGCTTTCTGAAGAGATAGGTCTTGACCCGAAGATTTGGCCTTCTTCTACAAAACGTAATTCTTACGGTGAGTTAGAAGTTGCGGGTTTTGCTTGCACCAATCTGGTTCGACAGTTTGGCTCACCACTGTATGTAATCGATCAAGGGGATTTCGAAGCAAGGCTGAAAAAAGTTAAGCAAGCCTTTGAATCCGAGGCAAGCAAAATTGGCACATCTGTAAAGCTCTACTACGCCTCGAAGGCCCTACTGACTTCAGAGGTTGCTCGCTGGGCTGCCTCAGCTGGATATTCGATTGATGTCTCAACCGGTGGTGAACTCGCTGTGGTGCTGGCTGCAGGAGTTTCGGGAGACCAAATTGGTTTGCACGGAAACAATAAGTCCCTAATTGAAATTGGAAGAGCTGTGACTAATGACGTTTCTGTCATAGTCATTGATTCTGAAATGGAAATTGAGAGGATTGCAGCTGCTGCTGGCGCCCAGGACAAGATCCAGTCTGTCCGGCTGCGAGTAAACACTGGCGTCCACGCGCATACTCATGAGTACCTGGCCACGGCAAGGGAGGATCAGAAGTTCGGAATCTCCATGCAGGATGTTCCTTCCCTGGTGGAAAAAATCCGCTCGCATTCGCACCTTCGTTTTCTTGGTCTGCATTCGCACATTGGGTCACAGATTTTTTCTGCCGAGGGTTTCATCGCTTCGGCCGAACTACTGCTGGAACTGCACTCGAAGCTATTGCATTCAGGAGAAGTGCCTGAGCTAAATCTTGGTGGAGGTTTTGGTATCTCCTACACCTCTAATGATTCGCCCCTAGCCATCGAAGAGTTTGCAGAAAAGATTATGTCCAGCGTCAAAAACAAATGCGAAGCACTTGGAATTGCCATACCTAAACTGGCCTTCGAGCCAGGACGAGTCATTGCAGGTCCCGCTGGACTAACTCTTTACACGGTGGGAACTACCAAGGATGTAGCTCTGACTGATCAGGGGCCTCAGGCCCGTCGACTTTACGTAAGTGTTGATGGTGGAATGAGCGACAATCTTCGCTCAGCGCTTTATGGAGCGGAATACACTGCGGTACTCGGGTCTCGTCTTTCTGAAGGACCAGCAGTTTTGGCAAGGGTTGTTGGTAAGCACTGCGAATCGGGAGACATCGTGGTTCGCCATGCTCTTCTTCCAGAAGACACTTCCGTGAATGACATCCTCGCCGTGGCCGCCACAGGGGCTTACTGCTATTCGCTATCTTCTAACTACAACTACGTAACTAAACCAGCCATGGTCGCGGTAAAGAATGGGGAAGCTCATTTACTGATTCGCGGAGAAAGCGAATCTGATTTGTTGGCTAAAGACGCAGGAATTGGAGGTCGGTAATGCAATCTGAGTACCGTCCCATTCGCATCGCGCTCCTTGGTTCAGGATCAGTCGGCTCTCAAGTAGCCAGACTGCTGGTTGAAAATCGGGATGAGCTGGCCCAAAGGGTTGGCGCAGAACTTCAACTTGTCGGCATTGCCGTCCGAGACAAAAGCGCAAAGCGTGACACACGAATTCCAAAAGAACTATTCACGGAAGATGCTGAGTCGCTTCTTACGGGTGCAGACATAGTCATTGAGCTCATGGGTGGAATTGAGCCGGCTAACGAATGGATTAGAAAGGGACTTAACTCAGGCGCCGATGTTGTGACGGCAAACAAGGCGCTTATTGCCTTGAAGGGTCCAGAGCTAATCGAACTTGCGCAACAGCTTGGGGCTCAGCTGTACTACGAAGCAGCTGTGGGTGGTGCCATTCCAATTATTCGGCCCCTTCGAGAGTCGCTTGCCGGAGACAAAATAAATCGAGTCATGGGAATCGTGAACGGAACCACAAACTACATTCTCGATCAAATGGAAACCAACGGTTTGGATTTTGCTACCGCACTTCAGCAGGCCCAAGCTCTCGGCTATGCGGAAGCCGATCCGACGGCCGACATTGAGGGCTTTGACGCAGCTAGTAAGGCCGCCATTCTGGCCTCCCTCGCATTCCATAGTGAAGTTCCAGTTGAGAAAGTTCATCGCGAAGGCATTTCTTCGGTAACACCTGCTCAGATAGCTACTGCTAAAGATGCTGGTTACACGCTGAAACTATTGGCAATTAGCGAGAGAGTCGATGACGGGTTAGTTGTTAGGGTTCATCCAACATTGATTCCAAGAAGTCATCCTTTGGCTGCCGTTCACGGCGCATACAACGCAGTTTTCGTTGAAGCTGAGAGTGCGGGGCGCCTTATGTTTTATGGTGCTGGAGCAGGCGGAGTTCAGACCGCATCAGCCGTGCTCGGAGATCTGGTATCGGCAGCTAAGCGCCATCTTGCTGGTGGACCTGGGCTTCCACTTTCGACTCACGCAAACTTGAAGGTTTTACCAGTGCAAGCGACCAAGACCCGCTTCCAGATAACTCTTCGTGTGAGTGACCAACCAGGTGTGCTCGCATCAATTGCGGGTGAGTTTGCTGCACAAGGAATAAGCGTCGAGACTGTGGCCCAGTCGGTTTCATCAAACAGCGACTCAGCGGCACTTCTTACCATCATGACTCACATCGCGTCCGAAGGTGACTTGGAAAAAGTAGTCGAGTCGCTAAAGAACAATAAGGCAGTGGTTGCTGTTGAATCGGTAGTTAGAGTTGAGGGAATCTAATGGCGCATCAGTGGCGAGGTGTGATTAGAGAATATTTTGATCGGCTGCCTTTTTCGGATTCTGACCCCATTGTCACCTTGGGCGAGGGTGGAACTCCGCTCATTGAAGCTCCTGCCCTAGCCAAACTTCTGGATGTTGGGCGTGTGCACCTGAAGTTTGAGGGCATGAACCCCACTGGTTCGTTTAAGGATCGAGGAATGACCACCGCGGTCTCTAAAGCGAAAGGTCGTGGTGCAAAAGCTGTGATTGCAGCTTCAACAGGAAATACTTCAGCCTCGGCAGCGGCATACGCGGTCAAAGCCGAGATGCAGTCGGTGGTCCTAGTACCGGCCGGAAAAATTTCTTGGGGAAAACTCTCTCAAGCTGTCGCACACAAGGCCCAGATTCTCCAAGTCAGGGGAAACTTTGACGATTGTCTCCGGATTGCAAGGGAGCTCAGTCAGAGCTATCCGGTTTTTCTTGTGAATTCGGTAAATCCTGATCGCCTGCAGGGACAAAAAACTGCTGCATTTGAAGTCGTTGATATCCTTGGCATACAGCCTGACATCCATGCCATGCCACTAGGAAATGCGGGAAACATTTCTGCTTACCATCTTGGTTACCAGGAAGATTTGTCCGCAGGGCGGATAAAGAAGCTTCCCAGGCTTTTCGGAATCCAAGCCGAGGGCAGCGCACCTTTTGTTAAGGGCTCGCCGGTTGCCAAACCCGACACCATCGCCACCGCTATCCGAATCGGCAATCCCGCTTCCTGGGATTTGGCGCAGGCAGCCAAGGCTGAAACGCAGGGACTATTTGGTGCTGTCAGCGACAGTGAGATTCTCTGGATGCATCGATTTCTGTCGCAAGAAACCGGTGTCTTTGTCGAACCCTCTAGTGCCACCGGTGCTGCAGGTCTTTACAAACTGTCGAAGCAAGGTGAGCTGAAAGGCGTGAACGAGGTAGTGATTACTGTCACAGGTCACGGACTGAAAGACCCAGACTGGGCACTAAAGGATGAGCGAGGAAGAAAAATCAAGCCTCGAAAAGTTTCAGCGCAAGTTGAATCAGTTGCGGATGTGCTGGGCTTGGAGAAGAACTCATGAAGCTGAAAGTTACTGTTCCCGCCACCAGTGCCAATCTTGGTCCGGGTTTTGATTCTCTTGGAATGGCACTTGCTCACTATGACGTTTATGAGCTGGAGGTAATTCCATCAGGCCTGGAAATAAAGATTTCGGGTGAAGGGGCAAAGTCAGCAGCGACAGACGAAAACAATTTGATTTATAGATCAATGAAACTAGTTTTTGACTCAGTTGGTCAGAAGCTGCCAGGTGTGCGACTAACTTGCCACAATTCGATTCCTCATGGTCGCGGAATGGGTTCATCAGGAGCAGCTGTTGCCGGAGGTGTGATGCTAGCCGCAGGCCTTCTGAACAACCAGTTTTCCGAAAAGCAGCTTTTGGAATTTGCAACAACAATGGAGGGACACCCTGACAATGTTGCCCCAGCACTGTTTGGTGGCTTAACAATTGCCTGGGTGGATGAGCATGGTCCCCACCACAAAAAACTGACTGTTCACAGGGGTATTTCTCCGCTGGTCCTAGTTGCACCCAACGAAATGTCAACCAAACTCGCTAGGAGTCTCCAACCGGAGACTGTTCCTCACACGGATGCTGTTTTCAACGTCTCCAGATCTGCTTTGCTGGTAGCGGCACTAACCCAGAGTCCTGAGTTGATGATGGCTGCGACTGAAGACAGGCTTCATCAGAACTATCGGGCTAGCGCCATGCCTGAGACCAGCAAGCTAATTGCAACTCTTCGGGAAAAAGGACACGCCGCAGTGGTTTCCGGGGCAGGTCCCAGTGTGTTGGTTCTTGAGGATGACCCCCAAAAGAGGCTTGCAGCCATTGAATTCGTGAAAAAAGGTTTCCCCAGCTGGATTCCTCTAGCGCTTGCAGTTGACTTCAAAGGTGCTAGTGTTGAGGGGCAGCCTGGATCAGGCAACTAAAAAGCCCCTCTGCATCTTCAATCAAATTCTTACAACGCGGCTTCGCCGTGAAGAAACGAGAAAAACACACAATGGTTGACAACCAAGACGAGAAGCCAGCAAAGCGCACCCGTCGAGTTAGCTCGAGCGCTGCTTCCAAAAAAGAAAAGCCAGAAACTAAAGATTCAGCCCCAAAGTCCGAAGCACAGGAGACTAGGCCGGCGGAGAGTAGACCCGCAGAGTCTGAGTCGCGACAGGATTCACGCGAGGACCGCGAGACTCGTTCGAATGACCGAGAGCACTCCAGGGACCGAGACGATGACCGCAGAAATCGCAATCGCAGGGGACGCTTCCGTGATCGCGACAGAAGACGTAATCAAGAAGAGTCCGAGCCAGAGATTCTCGAAGACGATGTCCTAATTCCCGTAGCCGGAATTCTGGATGTCCTCGATAACTACGCATTCCTCAGGACCTCTGGCTATCTGCCAGGTCCAAACGACGTTTATGTTTCTCTTGGGCAGGTAAAGAAGTACGGCCTGCGCAAGGGAGATGCCATTATCGGCTCTATTCGTCAACCACGAGAGGGCGAAAACCAAAGACAAAAGTTCAATGCCTTGGTAAAGGTGGAAACCGTCAATGGGCAAACCTTGGAAGAGGCGCAGTCTAGAGTCGAGTTTTCCAAGCTCACACCTTTATACCCAGACACCAGACTCCGACTTGAGACTGATCCCAAGAAGCTGACGACCAGAATTATTGATCTGGTTTCGCCGATTGGTAAGGGCCAGAGAGGCTTGATTGTTTCTCCGCCAAAGGCTGGAAAAACTCTGGTTCTGCAGGCAATTGCTAACGCTATCTCTGCCAACAACCCAGAAGTTCACCTGATGGTTGTGCTCGTGGACGAGCGTCCAGAAGAAGTTACGGATATGCAGCGCACCGTCAAGGGAGAGGTAATTGCCTCTACTTTCGACCGTCCAGCCGATGATCACACCACGGTTGCAGAGCTTGCCATTGAGCGTGCAAAGCGCCTAGTCGAGCTAGGTCACGACGTAGTAGTTCTGCTTGATTCGATTACTCGCTTGGGTCGCGCATACAACCTTTCAGCGCCAGCAAGCGGAAGAATCCTCTCCGGTGGTGTTGACTCATCTGCCCTGTATCCGCCAAAGAAGTTCTTTGGTGCCGCTAGAAATATTGAGAACGGTGGATCACTCACCATCATCGCCACAGCACTGGTTGAAACCGGTTCGAAGATGGACGAAGTTATCTTCGAAGAATTCAAGGGAACTGGAAACATGGAGCTCAGGCTCTCTCGTCAGCTCTCTGATAAGCGAATCTTCCCAGCGGTAGACATTAATGCTTCTGGAACCAGACGCGAAGAGATGCTGATGAGCCCGCAGGAGACCAAGATTATTTGGAAGCTTCGTCGTGCTCTTGCAGGTCTTGAGCAGCAGCAGGCTTTGGAGCTAGTACTGAACAGGCTGAAGGAAACGGCAAGCAATGTCGAATTCCTGCTCATGCTTGAGAAGTCAATGCCCGTCCCTACAGACACTGACTCGGAGTAGCTTTGCTGGATTCGCTTGCAGGACTTAGATCCGAGCACGCGAGCTTGCAACAGCAACTCAGCGACTCGGCGGTTCACTCAAACCCGGCGCTCGCTAAGAAGCTCAACCGTCGCTACGCGGAGCTTTCAGCCATCCTGCAAGCTGACGATGACATAAAGCGATTAGAAGAAGACTTTGCCGCGGCGAAAGAA
Organism: uncultured Aquiluna sp.; assembly: GCA_964567905.1. Lineage (GTDB taxonomy): Bacteria > Actinomycetota > Actinomycetes > Actinomycetales > Microbacteriaceae > Aquiluna. The sequence goes on along the minus strand of CAZMOF010000002.1, from coordinate 3,965 downwards.
CTGGCTGCTGAAGACTCAGCATTCGCCGCTGAGCTTCCGATTCTGGAAGAGCAGATTCCTGTTGCCAAAGAAAAACTTCGAAGACTACTGATTCCACGAGACCCGGACGACGGTAGAGACGTCATCATGGAAATCAAGGCCGGCGAGGGCGGAGCAGAAAGTGCTCTTTTCGCCGCAGATCTTCTTCGCATGTACATGTACTACGCCCAAAGCAAAGGCTGGAAAGCGGAGGTCCTCGACAAGACTGAAAGCGACCTGGGCGGTATCAAGGACTGCCAGGTGGCAATAAAGTCGAACTCTTCCGACCCAGCGCAGGGTGTTTGGGCGCACCTGAAGTACGAGGGCGGCGTCCACCGAGTTCAGAGAGTTCCTGTTACTGAAGCGCAGGGACGAATCCACACGTCAGCCGCAGGCGTGCTGGTCTTTCCTGAAGTTGATGAGCCAGAGGAAGTTGAAATCTCTCCAAATGATTTACGGGTTGATGTCTTCCGATCCTCAGGCCCTGGTGGTCAGTCAGTAAACACAACTGACTCGGCAGTTCGAATCACTCACCTTCCAACAGGGATTGTGGTGTCGATGCAAAACGAAAAGTCACAGCTTCAAAATCGAGAAGCGGCTATGCGCGTTTTGCGAGCCAGACTGCTGGCTGCCCAGCAGGAGGCAATTGATGCTGAGCAGTCTGCTCAGCGCAAAAGTCAGGTCAGAACGGTTGATCGCTCCGAGAGAATTCGAACCTACAACTTCCCAGAAAATCGAATTGCAGATCATCGCACCGGTTACAAGGCCTACAACCTTGACCAGGTAATGGAAGGTGCGCTGGAACCAATCGTGCAATCTGCGATAAGCATGGATGAGGAAGCCAGACTGGCCGCAATCCAAGGCTCCTGATGAAAGTAGCCCAAGCCCTTGAGCAGGCCCGGGAGCAGCTCACTTTCGCCAGCGTCCCAAGTCCTGATGCTGATGCCCACTGGTTACTCGCACACTCGATGCAGTCAACCAGAGCTGAGGTTCTTAGGCGCATCACGCTTGATGAAGAGTTGAATCAAAGTGAACTTGAGACTTTTTACCAAGGGCTCCAAAGAAGATTGAAGCGCGAACCGCTGCAGCACATAACTGGTAGGGCAGCTTTTCGAAAACTGGAACTAGCTGTAGGTCCCGGTGTTTTCATTCCAAGATTCGAGACCGAACAGGTCACGCAGATTGCCATTGATTTTCTGAATTCACTTGATGCAAAACCACTAGCAGTTGATCTGGGGTGTGGCTCTGGTGCCATCGCAATCAGCCTGGCGCAAGAGACAAAAGCGGATGTGATTGCAATTGAGTTGTCGCCTGAAGCAGCACGGTACGCGGAAATGAACATTAAGCAGTTTGCTCCAGAGGTCGAGCTCGTAGTTGGAGGTTTTGAAGAATTTCTGCCGAGCTATCGCAATCTAGATTTGGTTATTGCGAATCCTCCATACATTCCCATTTCTGCTGTTCCAGTAGATCCTGAAGTTTCGAAGTACGATCCTGAACTCGCTCTTTATTCGGGGGAGGATGGCCTCGATGCAATACGGGAAATAGTTGCAATAGCTGCTTTCGCACTTAGACCCTCTGGGATGCTGGTGCTTGAGCATGCGGACGGGCAGAGCGATCAGGTGTGTGAACTACTATTAGCAGAGGGCTTCACTAGCGTTACTGCACACCCCGATCCAACCGGGCGACTTAGGGCTGTTAGCGGCATAAGGAGGGCATAGCTTGCCAAGTGTTTATGACTGTTCGGTCGATACGGACTTACTGACTGGCTTTCGCCTAGCAAAGGTTTCTCTCGACCGTCAGGAATTGGTTGTACTTCCCACCGATACTGTCTATGGAATTGCGGCAAATGCATTTAGCCCAAAAGCTGTTGAAAATTTATTGAATGCAAAAGGTCGCGATCGAACCTCTCCACCACCAGTCCTAATCCCCAAGGTTGAGACGCTTTCGGCATTGGCAGCTGATCTTCCACTGGTTGCCAATCAATTGGCATCTGCATTCTGGCCAGGTGCACTAACCATGGTGTTGAAAGCGCAGCGAAGTCTTGACTGGGACCTTGGTGAAACTAGAGGCACAGTTGCACTTCGTGTACCAGATCACAAAATTACGCTTGCGCTACTGGAAGATGTCGGACCGTTGGCAGTTTCTAGTGCAAATTTGACGGGCCAACCATCAGCAGTGACTGCCCAGCAGGCAGTGGAATATTTTGGTACCAAAGTTGCGGTTTATTTAGATGGCGGGGCATCACCCAAAGGTGAGGCTTCAACAATTCTTGATCTCACGCAGGTGAGAGACGGAGAACCCATTCGTGTTTTGCGCAAAGGGGCAATCTCCTTGGAGCGCATCAGATCAGTCATCGGCAACGTGGAGCTCGAGGTCGACTAGTGCGCGCCTACTTCCTGGTTGCACTGATCACCGCGGTGGTCACTTACCTAGCAACCTGGGCCGTGCGCTATACAGCAAAGAGATTCAACATTGCCCCTGCCATTCGTGAACGAGATGTTCACAAATCTCCCACCCCACGCATCGGTGGAATTGCGATGCTTTTGGGATTGGGTGCAGGATTCTTTTCGGCTGCATCGTTTGGATGGTTTGATTCTCTTTTCGCGAATCCAGGACCGATTTGGGCGATGTTCTTTGCGGGAGCTCTCATCGTCATAGTTGGTCTATTAGATGATCTAATCGAGCTTGACTGGACTGCCAAAATGGGTGGCCAGATGGCAGCCGCCTGGATTATTGCTTCTTCGGGAATTCAGATTGTTTCACTGCCTATCGGAGGCGTCACCGTTGGAAGTTTTGCGGTCTCGCTAGCAATCACAGTGTTTGCTCTGGTTTTAGTGATGAATGCTGTCAACTTCATAGATGGCCTAGATGGATTAGCGGCCGGCGTTGTCGCTATTGGCACGCTGGCCTTTTTTGTCTACACATATCTACTGGCTCAGCAAACCAGCCCCACCAACTACTTTTCAACAGCTGGACTTATCTCAGCAATCATTCTGGGGTTGGTGATTGGATTTCTTCCCCACAACTGGAGACCGGCAAAGATTTTTATGGGGGACTCAGGTGCAATGCTTCTGGGACTCTTGATGGCAACCAGTGCCATCACGGTCACCGGTTCAATAGATCCAGCAACAGTTACTCGCAACGATCTGTTACCCGCGCTAATTCCGCTGGCGCTTCCAGTCTTTATTCTGATTCTTCCGCTACTTGATTTGCTGCTCGCGGTTGTGCGAAGGCTCAGCAGAGGTAAATCACCTTTTGCCCCAGACAGGGAGCACCTGCACCATCAACTGCAAGATATAGGTCACTCTCATCAGGGAGCGGTATTGGTTTTCTATCACTGGACCCTGTTGGTCTCAACAACATTGCTGCTGTTTTTCTGGTTAGATTTGCCACAGGTACTAATGATTTTTGGAGCATGGCAAATCCTGGCTCTAATTCACACCTATTGGCCGGCACTAGCTAGACGCATTCGATATCGGAGGAAGATTGCAAACAAACAGTAAACAGCTATTTGCCAAGGCCCTCCGATTGAATCTGCTGCTGGCCGGACTAGTCGCTGTCCTTGGATCTGTGATTGGTTATCTGGTCTACGGGTCGGGCGGGGTTGCATCGTCTCTGATTGGGGCCAGCGTCTCGGCTGTCTTCGGAGTAATGACCATTCTCAGCATTGGTTTTGGCTCCAAGCTGGGGCTCAATGGTTTCTATGCCCTCGTCCTTGGGGGTTGGCTGATAAAGGTCCTGCTCTTTGCCCTTCTGCTTGGATTCCTGCAGTCGGCGACATTTATTTCTGGACCCATGTTCTTTTTTGCCGTCGTGGCATCCGTCCTGGGTGGCCTGGCAATTGACTCCTACGTGGTCCTAACTGCCAAGATTCCAGTTGTCGATAATTAGTCCAGCCAATTTGGGAATTGGGCCGAGGTGGCCCTAGTTATCCTTATAAACTCATG
>CAZMOF010000001.1:0-73959 GCA_964567905.1 uncultured Aquiluna sp. | reverse complement strand
CGGCAGCCTTGGTGAGGTTTCTTAGTGCGTCTGGTTCAGGTGCTGAATCATCGTGAAGAATCCAGAGCCAATCTGGTTGGTGGCTTAGTGCTGCAATGCCAGCATCGATAGCGCTGCCGAGACGAAGTGTGCCAGGTTGAATTAGCGAAAAACCAAACCTAGAAACTATTTCCGCGGTTTCAGTCCGGGTTGCTGTGTCAACAACCATTACCTGCTGAATCGAATGATTCTGTTTTTCTAGTTGACTAAGTGTTTCGGCTAGATATTCGTCGGCTTCGTGAGCTACAACGATTGTCGCTACCGACAGTGACACGATTTGTTATGCGCGGCGACGCAGACGACGACGCTCGCGTTCGGAAAGTCCGCCCCAAATTCCAAATCGCTCATCGTTCTTTAGCGCGTATTCAAGGCACTCTGCACGCACGGTGCACTGAGCACAAATTCTTTTTGCGTCTCTGGTCGAGCCACCTTTTTCTGGGAAGAAAGCTTCGGGGTCGGTCTGTGCACAGAGGGCATCTTCTTGCCAAGCAAGCGGATCAGTATCAAGATCACTTCCGTAAGCCTTGGCCACTCCCAGCTTTAGAACATCGACAAACCAACTAGCCGGCACCTGGTTCTTCTCCATGCGGCTCCCTCCAGTGAATAACGCTTCTGTAATTACAGCGGTGTAAGTATGCTCCTGTCAAGTTGAGATCTGCGGGCCAGTTACCAAAGTGTGAAGAAAGGCTCAAGGTAGCCTTGAGGTATGAAACTGCTCGTCACAGGTGGCGCTGGCTACATCGGCTCCCACATAGTGCTGCAAGCACAGGCCGCAGGCCACACCTGCACCGTCGTTGACGACCTTTCAACTGGCCTAGAAAAGCGGATTGACTGCGAGCTCGTAAGGTTCGACATCGCCTCAGCTCAGGCCCAAGAGCAGCTAGAGAGTGTGCTGTCGAGGGGCTTTGATGCAGTCATCCACCTGGCCGCAAAGAAACAGGTCGGGGAATCAGTTGAGAAGCCCGAGCTCTACTACAAAGACAATATCGGGGGCCTTGCAAATCTTTTGCTCGCCATGAGAACCACTGGGACTAAGAAGCTGGTCTTCTCCTCCTCCGCTGCAGTGTATGGAATGCCTGATGTCGAAAAGGTTTCAGAAACAACTTCGACCAAACCAATTAATCCTTACGGCGAGACCAAGTTGATTGGCGAGTGGATGGTTAGAAATGCTGCTCACTGGGGGCTGCGTGGAGTATCGCTTAGATACTTCAACGCCGCCGGAACAGGCAGCAAGGGACTGGCCGATACAGCCGCCCTGAATTTGATTCCAATCGCCATCGGCCAATTACGCAGAGGCGAAACTCCGGTGGTTTTTGGAAATGACTATCCAACAGAAGATGGCAGCTGCATTCGTGATTATGTGCATGTGACGGATTTAGCCGAGGCCCACGTAGCAGCAGTTGATTACCTAGAAAAACCTGACCAAAGCTTCGATGTTTTCAACATCGGAACAGGTGTTGGCGCATCGGTCTTTGACGTTCTGAAAGCCATCAAATCAGTGAGCGGAATTGCCTTTGATCCTGTTCTTGGCGAGCGCCGTGCAGGAGATCCGCCTCGGCTAGTTGCTGATGTGGAGAGAATGAACAAGGTGCTGGGCCTTAGGGCCAAACTCGGTCTTCAGGAAATTGTCGAATCAGCTTGGAATCTTTAGCGTCTGACCAACTTTGATCAAATTGGCATTAGTTATGCCATTGAGTTTTGCCAATGCATCGGCGCTGACACCAAATTTCCTTGCAATTCCCCAAAGGGTATCCCCTGACTGCACCTGATAGGTCCTAACCACCGGTGATGCACTCGGAGATTGCGTAGCTGGTTGAGTGGGCTGAGGTGATGAGGTAGTAGGCGAACTGGTTGAGCTGGATGGAATCTTCAGTAGCTGACCGACCCTAAGTTGATTCGGATTCGTAATGCCATTTAGCGACTGAAGTCTGGAGACGCTAACTGAGAATCTGGCTGCGATGCTGGTCAAGGTGTCGCCAGCCCTGACTCGATACTCCGTGACTGGAGATGATGTTGCCGGGGCTGATTGGGTTGGCGTCGGTGTTGGAGTAGGTGTTGGAGTAGGTGTTTGTGTTGGTGTGGGCGTAGGCGTTGGTTTTGGTGTGGGAGTTGGACTTGTAGGTAGCGTTCCACCAAACGTCAGCTCACCAAATTCACCATTTGGAATAGCTCCACCTGTTGAAAGCGTGACGGTCTGCGGAGCTCGCTCCCCCGAAGGAATCTTGCTGGCAAAGTATCCAGTCACTTCGATGTGAGCTGGCGAATCACCGCGCAGCTTTGCAAGATGAGCCCAAGATGAAATTCGCATCTTCTTACCATCTTGGATCAAGAACAAAAGACCGGAGTTATCTCTGATGAATTGGCCGGCAGGACGTGGGGAAAGCTCGAGTGCACTGCAGGTGCTAGTGGCCAAGGGGTAGGGATTACCTGGGTATTCACTGGCGGCATTTTGCGCAATCGGATATAGCGTGCCCTTATCCAGTAAGTAGGTGCCACCAGCGCACTGCACCTTTAGTGAATTCAGTCGGGTCCGGATCTGGAAGCCCGCTAAATCGCTTTGGTTGTAGGTGAATACTTTGGACTTTGAGACACTGGTCGCATGAGCCTGAGACTCAAGCCGAATCAGTGAAGAGATCCCATCGACCATAAAGAAGTTACTACCCTGCTTGATGATCGAACCTGGCGATAGAGCAACGCCCGAGCTGGAGACAGCGTTTATTGCCGCCTGCGGAAGCATCATCACGCGCGGCTGATTCAGAAGTTCAAGGAACCTTTCTGTCATGTCCCTCTGGGATGAAGTTCTCCTACTTGAACCGTCTATGAAATACGACAGGTTGTTTCCCTGCGAGCTCACCACCACCGGTGTGGAAAGTTGAGCATTCGCCGTTGGAATTGCTGCCAAAAGTGCATCTGGAACCTGCACTATCTGCGAGGTCCAATCCTGCGGATCTGAAACTGGCACTTTTCCATCTCCAGTCAGCACGAAAGCCGAACCAACTGGAGAAGAGACAAAACCTCTGATGCTCTGTGGATTTAGCGAACCCTGAATCGAGGAAAGCTCCACAGTGGCACTAGTTGAACTGAACCATCGCTGAAGGTTGGTGCTACTTGCCAAGGAGGCTGTGAACCTAAATGTCTGGCCTCCGCTCGCCACTAAAACATCATTCGATCCCTTGAGCGAGAAAAGGGCTAGCTCGGATGCTAGAGCCGAGCCTGAGGTCAAAGTGGGAACAAGCTCGACATTTAGTTTCACCGGCGCAGTCGTCTGTCCCCCGACAGTTGTCAGAGCAAGCTGGTCAACCACGACGCGGTAGGTCTGGTTTTCAATCCAGTATCGAGCGCCCGAAGCAGACTCTGCGAGCCTGGTGAGGACACCGCCATTAATGAAGTTATTCAGCTGCAGGCTAGTCAGTGGAATGGCTAGGTTGCAGTCATAGCCATAGTGCGCAGCTACTTGGCAGTCAGTCACCTCATACCTAATTGAATCAACGAGTAGGTATCTGACATTGGTCGTGGAATCAATCACCATCGGGCTCATCACCCCTGCATCTTGGAAGCTATCCAGGTATGCCTGTGATATCTCTCCAAGAGGACCAAGGGGTCGCAGCGATTCAAGTAGTTTTGGATCGCTAACGAGGTAGCGAACGTTGTTTACAATCAAATAGTTGCCACTGGTTGCACTCTTTAGAAGGTAACCACCCCCAATTGGGGATCCGAACCAGTCATGGTAGAAGCGCCAGAAATTTCTATTTCCATACGCTGAGCAGCTGTCTCCAGTGCCGTAAAGGTTTCTCAGCGCCGCCTCATTAGGCGTGTAGGGGGTGTAGTAGTAGAGGTTTGCTGTCGCCTGGTTTTTCAGTTCAAAGCTTTTACTTCCGCAAGCTGCTCTTGGGTGAAAGCGCATGCTGATTACTCGACCAGGTTTCCAATAGGTAAATGAGCCTTCTGGGTTTCCATACCAACGGAACTGCTTGGCAGCTCTATAGAGCTGATTGAAAAGCCCTACGAAAACCTTCCCGCAAATACCAGGATCGGAGTCAGGGCAACCAAATCCCATCGCCGCACGATACATATAAGAGGTTGGCTTGGTGGATGTAACCAGACCCTGCTCTTTTTGCAGCGTGACAATCAACACTCTCGGGTTAATGCCACAGGCATTAGAAATAGCGTGGATTACCTCGGCAGCAGATGCGCCCTGCTTAGCAGCGATAGCTTTGCAGGGACCTACCTCGCCCGGTGCAGTGGCCGGCGTTTCTGGGATGTTGACTCGAACGTTTTTCAGGCAATCAATTGCAGGGTCATCAGCCCGACAGTTTTCAACTCTCGAATTGAGAAAGTCCTGAATCTGCTGAACGGTCATTGAACCAAAATCAAAAAAGACGCTGTCGCTAATTATTAGTCCTGGGTCAAAGGCACTTCCCGGCGGGGCTGCCTCAGCTGGAGAATTTTGAACCGCTGTAAACCCAGTTGCAATCAGTGTCGCCGCAGCTAGTGCGGAAAGAGCTTTTCGCATGCTATGGAATCACCACCGAGGTTGCGGCAGATACCCCGCTGTGACGCTCGGATTCGTAAGTTACGGTCACCACCCCGTTGCCACGCGGCAATTCGGCCAGCGGAAATTCAATTGGGAAACACTGGGTGTAAGCGGACGAAGGCTCGGCCTTGACCTGAAGTTTCTTTTCGATGTTGTTTCCCAAAAAGCGCATTGTGCAGGTGCCACCGGTTTCACTCAGATTTGGAATCTGAGCCACGACTGTTAAGACACCCAAATCCGGTTCAGCAACAGCCATAAGAATGACAACCTCGGCTGGAAGTTTTTCCGCAGCAGTCTCTGTTTCCGAAGGTTGAGCCTCCGGTTCCGTTGTCTCAGCAGGCTCCTCAGTTGCCGAATCCGTCTGCGGTGATTGCGTGGTTGTGGATTCAGTTTCTTCGGGCAGGCCCGTTGCGCCCCAGTTCGGATAAAAGATGCTGCAGCCGGTGAGCAGAACTGACGACAGAACACCTATGAATAAAAGACGAAATCTAGGCATGGCTCACCTCCAGCTACCTTCAACCCTAAGTTGAGATTCTTAAAAAAGCCTGATGAAAGGCGTGGATTAGCGGATTAGAGGCTTGATTTGAGGTTCTGGTTTTTTTCTTCTACCAGTTTCTGTAAATCTGCTCGATAGCTGTCGAGTTTTTTCTGAAGCTCAAGATCGGTAGTTCCAAGAATCTTTAGCGCCAACAGTCCTGCATTTTTAGCACCGTCAATTGAGACAGTCGCGACTGGGACACCGGATGGCATTTGAACAATTGAAAGAAGCGAGTCCAAACCATCGAGGTGATTGAGTGACACCGGAACACCCACAACTGGCAGGGATGTAACAGAAGCCAACATGCCGGGAAGATGTGCAGCACCACCGGCACCAGCAATGATTACTTTCAGGCCTCTATCTGCTGCGCCTTTGCCCCAAGCGATCATTTTTTCAGGAGTTCGATGAGCGCTCAGTACCTCCACCTCGCACTCCACTCCAAATTCACCGAGAACTTGCTGAGCCTGCTGCATGATTTTCCAGTCGGAGTCAGAACCCATCACAATTGCAACCAGTGCCATGGCAAAAGTCTATTCTGCGTTGCCGTAGAGGATCTGGCGTGCCTGATTGCCCCTGGCTAAAAGGTCCTGCCAGTCATCCCCGACAAGAGTGATGTGACCCATCTTGCGACCGGCCCTAGCTCCCTTCTCGTAGGAGTGGAACTTTGCTTCTGGGAAGTTTTCCATGGCATCGGCGTAGTGCTCAACAAAGGTGTTCTGATCATCAACTCCGAGAAGATTTAGCATCACGGCGCTAGACATTTTCATATTTGTCTTTCCCAGGGGTAAGTCCAAAACTGCACGCAGATGCTGTTCGAATTGTGATGTCACCGACCCTTCAATTGTGAAATGACCAGAATTGTGTGGTCGCATCGCAAGTTCGTTCACTAACAGTCGGCCCTGTTCATCTTCAAACAACTCCACAGCCAAGACTCCGACAACACCAAGACCCTCAGAGATTGACTTTGCAATGTCCACCGAGTTACCTAAATGCTCACTGTCGGGAGCAGGGGCAATAACCTCCGAGCACACTCCCCCTCGCTGAATAGTTTGAACGAGAGGCCAAGAGAGAAACTGACCGCTTTGGCTTCGCGCAGAAAGTTGGGACAGCTCTCTAACAAACTGAACTTTCTCCTCAGCAAGAAGACTGCCGCCGAATCTTGAGATATTTTCAAACCAATCGGCAACTTCCGTTGGATCGCTGACTACTCGAACTCCCTTGCCGTCATATCCACCAATTGGCGTTTTCACAATGACTGAGCCTTTTCCGCTGAGAAAATCTTTGAGATCTGCTTGATTTCTAATCTCAGCCCAAGCAGGTTGGGGAAGAGAAAGCTTGGTTAGCTGTTGGCGCATAACCAGTTTGTTTTGGGCGTGTATGAGCGCACCTGGACTAGGTCTTACTGGTGTTCCCTCTCGCTCAATTTCTTGCAGCAGCTCAACCGGAACATGTTCATGGTCAAAGGTGATCACATCAACTGTGGACGCAAATTTTCTTAGTGTGTTGAGATCTTTGTAATCTCCAACCATTGTGGTTGCCGCATGAGCAGAAGACCCCTCGGTCTCAGACAATACTTTGAGCTGAATCCCTAGGGCGATCGCAGCAGGATGCATCATGCGTGCTAGCTGGCCACCACCAATGACTCCGACTCGATACATGCTTTTTCCTAATGCTTGCGTAGATGCCAAACATCGGCAGCTGACAGTGTGTGTTCTTTTTCGTTTTGAATAACCAGGTAGCCATCACTGGTAATCCTGGTGGCTTTCCCCTCAATAATTTCACCACTGGCTAATTCCGCTCTCACTTCAGTGCCCAGTGTTGAGCAATTAGTGCGAACCTCCTCGAGAAGCCAGCTAGCGTCTTTTCCTGATTGAAGTTTTTCCCAATTGTTCTTTAGAGAAGCTAGAACTGCTGCTGTGATCTCATCAAAGTCAGGCGTGACAAATTCGCTGAGTGCCGCGGCTGTTTCTGGAGCCTGCGACTGGGGAAAAAGATTGATTCCTACTCCACAAACCACACTGCCGTCACTGTTTCTCTGAGCAAGAATCCCTGCCAGCTTTCGCTCTTCTATCAAAAGATCATTTGGCCACTTAATTGAAATCGGGATGCTCGAAAACAAATGAGTTAGGGCTTGATGAATACTCACTGCCGCCATCAGGGTAATTAGTCCGGAGATCTCGCTACGGTTCGGCCTGAGTAGCACCGATAGCGAAATCGATGCGCCTGGCATTGATATCCAACTTCGACCCGCTCGACCCTGCCCGCCTGTCTGCTCCTGGGCGACAAGGACGGAAAAATCAGGCAAGCTGGCGTATTCGCGGGCCAGTTCGGCGTTCGTTGAGTCGATTGTCTCTACGAATCTGAGTCCCGGAACCACTGATCTTGATTTAGCCAGCTGCATGGAAAAACCCTATTGCACCCAAGCAGCTTGTGGGATTCCTCAATGAACTTGAAAAGTCTTTGTGTGAAGTATGCAATTCGGACACTATTTTCGGCAATAAAGTAGGACCCCATGAGTGAAAAACCAGATCTCGGCACAACAGCTGGCAAGCTCGAGGACCTCAGACATCGCTATCACGAGGCTGTTCACGCAGCCGGCGAGGTTGCCATCGAGAAGCAGCATGCCAAGGGCAAGAAGACTGCGCGTGAGCGCATCGACATGCTTCTAGACCCAGGTTCGTTTGTAGAGATGGACGAGTTTGTTCGTCACCGTGCCAATGCATTTGGCATGGATTCCAAACGTCCGTACGGAGATTCCGTAGTCACAGGTTTTGGAACCATTCATGGTCGACAGGTTGCCGTCTACTCCCAGGACTTCACAATTTTCGGAGGTTCTCTCGGCGAAGCGGCCGGAAACAAAATCATCAAGGTGATGGAGCACGCTATAAAAACTGGTGTGCCACTGATTGGCATGTTGGATTCAGGTGGTGCTCGTATTCAAGAGGGTGTAATCGCTCTTGGTAAATATGGGGAAATTTTTCGTCTAAACACTCATGCTTCAGGAGTCATCCCTCAGATCTCAATCATCATGGGGCCAGCGGCAGGCGGCGCTGTCTACTCACCCGCGCTAACAGACTTCGTAGTTATGGTTGACAAGACCTCAAACATGTTCGTCACAGGTCCTGACGTGATCAAGACAGTTACTGGTGAAGATGTCGGCATGGAGGAGCTTGGTGGCGCTAGAACTCACAATGAAACCTCCGGCGTGGCACACTACCTAGCATCCGATGAGGAGGACGCGATTGACTTTGTTCAAGCGCTAGTTGGATACCTACCGGAGAACAACCTTTCTCAATCCCCTGCCTACCAGAGCGATTCAGAACTTGAAATAACCGAGGAAGATCGAAAACTTAACTCACTAATTCCAGATAGCCCAAACCAGCCTTACGACATGCATGAGGTAATTGAGGCGGTTGTGGACGATGGAGAGTTTCTCGAAATCCAAGCACTATTTGCACCCAACATCATTGTGGGGTTTGCAAGGATTGATGGGCAATCGGTGGGAATCGTAGCGAGTCAACCCCTCCAGATGGCTGGGACTCTAAACATTGACGCCGGTGAAAAAGCTGCAAGATTTGTCAGATTCTGCGATTCCTTCTCAATTCCAATTCTCACCCTCGTTGACGTGCCCGGCTATCTTCCAGGTACCGACCAAGAGTGGGCGGGTGTAATCCGGCGCGGGGCAAAACTGCTCTACGCATACGCTGAAGCTACGGTCCCGTTGGTAACCGTGATTACCAGAAAGGCCTATGGCGGTGCCTACATCGTGATGGGCTCCAAGCAGCTGGGTGCCGACATAAATCTCGCTTGGCCCACCGCAGAGATAGCGGTGATGGGTGGACAGGGTGCAGTCAACATTTTGTTCCGTGATCAAATTAAGCAGGCAGAAGAAAAGGGCCAGGATATTGCTAAGGTCCGTGATCAGCTTGCCAAGGAGTACACCTACAACGTTGCAAGCCCTTTCCTTGCTGCTGAGCGAGGCGAGCTTGACGGCATCATTGAACCCGCTGCTACCAGATCTGCAGTAACACGTTCACTTCGTGCTCTGAAGACCAAGCGGGCAGAACTTCCTCCCAAGAAGCACGGAAACATTCCACTCTGATGAAAAAAACTTCTATAAACGAAATTTCCCAACTTATAAAAGTAGAAAAGGGTAGCGAGCTTGAACAAGCGGCTGCCATCGCTGTGATCTCTTCACTACTGTCCAGTAAAGCCGCCCAACAACAGGTTTCGCAGTCAAATTGGACCAGTGGTTCTGGTCTTCGGCAGACCCTGCAGAGAAAATCTGATTGAAAAAATAGCTAAAAACCTATCGGCAAGAATTGGAAGAATTAACCAGATGAAAAACCAAAAACTGAATAATCTGGACTAGAAGATAGTCACCAAACGCAAAGAAGGGTTGCGGTGACTAGCTTCGGGGGATGGGAAGAACAAAGGGCGACTACTCGCCCTTTTTCTTATTATCAGCTGCCCACTTTCGCAAATGACATCACGGTTTCGAAGTGGTGAGTGTGCGGAAAGATATCAAAAGATTTGATTTCGTTTAGTGAGTAGCCCATTTCAGTTAGCTGTTTTATGTCTCTTGCCGCAGCAACGGGATCGCAGGCAACGTAAACAATATTCTTTGCTCCAAGCCTTGCTAGATGACCAAGTACCTTGCTATTTGCTCCCGAGCGGGGAGGATCAAGCACTACCGTGTCTAGCGGCTCAAGTCGCTTCCTGAGGTAGACCAGGACGTCAGATGTTTCAAATGACAAATTCTTGAGATCTCTGGCACTTTTCTTTCCATCTTTCACTGCTTGCTTATTCAGCTCCACAGCCTTGACGGGAACAGTTGCGTATTTTGCTGCCGTGGTAGCGGCAAAGAGGCCAACTCCGGAATACAGGTCCAGAACCTCCAGCACATGAAACTTTTCCAATCTTGTCTGGACTTCGTCAGCAAGTTTGCTGGGGGCAAGACGGTGGGCTTGCCAAAAGGTTTGGGGTGAAAGTTCAAAAAGTCTTTCGCCAACAACTTGAGAAAGCTGCAAAGGAGACTTTTGCCCCGAGTCGACAATGTTCCCAAAAGAATCAATTGCCAACGCAACTCTCAGATCTGTGTATTTCGCTGGATTCCTAAGAGCTACATCTTCTAGGGCTTGTTCCGCCAGCGGATACGACCTGATTGGTACAAGGTCATCACTTCTAACTTTCTTTACAGAAGCTCGCGCTCTTTGGTCATAGTGAACCTGAATTCGAGTCCGGTAGTGCAATCCATCAGAGTCATCGACAGGTTCAACGAGAACTTCTGATTCCAGCCCAGCAAACCTTGCGAGGGCTTCTCGCAAAACCTGAGTCTTTAGTATCCGCTGATAGTTGAGTTCGATGTGGCCAAAGTCTGCTCCGCCGGCACCGCGTTCGGCATCTTCCCAAATGTGTTTTCGTCTATAAGGGCTGGCTTCAATTATTTTGCTTGGGATGGCCCTTAGAAAATTTGACTTTTCATCAATTATTTCTGCTTCTACAACTTCACCAGGGAGCACGCCTTCTACAAAGACAACTTTGCCCTCAGGTCGAGCAACGAAGACTCCCCCGTGCGCAACCTTGTCGATTTTTAGTTCTACAGACACTCGCCTAGTGTTTCACAGCTAACCTTGTTCTGTGCCAAAACTTGTTCTCGCTTCGACCTCTCCTGCGCGCAAGAAGCTTTTGACTGATGCGGGAATCAACTTCGAGGCCATCTCTCCTGGCGTGGATGAAGAAGTGCTGGTTGAAAAGCTGAGGCCTGCGACGGCCGAAGAAATGACTTTGCTACTCGCCAAAGCCAAGGCGGAGGCTGTTTACGAGCAAGGTCCCGCAGAGTTGATTCTGGGCTGCGATAGCGCTCTCGAGTTTGGTGGAGAAATCCTGGGTAAGCCCCTGCTGGAGGAGGTAGCAAAGGATCGTTGGAAGAGTATGCGTGGCAAGTGGGGAACTTTAGCTTCAGGACACCATCTCATTTCAGCTGATGGTAGATCTGCCAGTTTTTGCAGTAAGACGAAGGTGCTTTTTGCCGATATATCTGACAGCGAGATTGAGAGATACGTATCAACCGGAGAACCTTTGGCAGTGGCTGGTGCATTCACAATTGATTCCATAGGTGGGACTTACGTGGAGCGAATTGAAGGCGACTATCACACCGTCGTTGGGCTTTCCCTAGTGGCTTTGCGAAAAATGATGGCTGAGCTTGGTCACAACTACCAAGACTTCTGGCGATAGCATCAACAAAAGAGCAAGTTTTTTGTCGAAAACTTCTAATTTCTGCTCCTTTTTGGCCAATAAGCTATCCGATTATGGCCGTGAGACAAATAAAGAAACTGCTGATTGCTAACAGAGGTGAGATTGCAGTTCGAATCATTAGAGCCGCTAGGGACAGTGGAATTCAGACAGTTGCTGTCTACGCGCTTGCTGACAGGGATGCTCAGCATGTCCAGCTAGCTGACGAGGCCTACTCTCTGGAGGGTGAAACCGCCGCTGAAACTTACCTTGTAACGGAGAAGCTCCTAGGTATCGCTCGCCGATCTGGTGCGAACGCGGTTCATCCTGGTTATGGATTCCTTTCTGAAAATGCCCACTTTGCCAAGGCGGTTATCGATGCAGGTTTGATCTGGGTTGGACCACCAGTGAGCGCCATAGAAAGACTCGGCGACAAATTATCGGCCCGTCAGGTTGCCGAAAAAGTTGGTGCTCCCCTGGCTCCTGGAACTAAGGATCCAGTTTCTTCAGTGGCTGAGGTCGAGGAGTTTGTTGGCAAGCATGGTCTGCCGGTTGCGATAAAAGCCGCCTATGGCGGAGGTGGAAGAGGAATCAAGGTTGTCAGAGAGAAATCTGAGATCCAAGAGCTCTTCGAGTCTGCAACTCGTGAAGCTGTTGCAGCTTTTGGTCGTGGAGAGTGCTTTATTGAAAAGTATCTCGAAAAGCCAAGGCACGTCGAAACACAGTGTTTAGCCGATGAGCACGGGAACGTTGTTGTTATTTCCACCAGAGACTGTTCACTGCAGCGAAGACACCAGAAACTGGTTGAGGAAGCACCTGCGCCTTTTTTGAGTGACTCTCAAACCAAAGAGCTTTACGAGGCATCAAAGAAAATTCTCAAAGAAGTTGGTTATGTCGGGGCTGGAACCTGTGAATTCTTAGTCGCCCGAGATGGAACAATCTCATTTCTTGAGGTGAACACGAGGCTTCAGGTGGAGCACCCAGTCTCTGAAGAGGTCACGGGGATTGATCTGGTTCGGGAGCAATTCCGCATTGCCGAAGGCGGAAAGCTCGAGTATCAAGACCCTGAAATCAAGGGCCACTCAATTGAGTTTCGCATCAATGGCGAAGACCCAGGAAGAAACTTCCTGCCATCTCCAGGTCCAATTCATCTATTCTCGGCACCTTCCGGCCCAGGTGTCAGGGTGGACTCGGGTGTTGTCTCAGGTGATGTGATATCGGGAAACTTTGACTCCATGATGGCAAAGCTGATTGTCACTGGCAGCGATAGGAATCAAGCTTTGGAAAGAGCGCGCAGAGCGCTCGAAGAGATGCAGGTTCACGGTTTGCCGACAGTCCTACCTTTTCACCGTTTGATTGTTTCCCATCCCGCGTACACAGCCGAATCTGGAAGCTTCGATGTGCACACACGTTGGATTGAAACGGATTGGTCAAACCCGATTCAGCCATGGAGTGGACAGCAGGAAGAATTACCAACTCCAACTCAAATGAAAGATTTGGTCGTTGAGGTTGAAGGTAAACGGCTAACAGTAAGTGTTCCAAGATTCTTGGTAACCGGAGAGAGCTCCTCCGTTCCTAAAATTCACAGGCGGAAAAAGTCACACCAGGCATCCAGTCACACAGGCGCCAAGGGAAACTCTTTGCTCGCACCTATGCAAGCAACAGTTGTGAAACTAGCTGTGCAGGATGGGCAGATGGTTCAGGAGGGAGAGCTGTTGGTAGTTCTGGAGGCTATGAAAATGGAACAGCCCCTTACAGCTCACCGAGCGGGAAAAGTCACCAACATCGGTGTCAGTGTTGGAGCCACCATTTCAGCTGGCACCAGGCTTCTCGACATTCTTGACTAGTCGATAGCTGGATGCAGCGCGCTGGCGGCTTCGGCAATAGATGCTGAGAGCGACGGATACACGGTATAGGTCTTAGCTAATTGATCAACAGTGAGTCTGTTTTCTATGGCAACTGCAATTGGATAAATCAAATCGGAGGCCTTTGGCGAAACCACAACGCCACCAATGACGGTTCCCGAGCCAGTTGATGCAAAAAGCTTGATAAAGCCCTCGTTGAGCCCCTGCATTTTTGCTCTGGGGTTTGAATCGAGCATCACCTGATGAATCTCACCACGCACTAAGCCCTCTTTGATTTCCCGCTCCGACCAGCCAACTTGCGCAATCTCCGGGCTGGTAAAAACATTGCTGGCGACGTTTCTCTGTCGAGTAGGTGTGGCCACGTCTCCTAGCGTGTGATAAACCGCTGTGCGACCCATCATGGAAGAAACAGAAGCCAGTGGAATCGATGTTGAACAGTCGCCAACGGCGTAGACGTTGGCTCGGGATGTCCTCGCGACTTTATTCACTATCACTCGGCCGTCATCGGCAAGCTTCACCCCCGCTTCCTCTAAACCAAGACCTAGAGTATTTGGCGTAGCACCAACGGCCATCAAACAGTGTGAACCCGCGAGAATCTGCCCATCGGAAAGGTGCACTTCCACTGAGCTTCCAGTGTTGATGACTCGATTTGCTCTGACAGACTTAAGTAGATTCATGCCAGATCTGACAAAAACTTCTTCAATCAAAGCTGCAGCATCTTGATCGTTTCCAGGTAGAACCTTATCCCGAGAAGAAACAAGAGTCACTTGGGAGCCCAATTGCAAATACGCGGAGGCAAATTCTGCTCCAGTAACACCAGATCCAACAACAATTAGGTGCTCAGGAAGCTCCGTCAATGAGTAGAGCTGTTTCCAGTTTAGGATTCTTGCTCCATCAGTTCTTGCATCCGGCAGCTCTCTCGGAGATGCGCCCACGGCAACAATGATGGTCTTAGCTTCAAGTTTTACTTGTTTGCCATTTTGTTCAAAGACAACATGGTGGTTCCCATCCAGTCTTGCTTTTGCATCAATAATCTCAACGCCTTCGCGAGTAAGCGTTGCTCTCATTTGCTCGGACTGACTGTGTGCGAGATTCATCAGTCGCTTGTTCATCGCTCCTAGGTCGACCTCAACATGGGGATTAATTCTTTTTCCGTCATGACTGAAACTAAGTCCAAGCGACTTTGCCAATTCAATTTGCTGAGCAGCTTCCGCTGCTGCAATCAATGACTTGGAAGGAACGACATCTGTGAGGACTGCGTTTCCACCGATGCCGCTTTCTTCAATCAGAACTACTTCTGCGCCTAGTTGTCTGGCGGTTCTGGCAGCCTCATAGCCACCTGGGCCTCCGCCAATAATGACCATTCGACCCAAAGAAGAGTTACTCATCACCCGACAATTGTTCCCTAAATCCGAGCGGAGGATTAGAACTAAACTTGAAAACATGGCTCATCCACTGAATGAAGAAGGGGTAAACCCCTTTGAATTTGCCGAAAAAGCTGCGCAGGCAATTGCCCAGAAATCCGGCGTACCGAAGCACGACATAGCTCTGACCTTGGGTTCGGGCTGGTCCAAGGCAGCAGACCTTATTGGCGAGACAGTAAGTGAGATTCCTGCCAATGAGATACCTGGATTCCACAAACCAGCAGTCGCTGGGCACGTAGGCACAATTCGATCCATCAGGCTCCCGAATGGCAAATTCGCTCTCGTAATTGGAGCCCGAACACACTTCTACGAAAATCACGGGGTAAGGGCTGTCGTCCACTCCGTTCGGACAGCTGCAAAGACCGGCGCGAAAATCATGGTCCTCACAAATGGCGCAGGTGGAATTAAACCCCAGTGGCAGGGCGGTGTGGCAGTACTAATTTCTGATCACATCAACCTAACTGCCTCCTCTCCACTTGAAGGAGCAAACTTCGTTGACCTCACTGACCTTTATTCAAAGAGGCTTAGAGAGATTGCCAAACAGGTAGATCCAACACTCGATGAAGGTGTCTACGTGCAGTTTCGCGGTCCTCACTATGAAACTCCAGCGGAAGTCCAAATGGCAAAGCATATGGGTGGCCACATCGTTGGGATGTCCACAGCACTTGAAGCGATAGCGGCGCGAGAAGCCGGTATGGAAGTGATTGGTATGTCACTAATTACTAACCTTGCTGCCGGAATTCAAACTACCCCCCTGAGCCATGAAGAGGTAATTGCTGCCGGCAAAGCGGCCGAAGGAAAAATCTCCAAGTTACTGGCGGAAATTGTCACCAGGTTCTAGATGTCAATTATCGAAAAAGCAAAAACTTGGGTGGCACATGACCCTGACTCAAAAACAAAATCCGAATTAGAAGAGCTGATTAACAAGAATGATCAGGTCGCGATTGAGTCAAGGTTTTCACAGTTGCTGCAATTTGGTACAGCTGGCTTGCGAGGAGAGTTAGGCGCGGGACCGAACCGAATGAACCGGGTTGTAGTGGCCTATGCCGCCGCGGCGATTGCGGATTTCCTAAAGAGAAACAAGCCTGAATACCAGAACCCTGATGGCGAGCTCAGTGTCGTAATCGGCTTTGACGGTCGGGAAAACTCAGATGTTTTTGCTATGGACACGGCTGAGATCATTGCCGCCACTGGTTGTGAGGCTCTGCTTTTCGATCAACGAGTTCCTACACCAGTAGCGGCATTCACCGGCAGACGGCTTAAAGCTTCTGCCACCATCGTGGTCACTGCATCACACAATCCACCTCGAGACAATGGATACAAGGTTTATTTAGGAGGGAAGTTTGGTGGATCTCAACTTATATCCCCGCAAGATAAAGAGATTGCTCAGCTGATTGAGGAAAACTACCTAAATCTCACCTTTGACAAAATTCCTAAATCCAAAAGCTACAAGATTCTTTCGGATTCAGATGTTCAAAAATACATTGATAGAGCACTAGACCTAGTCGAAAATGAGAATCCGGCTCGGTCGAAGATAAAAATTCTTCACACTGCGCTTCATGGCGTTGGCTCACCTGTCGTGGAAAAGATTTTCAATGCTTTGGGTTTTGATTTATCTTTAGTTGAGCAGCAGAGACTCCCAGATCCAAAGTTTCCAACAGTGGCATTTCCAAACCCGGAAGAACCCGGTGCCATGGATTTAGCATTTGAAGAGGCGAGAAAAAAGAAAGTGGACCTAATTCTTGCCAATGACCCAGATGCGGATCGTTTGGCGGTTGCCTTGCCTGATGGTGACGCTTGGAAAATGCTCACTGGTGATCAGGTTGGACTTCTCCTGGCTGACTACTGCGCAAGCCAAGCGAATTCCGGCGCCATTGCAAATTCCATCGTTTCGGCCGATATCTCTGCGGTGGCATCTGCCTACCAACTCGAATACCGCCAAACGCTAACTGGGTTTAAGTGGATTTCCAAGGTTCCAAATTTGATCTATGGCTATGAAGAGGCCCTTGGTTACTGCGTTGATCCAAGTTACACACCGGATAAAGACGGTATAACAGCGGCTCTCTTTGTCGCAGAAATTGCAGCTAACTTAGCCGCGACAGACCAGAGTTTGACTGCCAAGTTAGAGCAGTTATCTACAAGATTCGGAAGAACATCTACAGGTCAGGTTTCAATAAGAGTTAGCGATCTAAGTGTCATTGGCAAGATAATGTCATTTGTTCGCACGATGCCGCCTGTCTCCTTTGAAGGAGCTCTAGACAGAGACGATCTTCTCCATTCAAGGCAGCTGAATACCGATGCAGTCATCTTGAGTAACGAAAAAGCCAGACTAATTTTCAGGCCAAGTGGAACTGAGCCAAAACTCAAGTGCTATTTGCAATACCAGGGTGATGAGACCGGACTTGAAAAACTAAAGGAATTCGCTAACGCCCTTTTGCATAGCGCTCAGCCAAGCGCTTGATGCTCTCTGGGATCGGTAGACCCTTGGCCTCTTCGTCAGCAGGAATCGGATCTGCAATGACGGTTTTTATTGGCACAATGCCCGCCCAATAACCTAGGTTTAAGTCTTCTTCCGGATCGTCTACTTCATTCTTAGAAATCTTTACTGACGTTTCATTCAAATCAACTTGAATAATTATGGTTGCGGCTAACTCTTTCTTGGTGGTGGGCCTTGCTTCAGCAACTCGCCCGGGAATCAGGCCGTCACTCAAAGCATCGAGAGCTTCTAGCTTTTCAGAATCAGGAACTAGTTCCGCCTTGCCAAAAATGACGGCGGCTCGGTAGTGCATTCCAGTGTTGAATGTACTTCGAGCGACCTTGAGAGCATTTAGCTCGGTGATGCTGATGCAAACTGCTGAATTCTCAGCCAAAAGCCTCATGAGTCTAGAACCCGTAGAACCATGAAGGTAAAACTTGTCTCCCACGCGACCGTAGGTCATAGGAATGACAACGGGTAGACCATTTTCAATAAACCCAACGTGAGCAACTATGTTTTCGTCAATTATTGAGTAAAGGTCTTGCTGGCTTTCAGATGCCTTGTGGGCAAGACGCTTTAGTTTTGTTCTATCCGTGCTTCCTGGTTGCATGCCACGATGCTAGCCCAGAGCGTTTGCGAGTGCTTCACGGATTTCCGTCAAGTCCGTAACAGTTTTGATTACGACTACCTGGCTAGGTCCAGCTGGCAGAGAAGTTAGAACGTCATCGGTAGCAAGAATCAATTGAGCTGGGGCCCTGAAACCAAGCTCTCCGACCGAAACCGCCTCAACGCTTCCCTCAATGTCGAGCTCCGATAGTGCTTTCTCCGCGAGCCTTGCCATGATCACACTGGTGCCAATGCCTGCTCCACAGACGCAATAGATTCGCATGCTTTAGTAAAACAGTAAACGAGATAGAAGGAAAGAAACTACTGCTGAGCCCTGGCGAAGCCAAGCTCAATCATGTCCATCAATTCCTCGCGCTCGGTGAGTCCTTGAAAGGCGCTGGAAGCTGCATTGAGCTGAAACTGCTCCAAGTCTGCGAGCGTGTAGCCGAAAGTCTCAGTCAAGATTTCAAGTTCTTTAGTGAGAGAAGTTCCACTCATTAATCTGTTGTCTGTATTTACAGTTACCTTGAAACCTAGGTCATAGAGAATGTCGATGGGGTGATCAGACATGCTCTCCCCCATCATCGCGAACGCACCTGTTTGAAGATTTGATGATGGTGACGTTTCAAGGGCAATCTCTCTGTCGTGGACCCACTGGGCAACTGGCCCTAAGACGACAAGGTCGGTGTCTCCCTCGGTTCTAGAGAACATAATGTCCTCAATCAACCGCACACCGTGCCCGAGGCGAAGAGCTCGTCCAGAGACAATTGCATCCTTAATCGATTCAATTCCATCTGCTTCACCTGCATGCACGGTTATTGGGAATAGCTCCGCTGCCAGGTAATCAAAAGCAACTTTGTGTCTTGAAGGTAAGAAACCTTTTTCTGGACCAGCAATGTCGAAACCGACAACACCGTTATTGCGATGCCTCACAGCCAGTTCAGCTATTTCTAATCCTCTATCGGTGTGACGCATGGCGGTGACTAGTTGGCCGGTTCTGATAAAACCGCCGCGAGAGGCAACCTCTTCCATTCCGCGCTCGAGTCCGTCCTGAACTGCTTCAACGGTCTGATCCAAAGTTAGACCTCGAGCCAAGTGTTGCTCTGGGGCCCAGCGGAGCTCGCCATATATGACTCCGTCTTCTGCCAGATCCATTACAGCCTCATAAGCAACTCGCTCAAGTCCCTCATAGGTCTGCATCACTGCCACGGTGTGCTCAAAAGCTTCCAGATACTTGACGAGCGAGCCTGAATTGCAAACCTCAGCGAACCATGCGGCTAACTCAGGTCCTGTGTTTTTTGGAAGATTGTGCCCAATCTCGGAGGAAAGCTCCACGATTGTCTGCGGACGCAATCCACCATCAAGGTGATCATGAAGAGAGATTTTTGGTAACGACTGAATGTCCAACTGTTTCCTAACCGACTTTGCCGAGGACTATTTTTCTGTTCTCAGGACTTTTCTCAGAGTACTCCACACCGCCACTTAGCGACGCTATGGCTCTTTCAAACTTCTCTTCGGTATCTGTAAACAAGGTCATTAGCTTCTGGCCCTTTTCCACCCTGTCCCCAAGTTGGGCATGGAGCTCGACTCCGGCCCCGAACTGAACGGCATCCTCTTTTCTCTCACGTCCGGCCCCAAGTCGCCAAGATGCTATGCCCACCGCCAGTGCATCCAACTTGGTAATGAAGCCAGATTCCTCAGCTATGACATCGTGTGAGTGCTTTGCCTTGGGAAGCTCTGCATCAGTGTCGCCGCCTTGGGCCTGAATCATTTGCTTCCACTTATCCATTGCTTTTCCATTTTTCAAATTCTCAAGTGGATCTGAATCAGGAAGTTCACAGTGTGAAAGCATTTCTCGAGCCAAAGCGACAGTTAGTTCCACCACATCGCTGGGTCCACCACCTGCAAGTACCTCAAGGGATTCTTCGACTTCCAAGGCATTACCGATTTTTCTCCCAAGTGGAGTCGACATGTCAGTTAGCAGTGCAGAAGTCTTTACCTTGGCATCATTTCCAATCTGGACAAGCACTTCAGCTAACTCTTGGGCTCTCTCCTTGGTCTTCATGAAAGCTCCACTACCAACTTTGACATCCAAAACAAGCGACGATGTGCCCTCAGCAATCTTTTTACTCATTATTGAAGATGCAATTAGTGGGATTGCTTCAACTGTTCCTGTGACGTCTCGGAGTGAATAAAGTTTGCGATCAGCTGGTGCCAATCCGCTACCCGCAGCGCAAACCACCGCTCCAACTTTGGCCATCTGAGCGTAAAGCTCCTGATTGCTGAGTGAGGCTCGCCAACCTGGAATGGCTTCCAGTTTGTCTAACGTGCCTCCGGTATGACCCAGTCCCCTGCCGCTGAGCTGCGGAACTGCAATCCCAAATGAAGCGACCAGTGGAGCAAGAGGAAGAGTTATCTTGTCTCCAACTCCACCTGTTGAATGCTTATCCGAGGTCAATGCAGAAAGGGAAGAGAAGTCGAGTCTTTCTCCGGAGTCAATCATGGCGAGCGTCAGATCAAGAATTTCTCTTCGATTCATGCCATTTAGAAGTATGGCCATGGCCATTGCAGACATTTGCTCATCAGCCACGACACCAGAGGTGTAATTGGTCACGAGCCAGCGAATTTCATCGGTCGAGAGTTCTTGTTTCTCTCGCTTTTTGATAATCAGCTCAACGGCTGAGAATGTCATTTGCCTAAATCCTTAGGCCCAAAGGCATCTGGTAGCACTTCAGTAATTGGCTTGATCCCGCTTATTGTTTGCAAAAGCATTCCCTCTGCGGCGTGCTCGAATAGCAACTGGCGGCATCTGCCACACGGCATGAGTGGATCTCCCTTGCCATCAACGCAGGCAAAAGCAACGAGCTTTCCTCCGCCAGTTCGATAAAGCTCGCTTACTAATGAACACTCTGCGCACAAACCAAGGCCATAGGAAGCATTTTCAACGTTGCAACCCGAAATTACTCTGCCGTCATCAACCAAAGCAGCTACCCCGACAGGGAAATTCGAATAAGGTGCGTAGGCCTTTTCCATTGCCGATTTGGCAACAGCAGTAAGTTGCTTCCAGTCAATTTCCAATTTTTATCCTTTGGTGTATGGAATGGCCAAGGCCTTAGGTGGTCTTGACTGACCAACAAATCCCACGACCGCAATGATGGTGACGATGTAGGGAACCATGGTGATGAAGTCAGTTGGGATTCCCGGACTAACCTGATTTGCCCACACTCTGAGAATGATAGAAAAACCAAAGAGCAAGGCTGCGAGCGCCGCTGAAATTGGATGCCATCTTCCAAGAATCACAACGGCTAGAGCAATAAATCCAAATCCACCCGACATTTCACGACCGAATGCCCCGGCATTTCCGATGGTCAGAGCAGCTCCTCCAAGTCCTGCTGACATTCCACCGAGAGTCACCCACCAAAAGCGGGTTCTTCCGACATTGATGCCAACTGTGTCTGCAGCCAATGGGTGCTCTCCCACAGCGCGTGCTCGAAGGCCGAGCTTGGTCTTGAACAGCACGAAGTAGAGAGTTGGCACGATTATCAGCGCTAAGAAAACAGTGATTCTGTTTTCGAACAGCACAGGACCGATAATCGGAATTTCACTCAGGAATGGAATTCGAATTATGTCCAAAGTTCCAGGGAAATTGACATTTTCGCCATCCTCCGTAAGCCACTGCTGATAAAGGAAGTTGGTGATTCCAATCATTAGCACGTTTAGAACAACACCAACGATGATCTGCTGCGCCAGGTATTTGATTGCAAAAACCGCCAGGACCATGGAAACGATAGCCGCGCCAATCATGGCTGATAGCAGACCAAAAAGGTAATTGTCAGTAATTGAGGACACTACTGCAGCCATGAAGGCACCGGTCAGTAGCTGAGCCTCAATGGCGATGTTGGTAACTCCGACTCGCTCGCACATAAGGCCGCCCATAGCACCGAGCATGATGGGCACTGCCAGCACAAGCGCTGTTCCAGCAATGAAGGCCACCGGTACTGAGTTTCCAGCGGCGAGCCAACCCAAAAGTGCAATCACGCCTATCAGGCCATAGATCGATGCCAGGTAGATAGGTGTTCTGCGATTCTTCATCGAAAGAGTCAATGAGTATGCCGCAATGGCCAACATCAAGACTCCGGCAATAACTCCAAGGGTGGATGAGTCTGTCGGAATGGCCGGAAGCTGGATGGCATCGCTTCGCCTAGAGATTTCAAATGAAACCATTCCCTCTCGACCAAGGATTCCAAAGAACAACAGGACAACCAGTCCAACGCCTCCCATGACTGCGGGAGACTTAAAACCAACTCGCTCCTCTTTTGCAAGTTCGGTGATACTCATCGCGCACCTCCTCGTCTAAGAATTCGATCTCGAATAGAAGCTAGAACACTGCTCGTTTGAGGCTTAGGCAACCTGAAGATGGCTCTGATAAGCGGTGGCGCAGCAATGAACAATACGATTGCTCCCTGCACGATTCCCAGTACCTCAGGCGATACCCCTAGTACCTGCATGGACGGAGCACCTGCCTTGAATGCTCCGAACAAAAGTCCTGCCAGCAGAATGCCAGGTGCATTCGAGCCCCCCAAGAGTGCAACTGTTATTGCATCAAATCCGATGTTGGCGTGCGCAGACGGAGTTGTTCCTATTGCTGTGCCCAATGCCTGATTGGCTGCAGCAATCCCTACAAATGCTGCCGATAGACCCATGGCGAGTATGTAGGTTCGCTCGACACTGATACCTGCGGTTCGTGCGGCATCTGGGTTGTAACCAACCATTCGCAATCTAAAACCAATCGTCGACTTCTCCATGAGCCACCAGTAAACGACTACTGCTGCCAAAGCCAGTATTAGTCCCCAGTGCAAGTTGAACTCATCGCCTGCGAGTTTGGGAAGCAGAGATGTCTCGAAAGGCGGGTTACCCTTGGGGTTACCTGTAGCTCTATCTTCTCCAAGTAGCAGGGGATCACGCAGCAGGAAAGTAAAGAAGTAAAGCATTATGTAGTTGAACATGATGGTGAGAATCACCTCATGAGCACCTGTCCTGGCCCTGAGAAAACCAACCAGAGCACCGAGGAGGGTCGCACCTATTACCGCTGCGATGATCGCAACCACAACGTGAATTAGGAATGGAAGTTCAATGCGGGTCGCAACGAATGTTGCAAAAATCATGCCGGTAATAATCTGACCGGTTCCACCAATGTTGAACATTCCCACTCGGAAGGTGAGGCCTATACCGAGTCCAGCAAGAATTAGAGGTGCGCCTAACCGGAGCGTTTCAGTCAAGGGTCTGATTGCTTTTTCAAAGGTGTCGGCCTCGGCGTTGAATATTGCTCCTCTTATAAGCGCCCCATATCCTTCGCTTACAACTGTCCAAGCGGCACCTAGCGCATCCGCTGGTCTTGAAAATACATAGGAGAGTGATTCAATGAATTCTCGGTTGGAAGCAACCATGAAGGCGGCACCAACTAGAAAGCCAAGAATGATAGACAGAACGGTGCGGGTAAAGCTGCCCGAAAGAATTTCCTTGAGGGCTTGAGAGAATCTGTTTTCTTCGCTCATGCGCTGACTCCAGCCATCATCTTTCCTAACTGCTCTCTAGACGTCTTTGGATCGACAATTCCTACAATCTTCCCTCTGTACATCACTGCAATTCGATCAGCCAAGGAGAGGACTTCGTCGAGTTCAGTTGAGATTAGAACCACGGCTTTTCCGGCATCTCGCTCGGCCATAATCCTCTCGTGGATGAATTCGATTGAACCGACATCAACGCCTCTGGTTGGCTGAGACGCGACCAGCAGGTCTACCTCTCGGGATAGCTCTCTGGCAACAACAACCTTCTGCTGATTTCCTCCAGAAAGTTTTCCAGCTGGCGTTTCGGCCGATGGCGTCCGGACGTCGAATTCCTTGACCAGTTGATTTGCAATTTCACGTCTAGCACCAAAATTTATGTTGAGGCCTTTGGTGAATTTTGATTTGTATGAGGAATTAATCATCATGTTTTCCGCAATGGAGAATTCAGAAACCAGTCCGTCCGTCTTGCGATCTTCCGGAATGTAAGCCACGCCAGAATCAAGGCGAGATCGAACATCCGCTGAGGTGATGTCCCTTCCCTTGAGCTGGATTTTCCCAAAGCCCGTGAGAGTGGGCCTTAGGCCCAGCAGTGCCTCGGCCAGTTCCGTCTGACCATTGCCCTGAACCCCAGCAAAAGCCAACACCTCGCCAGCCCGAACCTCAAAGGACAGGCCATCTACCGCCCGTTGTCCTCGGTCATCCAGGACCGCAATGTTCTCAACGCTAAGAACCACATCACCGAGTTTTTGCGGCTTCTTTTCTACTGTCAGCTCCACTTCCCTGCCGACCATCATTGAGGCAAGCTCAGAGGTCGAAGCATCTGGCTTCGCATCTCCCACAACTTTGCCAAGGCGGATGACGGTAATGATATCTGCAACTTCCTTTACCTCGCGGAGTTTGTGGGTGATAAAGACGATTGATGTTCCGCTCTTTGCTAGCTGGCGCATGATGCTCATGAGCTCATCTGTCTCTTGAGGAGTCAGCACAGCAGTTGGTTCATCGAGAACCAAAACTTTGGCATCTCTGGAGAGAGCCTTGATGATTTCAACTCGCTGCTGAACACCGACAGGCAAATCCTCAACCATGGCATCTGGATCAACATTGAAACCAAACTTTTCTGAAATTTCGATAACTCTTTGACGAGCAAGATTTGTATCAATTGCTCCAAGTGCTTTAGTTGGCTCATGGCCTAGCGCTACGTTTTCGGCAACAGTGAAAACTGGGATCAGCATGAAGTGCTGGTGAACCATTCCAATGCCAGCGGCCATGGCATCGCCTGGACCAGTGAAGTTTTGCTTGACTCCATCGAGAAGAACCTCGCCGGCATCTGCTTGATAAAGGCCATAAAGGACATTCATCAGTGTGGATTTACCGGCGCCGTTTTCTCCAAGCAGCGCGTGAATCTGACCAGGTTCTACAACCAGATCAATTGAGTCATTGGCTACCAGGCTGCCAAAGCGCTTAGTGATTCCGCGCAGTTCAAGTTTCAAAAGGCACCCCTTCGTGCGATTACTCTATCTTCGCAAAAGAAATGGGCCGCGGTAAAATCCGCGGCCCAACTCTTTAGCTAACTAGCTCGATTAGGCCTTAGGGTCAATCTCGCCAGCGATAATGCCTGCTTCTAGCTCAGCAAGGCGGGTTAGAACTGCAGCGTCAACCTTTGACTCGAAGTCATAAAGCGGGCTGAGTCCAGTTCCACCGTTTGCCAAGGTACCGACGTAGGCGTCACCTGAGAACATTCCACCAGCTGATAGGTCAGCGATGATGTCGTAAACAGCGTTGGTCATTCTCTTCTCAGCTGAGGTCAGAACCATGTCTGCATACTCTGGGCTGGTTAGAGCGATGTCCTTGTCAACACCGATCATTACACCGGCTACGCCAGCTTCCTTGATTGCCTCGGAAACTGCACCGAACTGGTCTCCACCGACAGGGAAGATCACGTCAGCACCGGCGTTGACCTGTGCTGCTGCGATTGCCTTGGAGGTTCCGGAGTTAGGAACGAAGTCACCGATGAAGTCACCCTTCTGAGCAACTGGGTCCCAGCCAACAACCTTGACGGAAGTTCCGGAGTCCTTGGCGTAAGCCATAGCACCGTAGTAGTAGCCGTCCATGAAGTCAGTTACTGCAGGAATCTGCATTCCACCGTAGGTACCGATGACCTTTGTGGTTGAGTATGCAGCTGCTAGGTAACCAGCGAGGTAGCTGGACTCTGCCATGTTGTAAACAACTGGCTTGAGGTTTGCATTACCTTCTGACCAACCATCGATGGTCACGAACTGGACCTCTGGGTTGGCAGCTGCTGCTGCGTTTACGTCAGCAACAAGGTTGAATCCAACTGCGAATGTAATGTCGCAGCCCTGGTCAACCATGGCCTGTAGGTTTGGTGCGAAATCTTCTGCGGAGTTTGACTCTGCATCAGCGATCTGAACACCGAGGTCGCTCTGTGCCTTTAGAAGTCCATCGTAAACAGACTCGTTAAAGCTCTTGTCGTTCCAGCTTCCTTCGTCTGATACTGCACAGGCTAGGTAGTCGATTGTTTCAGCTGCTGACTCTGTTTCGGTTGGCTCTGCCTCTGGAGCTGCGGCGCAGCCAGAGAGGATCAGAGCTGAAGCACCCAATAGAGCGAATGCTGCTGTTGCATTCTTTAGCTTCAAGGTTTCCTCCTGATGAATAAAAGTGGCACTTTGTGCCGGATCTCTCCCACTCTACTGCTCCAGATAGGGCGAAACTGCGGGGAAACTCGGATTTACCAATCCGAGATACTTCACAAAAGTTCAGAGTGTCCGGACTGCCTCAGAGACTCAACAAGGTTCTTGACCTTCTGGGCGTGCTGCTTGCTGGTGACCAGTAAGGCATCGGCCGTATCCACGACAATTACGTCCTCTAGGCCAATCAGGGCAACCAGGCGACCGGTATCGCTGACGAGGATTCCGCTTGCCGAGTCAGAAAGCACTCGGGCCGAGCCGAGAACTGCCAGGTGACCTCGGCGACCATGAGATTGAAGTTCAGCTATAGCTGCAAAGTCTCCAACATCGTGCCATTCGAATTGCGCCGGGACCACGGCCACATTGTTCTGCCGGGCAGCCGGTTCCGCGACCGAGTAGTCGATGGCAATCTTGGTCAGGGTCGGCCATAGCTTGTCCATGACATCGTTTTGCGCTGGCGAGTCCCAGGCCTCAGCAATCTCAATTACTCCTTTATGCAAGGTTGGTTGGCTAACCCTAAGTACTTCCAGAATCAGAGCAGCCGGAGCAATAAACATTCCGGCATTCCAGAAGTACTGCTCGCTCTCTACATACCTCTTGGCTGTTGCGATGTCGGGCTTCTCTACAAACTCCAAAACCTGGCAGGCGGTTTCCGAAAGACGCTCGCCCTTCCTTATATATCCAAACGCAACCGAGGGCTCAGTTGGCCTAATGCCGATAGTGACAATCTTTCCGGTGGCTGCCACCTGGATTGCCTCCTTGACAGCCGACTCAAACTTGGCCTGATCTAAAATCACATGGTCAGCGGCAAATGACCCAATCACTACCCCTGGTTGCCGCTTTTCTAGAATCGCGGCTGCCAGAGCAATGGCCGCAGTCGAGTCTCTCGGGGATGGCTCAAGCACTAGAGCGTCATCGCTCAACTGGGGTAGTTGCTCTCTAACTGCCGCGGCGTGGATATCGCCAGTAACAACCATGATGTTTTTTGAGGCAAGTGGGACTAGCCGATCCCAGGTGTCCTGAAGCAGGGTCTGGCCAGAACCTGTCAGATCATGCAAAAACTTTGGCGCAGCCGCTCTGGAGAGAGGCCAGAGTCTTGAACCAATTCCACCCGCTGGAATGACTGCATAAAAATCTGCTGGATTATCTGCCATTAGCTCTTCCTGGCCTTTGGTTGCCGATAACTTAAGGTTACCCTGCGCTCGGTTACACTAGTAGAGACTTTTCACCCACCCGGAGGAACAATTGCCAACCATGCCCGCAGGGACCCTATATAGAGGTCGAGTTGGCATGTGGTCTTGGGTGCTTCACCGCATCTCCGGGGTCGGTATCTTTTTCTTCCTGCTCGTTCACATCCTCGACACGGCTTTGGTGCGGGTTAGCCCAGAGGCCTACAACGTAGTTATTGAGTCTTACAAGACCCCAATTATTGGAGTTGCTGAGCTGGGACTGGTCGGAGCAATTCTTTTTCACGGACTCAATGGCTTGCGCGTGATTGCTGTCGATTTCTGGTCGAAGGGAACGAAGTATCAGGCAATTATGTTTTGGGCAGTCATGCTAATAACTGTTGGTCTAGTCGCTGCATTTACTCCACTTCATCTATCGAGAGTGTTTGGTGAGTAATGGCCGTCATCATCGAAACTCCTAACTCACCGAGAACCAGACAGCAAGCCAACTGGGAAAAGTACGGCTGGCTTTTCATGCGCTTGTCAGGGCCACTGCTAATTGTTCTTGTCTTCACACACCTTGTTTCTAATCTCGTTGTAGGAGAAGGAATCAAGGCAATTGATTTTGCTTTTGTTGCTGGAAAGTGGGCAGATCCTTTCTGGCAAGTTTGGGATCTGGCGATGCTTTGGCTGGCAATGATTCACGGAACAAATGGAATGCGAACCATAGTCAACGACTACGCCGAAAAAGAAAAAATTCGCAAATCACTCGTAATGATTCTCTGGGTGGTTTGCGGTTTGCTAATTCTTCTAGGCACACTCGTTATCTTTACGTTCGACCCTTGCCCAGCTGGAGCCGCAGCTGAGCTTCTGCCATCGTTCTGCCCAGTCAACTAGAAAAGAGAAAAGTGTCTTCAGACTCAGTGATCTATCACTCGCACGACGTCGTGATTGTTGGAGCCGGTGGCGCTGGAATGCGTGCTGCAATTGAGGCTGGGCCCAAGGCAAATGTTGCTGTAATTTCAAAACTTTTCCCAACACGCTCGCACACCGGTGCTGCACAGGGTGGTATGGCAGCAGCTCTAGCAAACGTTGAAGAAGACAGCTGGGAGTGGCACACCTTCGACACCGTAAAAGGTGGCGACTACCTGGTGGACCAGGATGCTGCAGAGATTTTGGCTAAAGAGTCGGTGGATGCGGTAATTGACCTAGAGAACATGGGTCTTCCTTTCAACAGAACTCCCGATGGAAAAATTGACCAGCGCCGATTCGGAGGTCACACTCGCGACCACGGAAAAGCCCCTGTTCGCAGAAGCTGCTACGCAGCCGACCGCACTGGGCACATGATTCTGCAGACCCTGTACCAAACCTGTGTGAAATTAGGCATCGAGTTCTTCAATGAGTTCTACGTCTTGGACCTTGTTATGAACGAGGGTAAGCCAGCAGGTGTTGTTGCCTATGAGCTTGCAACAGGTGACATTCATGTTTTTGCTGGTAAATCGATTGTTTTTGCAACTGGTGGATTCGGGAAGATCTACAAGACCACATCCAACGCTCACACGCTGACCGGTGATGGTGTAGCTATTGCTTTCCGCCGCGGCATCCCACTTGAGGACATGGAGTTTTATCAATTCCACCCGACGGGACTGGCAGGACTTGGAATTTTGCTCAGCGAGGCAGCTCGTGGTGAAGGTGGAATTCTTAGAAACGCGTCTGGCGAAAGATTCATGGAACGCTACGCACCAACCATTAAGGATCTAGCTCCAAGAGACATGGTCGCAAGAGCAATGGCCAATGAGGTTAGAGAAGGAAGAGGAGCTGGTCCGAACAAGGACTACGTTTTGCTAGATCTCACTCATCTTGAACCAGCGGTAATCGATGCCAAGCTTCCTGATATAACTGAGTTTGCTCGCACCTACCTTGGTGTTGAGCCCTACACCGAGCCTGTGCCAGTCTTTCCAACTGCGCACTATGCCATGGGTGGAATTCCAACCAACATCAAGGCTGAGGTGCTTAGCGACAACGACACCGTTATCCCTGGCCTTTATGCCGCTGGAGAGTGTGCATGTGTATCTGTTCACGGAGCCAACCGACTTGGGACAAACTCACTTCTTGATATAAACGTTTTTGGAAAGCGTGCTGGAAGGTATGCGGTTGAGTATGCGACAAAGGCCAAACAAGTTCCGCTTCCAGAAAATGCTGCGCAAGATGTTATGGATATGCTTGCCAAGGTTCGAGCTGCAAATGGAAAAGAAAAGGTTGCTCAGCTGAGAAAAGAGCTCCAGGAGACCATGGATAAAAACGCCCAGGTCTTCCGAACAGAAGAAACCCTGAATGAGGCTCTTGCCAAAATTGCAGAACTAAGAGCCCGCTATGAAAACATTTCAATCCAGGATCAAGGAAAAAGATTCAACACTGACCTTCTCGAGGCAGTGGAGCTGGGCTTCCTGCTGGATCTTGCCGAGGTAACAGTCGTTGCCTGCCGTGAACGAAGAGAGAGTCGTGGCGCCCATCTTCGCGAGGATTACCCGGATCGCAATGACAAAAAATTCATGGTCCACTCGATGGCTTATCTTCAAAACAAGACTGATCGCAAAACTGGAACTCCAATCAAGATTGACTGGAAGCCAGTGGTAATTACCAACTACCAGCCGATGGAGCGCAAGTACTAATGGCAGACAAGGCAATAGCAGAGGTAGTGAGCCTAAAGGTCACACTCATGATTCGTAGATTTGACCCAGAGGTCGATAGCGAAGCCAAGTGGGTTGACTACGACATTGAGATGTACGGCACAGACAGAGTTCTAGACGCTCTTCACAAAGTGAAATGGGAGATTGATGGTTCGCTAACTTTCCGTCGTTCCTGTGCACACGGAGTTTGTGGATCTGATGCTATGAGGATTAATGGTCGAAACAGACTTGCCTGCAAGACTCTGATAAAGGATTTAGACCTGTCCCAGCCGATTTACATCGAACCAATCAAGGGTCTTCCTGTTGAAAAAGATTTGATTGTCGATATGAATCCTTTCTACCAGGCGTACCGCGACATCAATCCATTCCTGATTGCCAGCGACAAGCCAAAACGCGAAAGACTGCAGTCCCCAGAAGACAGAGCTAGATACGACGACACAACCAAGTGCATTCTCTGCGCTGCCTGCACAACCAGTTGCCCAGTCTTTTGGACCGATGGCCAATACTTCGGACCAGCAGCGATTGTGAATGCTCACCGCTTTATCTTTGACTCCAGAGATGAAGGTGCAGAGGTCAGACTTGAAATTCTTAACGACAAGGAAGGCGTCTGGCGCTGCCGCACAACCTTCAACTGCACCGAGGCCTGCCCTAGAGGAATTGAAGTGACTAAGGCAATCTCCGAGGTCAAGCAGGCGATTCTTAGGGGAAGGGCCTAGCGATTATTTGGGTTAGAAAACCCATGATCATAAATCGCAGAGTAGTTCTCACCTCCTCTTTGGCAACAACATCAGCTTTCGCCCTCGCAGCTTGCGCACAACCTCAGGCCAGTGAAACCACTCCCCCAACGGGAAGTGAAGATGAGCTCCCTCCAGGAACCATTTCAGAAGTACTGGTTGGAAATATTGACGAGATTCCTGTGGGCACAGGAGTAAAGGTGAAGGTCAATAACGAGCTCACGATTCTTGTGACCCATCCTTCAGAAGCAAAGTTCAGAGCCTTCTCTGCCACTTGCACCCACTCGGGTTGCTTGGTGAGTGGAGTGCAGGAGGGGCAAATTGCCTGTGCTTGCCACGGGGCAAGGTTCAACATGGAATCCGGAGAGCCGGAACAGGGACCGGCAAAAAGTGCGCTGAAAATAATTGATCTGGAAGTCCGTGGCAAGGAACTGTGGGCAAGCTTTAGCTCCTAGGTTTATTACGTGCTGAAAGTTGCGACGGTCAATGTCAATGGGATTCGGGCCGCAAGTAGAAACGGCATGGCCGACTGGCTAAGAAAAGCCAAGCCAGACATTATTTGTCTTCAAGAGGTCAGGGCACCTGTCGGAGAGCTAGAAAAGCTTGCCAGTGATGACGGTCCCCTCGGTGGTGGTTGGCAAATCGCAGAACAAGAAGCTAGTGCCAAGGGTAGAGCTGGAGTTGCAATCCTCAGCAGAGTGCCTATTCAAAAAGTCAGAACAGACATCGGCCCGAAGGAGTTCGATACAGCTGGGCGGTGGCTAGAAGCTGATTTTCAAACAAATCTTGGGGTCCTCACAGTTGTTTCTTGCTATGTCCACTCTGGGGAGGCCGATACTCCCAAACAGGTTGAGAAATACAAATTTCTTGAGGCAATGAAAAAACGAATGGGCAAGCTGATTAGTGGCAACGGTTTCGCACTGGTTGTCGGAGATCTGAACGTCGGACATACCGAACTCGATATAAAGAATTGGAAAGGCAACCTCAAAAACGCAGGATTTCTGCCACAGGAGCGTGCTTACTTTGATGATTTCGCTAGCCAAGGCTGGGTCGATATGGGAAGAGTTGCGCACCCTGGAAAGCCAGGCCCATACACCTGGTGGTCTTTCCGAGGAAAGGCCTTTGACACAAATGCTGGCTGGCGAATTGACTATCAACTAGCAACACCAAAACTTGCTTCTCTCGGGCAGAATTATCGAGTTGATCGTGCAAAAAGCTATGACGAGCGCTGGACTGACCACTCGCCTGTCCTAGTGGATTACAAACTTGAGGTGAAAAAGTGAGCAAACCTAATCTGCTGAGCGGTATGCAACCCTCGGCCGCAAGCCTTCACCTTGGTAATTACCTTGGAGCTCTGAAGCAGTGGGTTGCTATGCAGGACGAGTATCACGCCTACTACGTGATTGTGGACCTCCATGCCATTACCGTTCCTCAGGATCCCAAAGAACTTGCAGAAAATACACGACGAACTGCCGCCCAGTATTTGGCTGCTGGAATAGATCCAGATAAGTCAGTGCTCTTTGTCCAGTCACATGTCCCAGCTCATGCTCAATTGGCCTGGGTCCTGAACTGCATAACCGGCTTCGGTGAGGCTTCGAGAATGACTCAGTTCAAGGACAAGAGCCAAAAAAGCGGGTCAGACTCCAGCTCGGTTGGACTTTTCACTTATCCAATTCTGCAAGCTGCAGACATTCTTCTATATCAACCCAAAAGTGTTCCTGTTGGTGAAGACCAGCGCCAACACCTTGAGCTCACCAGAGACTTAGCTATGCGATTCAACTCGCGTTTTGGTGAAACATTCGTGGTTCCAGAAGCACACATTTTGAAGGAAACGGCAAAGATATTTGATCTTCAAGAACCAACTGCCAAGATGTCAAAATCTGCCGCAGACCCCAAGGGTCTGATCAACCTTCTTGATGATGATTCGACAATCACCAAGAAAATCAAGAGTGCAGTGACCGATACTGACGGTGACATAAGGTTTGACAGGGATTCCAAGCCCGGTGTCTCAAACCTTCTTGGTATTTACTCGGCAATAACATCTGAAACCACTAGTGCCTTAGAAAAGAGATTTGCCGGCAAAGGTTATGGAGATCTAAAAGGTGAGCTGGCAGAGGTTGTGGTTTCGGCTCTGGCACCTATCAGAGCAAAGGCCCAGGAGCTGCTCTCAGATAAGGCGGAACTTGATCGCCTTCTAGCGAGAGGTGCGGACAGAGCCAATGAACTGGCCGAAAGGACCCTGGCCACAGTCCATGAGAGAGTGGGCTTCATTCCCCCTAAACACTAGGGAGCGGAATTTATTACCCCTGAAGAGTATTGTTACTAATGCACAGTTCTTCGGGGTCAGTGAAAATCTGAACCGGCGGTTATAGTCCGCGACCCGACTGAAAACGCAGCCCCCAGCTGCGCAGCTTCAGGCGGTTGATTCGGTGAAATTCCGAAACCGACGGTTAAAGTCCGGATGGGAGAAGAACAAAGGGATGCTTCGGCGTCCCCTTTTCGGCTTGCCCGCGGGTTCTGTGCTGACCTTGAGGGGCAAGATGCAACTTGGACACTTAGAGACCGCCATGCAGCGGTCGCTTGAGCTTGCCCTGCTCGGACCAGCCCACGGAGTCAACCCGCAGGTTGGCGCTGTGATTCTAGATGCCGATGGGAACATCGTCGCCGAGGGGTACCACAGGGGTTCAGGAACCCCACACGCTGAAGTTGCTGCAATCGAAGAGCTGAAAACTAAAGTTCCCTACCCTTTTGCTCCGGGCTTAACTGCTGTTGTGACATTAGAACCTTGTAACCATTTTGGTAAGACGGGACCATGCGCTCAAGCACTGATTGATGCTGGAATCACAAGAGTTGCTTATCCGCTGCGTGATCCGGGTGATGAATCCGGGGGCGGCGCCCAGCGACTCAGAGAAGCAGGTGTGGAAGTAATTGAAGGTGTTCTCAGGGAGAAAGCAAAAGAACAACTCAGAGTTTGGCTGCATGCTAAGCAAGCTAATCGACCATTCGTCACTTTGAAGTGGGCGAGCAGTCTCGACGGCAGAATTGCCGCAGCAGATGGTTCTAGCAAATGGATTACTGGAGTTGAGTCGCGCGAGGATGCCCACAAACTTCGAAGCGAAGTAGATGCAATTCTGGTTGGAACAGGCACGGTAATCGCCGATGATCCAGAGCTAACGGCGAGAACGAGAGATGGTGGCTACTTTAAGCATCAGCCAACCCGAGTAGTGATGGGAGAGAGGGAGATTCCTAACGATAAGAGATTCTTTAATAGTGTTGCTCCATCGCTGCATATCAAGTCTCGTGATCCCCAGGTTGTGCTCAATCAGCTAGCGACGCTAGGACATAAACACCTTCTAGTCGAGGGTGGGGCGAGCGTTGTCGGAGCATTCATCAAAGCGAACCTGGTTGATGAGTTCACTATTTACCTATCGCCGATGCTGATTGGTGGCCCGAAACTTGCCATCGGAGACTTAGGTATCAGTGCCATAGATCAGGCGCTAAACCTCAGAATTATCGAGCAAAAACAGCTCGGAAAAGACCTATTCATAAGGGCAAGGAAATAAATGTTTACAGGAATTATTGAAGAGCTGGGGAAAGTCTCGGCAATAGAGAAACAGCCGGATGCCCTTCGACTAACTATCGAATGCAAGGAAGTGCTCGGTGACCTAAAGCGTGGGGACTCAATCTCATGTTCAGGCACCTGCCTGACCGCAATTGAAATTGATGACCACAGCTTCACAGCCGATGTGATGCTGGAAACAATTCGCCGCTCCTCTCTCGATGGAGTCAAAGTCGGTGACCCAATCAACCTTGAGCGGGCCATGACTGCGGCAACCAGGTTTGGTGGACATTTGGTCCAAGGACATGTTGATGGAGTAGGTGAAGTAGTCTCTCGAGAAAAGAGTGATAACTGGGATTGGGTGAAAATCCGATTGCCAAAAGAGCTAATGAAATATGTTGTTCACAAAGGTTCTATAACTCTGGACGGTATTTCACTTACCGTGAACGATATTGCTGACGATGTAATTGCAGTCTCTCTCATTCCTGAGACGCTTCGCGTCACAACTCTTGGATACAAAAACCCAGGCGACAAAGTTAATGTGGAAGCAGATGTCATGGCCAAGCACATAGAAAAACTAATGGAGAGTAAGTGAATCCTGAATACAGCAGCATAGAAGAAGTCATTCAGGCTCTTCGCGATGGCAAACCGGTGATTATCACCGATGATGAAAATCGGGAAAATGAGGGTGACGCCATCATCGCTGCTCAGTTTGCAACCACGGAGTGGGTCGCGTGGATGATTCGCTACACCTCGGGATTCCTTTGTGCCCCAATGGCTTCCGAGAGAGCAAATCAATTGGACCTGCCACTGATGTGGGTGAAAAACCAAGATCCTCATCACACTGCCTACACCGTTAGCGTTGATGCGGCTAATCGAACCTCGACGGGTATATCCGCAGCCGAACGGGCAAACACAGCCCGAGTCCTAGCTGACCCCTATGCCACCCCCCAGTCCCTGATCCGCCCAGGCCACGTTTTACCACTCAGAGCCAGAGAGGGTGGGGTCCTGGAGCGTCCTGGGCACACCGAAGCGGCCGTAGACCTGCTAGAACTAGCCAATTTAGAGCCTGTGGGACTGATGGCCGAGCTGGTCAATGACGATGGAACAATGATGCAATCTGGGGAATTATTTGCCCTAGCTAAGAGGTTTGAACTACCTATGAGTACGATTTCCCACCTTCGGGACCACCTGGAGAAGCGCTCCCCTGAGCGGAAATACAGCCAAAATCGCATCCGATTCGAGGCTGAAGCAAAGCTTCCCACTACCCACGGGGAATTTAGAGTTCGCGGCTACTACGACGTTCAGACCACTGCGGACCACGTAGCAATCATTTCCGGTAACCCAGGACCCAAGGGCGCTCTGGTCAGAATGCACTCAGAGTGCATCACCGGTGAGGCTTTTGGTTCCCTCAAGTGTGAGTGCGGGCCGCAGCTAGATGCCGCCCTCGATGCCATCGCCAGTGATCCAAACGGCGGTGTGGTTATCTACCTCCGTGGCCAAGAGGGACGTGGAATCGGACTACTCAACAAACTTAAGGCCTATTCTCTTCAGGAGCAGGGTCTCGACACAGTGGATGCAAACCTTGCCCTCGGACTTCCAAGCGAAGCGAGAGAGTATGGCGCAGCGGTTGCGATCCTCAGAGATCTGGGAATCGAAAGCGTACGCCTGTTGAGCAACAACCCAGCTAAGCGCCGATTCCTGGAAGATGCCGGAATTCCAGTCACCGATTATGTTCCACTGATTGTGGGTCTTGCGGAGCAAAACAAGGGCTACCTTGAAGCAAAGCGCGCTCGCATGGGACACATAATTCCAGCTAATCTGAAGTAGTGAGCGGAAAAGGTGCTCCGCAGTTCAAAGTAAGCGGAGCAGGTCTAAGAATATTCATCGTCGCTTCATCTTGGCATGACCAGGTGATGGACGGTCTTATTGCCGGAGCAGAAAGAGAGCTTCGCAGTTGCGGAGCTGACGACATAAACCTTTGGCGTGTTCCTGGAGCTTTCGAGCTACCGCTGGCAGCTGAGCTAGCAATTGAAAATGGTGCTGACGTTGTAATTGCTCTTGGCGTTGTAATCCGCGGAGAAACTCCTCACTTCGAATACGTTTGCGAAGCAGCGACGATGGGTCTGACACAGGTGCAGCTAAAGCACAAACTACCCATTGGCTTTGGACTGCTGACCGTGAATTCGGAACAGGAAGCCCTTGCTCGGGCCGGCCTTCCTAGCTCTAAAGAGGACAAGGGAGCTGAAGCTGTCCAGGCTGCACTAATGATGGCTGGACTGGGTATCTAGCATCCACTCTTAGACTTTAGAGTCAGGAGGAAAAATGGAAATTCTAGAGTTCTCTCGCAACTCTCTAGTCGTCCTGCACCTAATTGGTCTTGCTTCTTTGCTCGGTGGTTTTCTCACCCAGATGCGAAGTATGGCTCAGGGCGCGGCCCGAATCATCCCAGCTAT
The DNA here is from genome assembly GCA_964567905.1 of uncultured Aquiluna sp. Lineage (GTDB taxonomy): Bacteria > Actinomycetota > Actinomycetes > Actinomycetales > Microbacteriaceae > Aquiluna. The sequence continues at coordinate 37,366 of CAZMOF010000001.1, read as the reverse complement.
GATGCACGGTGTCTGGACTGCTCTAATCACAGGCCTTCTACTGGTAGGTGTTGCGGAGTGGCGCATTGCACTTGGTGCAGATGTCGAGATAGATCACACCAAGATTGCCGTGAAGTTCGTTGTTGTCCTTGCTGTCCTAATTCTGGTAATTACTCAGCGTAAAAAGCAGGCAGTGAAGACACCAGTTTTCGGTGCCATCGGCGCACTAACACTTGCCAACGTAGTTCTAGCTGTTTTCTGGTAACTAGTAGCGGAAGGTAACAGTTCTTTCCACTTCACCACTGGGGTTAGCAATTGCTATGCGATAGGTGTAAGTTCCTCGCGCAGTTGGCAGCTTCAAGCTAATCCTTGTCGAAGTACTCGGCCTAGTCAGAACAAACTCATTGCTTGACTGCCATGCCAAAGTTCCCTGCTGTTCGATTCGCATTGAGAGTGTGCCGTAGCCACCAAAATCGCTTGGTGCAAAGACATTGAAGACTACCGAATCACCGGACCGGAATGCAGAGACACTGAAGTCCATGCTTGGTGCGGTCAGTGGGTTGTCAAATCTCACTGCGGCTGATGGCTGAGAGGATCCTCCCCCGTTTACCGCTACCACTCGGTAGCTAACAGAGCGGCCCTTGGCTGGTGCGCTCACAAGCAAAGTCGTTGTATAGCCAACCAGCGTCGATCTTCTCCAATTAGTTCCATCATCGCTGACCTGAACCTCCACAACCGAAGGGGTAGAGCCTCCGATAAATGTTGGACTGGTCCAGCTAAGGCGGAGGCGGGTTCCCTCTGGCATCAGGGTCACATTCGTTACCGGAGAGGTAGGCGCAAAGGCGTGGCGAACTGTGATGGTTCGAGAGTTGAGAGATTCCCCAACTTCATTGGTTAGCCGAAGCGCATAGAAGTGTGTGGCTCCGAACAGGTTATTTTCAAATGTGAGGCTTAGATCGGAAGCTCTGGCTTCGGCAACCTTTACCCAGTCACCACTTTCCTGGCGATACAAAACCGCCTTGTCAAAGGTTCCACCGCCGCTACTAACTCCCGTGAGACTGAAGGTGACGGTGTTGATAAGACCTCTGGAACGGATGGTGATGCTGGTTGGGGCAGCCGGTGCAATCTTTGGAGATAGATAGTCAAGGTTTGTGCTAAAGGCTCCAATGCCAGCATTCGTGAATGCAACCACTCGGAAAGTGGAGATCTGACCAGGCGCTGGCAGGGTCGTTGCAAAGGACGTTCCGCCCGTAATTCCGATGGACTGGAAGGATGATCCGCTTAGTCTTTGAACCTGGTAGTAGGAGAAGGATCCACCCATGGCGGCCGGGGCTGACCAGCTCAGCTGCAAGCGTCCGGACACAACTGACGCACTTAGCGACTGCGGTGGTGTGGCAGGAGCTACTCCCATGCGGGTTGTAATCGAGTTATTTCCAGCAGAGCTTCCGGCACTGTTTACAGCAACGACGCGGTGGTTCATCGTTTCCCCCGCTTGGCCGAGTGGAACCAGCAGGCTCAACTGATTTGTTTCACCAACAGTGGTCCAGGTGGAGCCTGTGCGAAGCTCGACTCGATACCCGGAGATTGGTGCTCCTCCGTCAAATGTCGGAGCTTGCCAGCTTAGAAGAATGCCCTCGCCAGTTCTAACCTGAGCCGTCAGTGACCTTGGATCCGCAGGAACTATAACCGGCAAAAGAATTTCCAGGATTTCGCTCGCAGTGCCATTGCCGAAGCTACGAGTGACTGCCTGTAGGCGGAAGAAGCTCTTTTTACCCCAAGTGGGATTTGTGTAGTAGCCAAAGGTGTCGGTGGCTCTGAAGGTAACGACAGAACGGAAAGTGACACCGTCTTCGGAGGCGGAAAGCAGATACTGGGTTAGTTCGCTTCCACCCAAGTTAGCCGGCCTCTCCCAGTTGAATCGAATGCGGGAAGTTTCAATTTGGTAGCTGAAAGAGGTTGGTGCGGAGGCAGCCAAGAAAGGAGTAAGCACAGTTCTTTCAAAACCACCGCTCGAGCTTCCAAGTTCGTTGAATGCCAAGACCCTGTAGGTTCTCGACTCACCGGGCAGGCCACCTGGCAGAGAAACACTCAGACCGTTGATTAGCTCAGTGACATCTGTCCAGACATTGGCGATTCTTTGCTGCACTCGATATCCCAGAAGCGGACTTCCGCCATTATCGCTAACCGCAGCCCACATCAGGATCACCTGGGAAGAAGTCAACTGGGCATTGAGTGAGACAACCGAGGATGGAACTGTCTTCTCTCTGTAAACCTCGGCCGCGTTCGAAGCTGGTGATTGTCCAGCTCGATTAACTGCGATTACGCGATAGGAGGTTGAGACGCCCTTGGCAATTGGAGCCAAGGAAGCGCTGAGATTTGAAAGACTTGTGTGAAGAACCCAGGCACCGTCTCGAAGCGTTTCAATTCGATACTGGGTGACAGGTGCACCGCCATCATCAGCGGGAGCAAGCCAACTTAGATTGACTCTTCCGTCAACAGCCAAAGTTGCTGAGAATGACTGCGGCGCCGAGCTCACTTGAGCTGGCGTGCTCACCCTAAGGACAGCGCTCGGAGAAGATTCTCCAATTGCGTTAATGGCGACTAGGCGATAGTCCTGACTTTGTCCACGAGCAGGATCAGGCACATTGAACTCTGTGCCGGTTCCGGTTTGCGAGCTTACCCAAGCGTTATTCACAAGCTGCTCTAAGCGGTAAGAAGTAATTGCTGAACCACCGTTGTCAGCCGGAGCTGCAAAGCGCAGAAGGTGACCAACAGTTTGCTTCAGGGTGCTGATTGCCCTTGGAGCTTCTGGAGCGCTAGCCAAGGTGGTGAAGGTAGTCGCAGATCCAAAGCCACGAAGAGTTCCCAGAGGTGTAATGGTGACCCTGTACTCAGAAAGTCTGGTTAGGCCCGAAAGTGCCAATGGGTTTTGAGTTGTGCTAAAGACAGTGTCTGCCACAGCTCCATTGGTTCTAGAAATTCTGACCTCGAAGCTAGTTGATGCAGGTGCGTCGGAAATCCAAGAGATAACTGCCGTCTTGCCTGTGACCGCAGATGAGGTAACCGAACTTACGCCAAAGAGAATCGAAGGATCGAAAACCACCTCTGCAGTAGGAGCAGACAGGCCGGCCTCATTGAAGGCGAAAACTCGGAAGTAATGAGGAATGCGAAGATCGGAAATGCTCAGACTGGTCTGAGGACCAGTGTTGATGCTCATCCAGTTGCCGGTCGTCTTCATTTCGACTCGGTATTGAATAGAGCTTGCGCCACCAAGCGAGAGCGGATTAAGCCAACTGAGGACCATCGAGTTTTTGGAAGTTGCATTAATTGTCAAACCTCTAGCCTCTGAAGGTGGGACTACGGCTGACTTGCCACTAAAAATTGAACTGAACTTTGATGTGCCTGCATCAGTCACTGAGCGCACTCTGATGAAAGCAACTTCACCGCCAGCCAAATCACTCACGGTGAATGACTCAGCAGCAGCATTTCCCAAAGTGAAAGTGTTCTGACTGGCCTTGCGATATTCGACCTGATAGGACTTTGCGCCATCAACTGCGCCCCAGCCAAATTTGACAAAACCTGCTCCAGATTCCAAAACCCGAAGCCCGGTCGGTGCACCAGGGAGAGACGGAATCGGAGTGAAGTTTTGCGCGGGTGAGACGGCCATGCGGTTACCGCGATCGGTGCTGGCATTCTTGACCACGCCAGGCTGGCTAAGCGCGTAGATTTGCGCTTCAACCTGCTCGGTGCTTGCTGCAGGGCTTTCCCCAAGAATCAAAGCGGCGACACCGGCTACGTGCGGAGAAGCCATGGAAGTACCGGAGAGTGCCACGGGAACCGCAAAGTTTCTTGCATCAGCCGAAGGGATAGAAACGCCAGGAGCAAAGATATCTACGCAGTCACCAAAGTTTGAGAAAGATGCCCGGTTGTCGAATCTGTCAGTTGCACCAACGGTGATTGCCTCAGGAGCGGACGCAGGAGAGGCGGAGCAGGCGTCTGTTCTCGAGTTACCAGCTGCAACGACCGTGGTGATTCCCCTGTCGACCAGTGATGCAATGGCAGCATTGAAGGATAGGTTCCTTCCGCCACCAAGACTCATGTTGGCAACTCCCGCTACGCCTGATGGGTGATTAGCAATTACCCAGTTGATGGCGCGAAGAATTCCCGATGTGCTTCCAGAGCCAGTGCAACCAAGCACCCTGATTGGAACTACGGTGGCATTTTTTGCCATTCCATAAACCGTTCCTGCGATTGTGCCGGCAACGTGTGTTCCGTGATAGTGGCAGTCGGTGTTGGCCTGGTTGTTGCCGATGACGTCAAAACCCTGTGTGACTCTTCCCGCTAGCTCCGGGTGATTTCCCGCTACGCCAGTGTCAAAAACATAAACTCTGACACCACTGCCGGATTTGTTTGGATAGCTAAAGCTGTTGTCAAACACTCCATCAATACGATCAAGTCCCCAGGAAGGAGTGGGAGTCTGGGTGTCGCTGGTGGTTATGGGAGCATCAGCTTCGATAAAGGAAACAAATTCACTGCTGGATAGCTTTGCCGCATCCTCTGGGAGCAGATCAATAATGAATAGGTCATCAACCAGTGTCAGCTGATCTTCAGGAAACTCCCCGAGAGCAGCAATTGCGCCTCGGAGCTGCTCGGCTTGGCCCTCTTTTGGCATCACTATGTAGGTGGTGCGATTTGACTCGGCAAATGCTGTTAGAGGTGTTGCCAGTGAAAGTGCCGCTGAAACGATACCAACCAGCAAAGCACGAAAGAACTTGGTCATTTGACTCCCAATCAGTGACTGATATGAGCCTAGAACTGACCTAGGACATTTACTAGAGGGCTGGCTGCTACCGCATAAACAGAGCTTTTAGGCGGTAGGTGGTGAAGCCCATACCAATGGCAATCATGACCAGGAAGTAGGCGACGTGGCCCAAAAGCCCCCAGTGGATAATGCCCAAGGTCAGGCTTCGGACCAGCTCCACTCCCTGCCAAAGCGGTAGCGCCTGCACCACAACCTGAATCCACTGCGGGTAGACGCTGATCGGGAAGAAGGTCCCGGAAAACAAAAACATCGGAAGCAGGAAGAAGTTAACCCACTGCATTTGCTGAAATGACTTCATATAAGAAGTGACAGCCATACCAAAGGCAGCAAACCCAAATGCAATTAGCGTTGCCGCAGGGATAGCCAGCAATCCCCACGCGTCCGTAATCAGACCAAGTGGTGTGATGATGGCCATAAACCCAATCGAATACATAACTCCGCGCAGTAGCGCCCAGGAAATCTCACCAAGAGCAACATCCAGTGGACCGAGAGAGCTGGAGAGCATCATCTGGTAAACCTTGCCGAAGTGCATCTTGAAAAACACATTCCAGGTGGAGTCATAGATTGCACCGTTCATCGCCGAGGTCGCTAGCAGTGCTGGTGCAATGAATGCCGCATAAGTAACTGCGTTACCCTGACCATCGGTGACATTTCCAATCAGCTGCCCGATTCCGAATCCAAACGCGAGCAGATATAAAACTGGTTCAAAGAATCCCGAGAAAATTACCAACCAGTTTGAGCTCTTGGCTGCGTAGACGGCTCGCTCTATGAGAATTCTTGAACGTCCCGAATAGATCGAAGAACCCGGCCGCTTACTACGCCGCTCCTGAATGGCAACTGCCTGAGAGAGGATTGCTTGAGTGATCACTTTGCCAACCTCGAAACAAACTTTGGATAAGTCAGAGCCATTCCAACCACGCCCATGATTGCCAAATACCCGATGTGAATTAGGAACATGCTCGGTTCCATTTCGGCTCCGTAGCTAAGTGTTCTGCCTAACTCCGTGGAATGCCAAAGCGGTGAGAGCCAGCCTAGAGGTTGCAGATAAATTGGCATTAGTTCCAGTGGATAAAACGTTCCTGAAAACAAAAACATAGGTGCGATGACAAAGCGGCCAATGATTGCGAAGTAGCCCTCATCTTTTTCGAGCCTGGCGGTAATTGCCAGCATTAGCGCCGCCCAGCCCCAAGCGGCCAGCATCGAGGTGAATATAAGAGGTAGGACGCTAGTTAGAGGCACAGCGCCGAACAGCAGGAGTACCCCCAGATACATCAGGACTGTGAATAGGCCTCTACCCAGGGCAACAATCATCACTCCATTGGCTATCTGAATGGCCGATACTGAAGTGGCATTGATGGCATAAAAGAGCTTGTCCCAAACAAAGCCATCCATGGTTGGGAAAGTAACCTCATCCATCACACCTTGGATAGCTGCGGATGCCAAAAGTGCTGGAGCGACAAACTGTAGATAGCTGACTCCAAGGATCCCCTGCCCACCGGTGTTGGCATCAACCAGTGCGCCAATACCTAAACCAACCGATATCAAATAAAGAACAGGGTTTCCTAGCCCATAGGCAAAGATTGCACCCATCCACTTTGACATCGAATAGAACCGATACTCGGCTACTCGCAGAGCACCAAAGCGCACAGCACGTTTTGGATCAACGGCAGCGCCAGGGCGGAACTTCAGCTCTGACATTATTCGACCAGTGTTCTTCCGGTGAGTCTGAGGAAGACATCTTCGAGAGAGCTCCTTCGAACCAGTGATGTAACGGGGTGCATACCTTTTTCAATAATCTCCGTGAGAAGATCCTCGCCCTTATCGGTGTAAAGAAGAATTCGATCGGGCAAAACTTCAATTCGCTCGGCCATGTCGGACAGCTTGTCGGCCATCTTTTCATTTTTATCAGTGCCGAATCGAACCTCAACGACCTCTTTGGATGAGTACTTCTTAATAAGCTCTGCCGGAGAACCCTCGGCCATAATCTTTCCCTTATCCATAACCACCAGACGGTCACACAGCTGCTCCGCCTCATCCATGTAGTGAGTGGTGATAACCAGTGTTACTCCCTGTTCCTTGAGACGAAACAGTCGATCCCATAGAACATGTCGTGCCTGAGGATCAAGTCCAGTGGTTGGCTCATCCAGCATCAGAATCTCTGGTTCGTTCACCAATCCCCTAGCAATTGCGAGTCGACGCTGCATTCCTCCTGACAAATCATCAGCTTTGGAGTTTCTCTTCTCAGTCAGCTGGGCAAATTCCAGAAGCTCTTGCACCTTGTTCTTTAGCCACTTTCTAGGAAGCCCGAAATACCGGCCGTAGGTGAAGATGTTTTCCCAAACTTTCAGTTCCCTATCGAGCAAATCCTTTTGCGGAACTACACCAAGGTGTGCGCGAATCTCTGGGCCGTGGGTGTTGGGTTCTTTCCCCAGAATCTTGAGCTCGCCGCCAGTTCTTTGGGAGACAGAGGAAATCATCTTCATGGTGGTCGACTTTCCCGCACCGTTCGGGCCTAACAGGCCAAATGACTCTCCGCGTCGAACCTGAAAATCGATTCCATCAACCGCTACAAAGTCTTTGTACTTTTTTGTTAGGTCTTTTGCCCAGATGACAATGTCTTCTGTTGGTGTATTTGCCAATTACTTATTCTCCGTCTCAGCCCACAGGGCAGCAGATAAGACTACTACTTATGCCGCTCATAGACCCTTGATATGGTTCTTACGTGTCTAAACCACTTGGCAATCGCAGAGTCACTGGAACAGAGCAGTTCTACACCCCGCTTACCCTCGCCGAAGAACTTGTTCAATTCACAGCGGGCATCATTCCGGACTTCTCAAGCCGGAAGTTTTTGGAACCAGCCGGTGGCAGTGGAAGCTTTATTACCGCACTGCAATCGGTGGGTGCTAACGAGATTGAAAGTGTTGATCTTTATCCGAAATTTCCAGGGGTTTTGAGAAAAAACTTTTTGGAGTACCGACCCAAAGAATCAAGTGTCGTCACGATCTCAAATCCACCTTTTGGAAGAAACAATGCGCTGTCTATCCCCTTCTTTAATCACGCAGCTGAGTTCAGTGAATACATTGCATTTCTAGTTCCCCGCTCCTGGAGAAAGTGGAGCGTAGAGAACAGATTGAATCTGAGCTTTCATAAGGTTGCTGATAAGGATGTCTTTGTCTCCTATGTCGACATTGAAGGAAAACCGTTCAGGAAAAACAACGGACTAAGAACCTGCTTTCAAATCTGGAAAAAACAACCCTTTCAAAGAGCAAAGACCCTGGTTCCAGATAATGCTCTGATTCAAAAGACAACCCCGAGAAAAGCTGATGTTGCCATCAGGGTCTTTGGATATGGCTGCGGCCAGATTCTGAGGACTTTTCCCAAGGTGAAAAACACCACCCTGATGTTCCTGAGCGTCAAAAACCGCAGGGTTTTGAGCGCTCTTAGCCAGCTCGACTATCAGCGATTTTCCCTGAATACCGCCTACACTGAAGCGCTGGCTCTGACCGAAATCAATTTTCTACTCAACGAGAAGATTTTCGGGAACGGCTTCCACACAGAAAGGGTTGGAAACTAAGTGAGCGAATACTATTCCGACCCCACCCAGAATCCCAGGTCACGCGAATACAAAGGTCCCAGGGCTCAGCTCAAAGACCTCTTCCCTTACCTTCGCCCTTACCGCAAGGTTCTAACTTTCGCGATCATCCTTTCTATGATCGGTTCCCTTTTAGCCCTTGGGCAGCCGCTTCTAATCGGGCAATTGATAAGTGCGGTTGAGCAAAATCAGGAGATTCAGACCCTGGCCATTGGCATAGTCGTACTCATCATCACCTCCGCGGTTATGAATGCCTTTCAGTTCTACCTTCTATATAAAACGGGTGAGGGGGTAGTTCTTAGCACCCGCAAGGCACTGGTGGCAAGGATGCTGCGCCTTCCCATCTGGCAGTATGACCGCAGAAGAATTGGTGACCTGGTTTCTCGAGTTGGCTCTGACTCCACTCTGCTAAAGGCAGTACTCACCCAGGGACTCGTCGATGCTCTAGGCGGGATGTTGCAGTTCTTTGGCGCAATCATCGTCATGGCCTTTATTGATCCGCTGCTACTTGGTTCGACTTTGATTGTCGTCTTTGTGGCAGTTGGAGCGATTGCCTTTACCGGAAGAAAGATCCGAAGCGCCACTACCAAAGCTCAGCAAAAAGTTGGCCAAATGTCTGCCAGCGTTGAAAGAGCGCTCAGTGCCATCAGAACAATCAGGGCGGCCAGGGCTGAGAGCCGCGAATCAAATGAGATCTATAAAGATGCTGAAGCCGCCTATCAGCAGGGACTTTCTATTGCTCGCCTCTCCGCAGCCGTTGCGCCAATCGCGCAGGTTGCTTTCAACACAGCATTCATTGTTGTCCTTGGGCTGGGCGGTCTGAGAGTTGCAACAGGTGCAACGACAATCTCCTCTCTAGTGACATTTGTGATCTTGCTTTTCTTTATGATTGGTCCTTTGATTTCAGCATTCGGTGCCTACACATCCGTCATGGGTGCCTTGGGAGCACTGGCTCGTATTCAAGAAATTATGGTTTTAGAGGAAGAAGAAACTGAAACTCAGACCGACCAGCGATCAGCTAAGTCCACCGCTGCAATTGAGTTCAGAAATGTTGACTTCAACTATCCGGCTGAGGATGGCGAGATAAAGCCAATCCTGACTTCTGTCAGTTTCCAAATTGAAAGAGGCAGCCGAGTTGCGCTAGTTGGTCCATCGGGTGCAGGAAAGTCCACCATCTTCTCGCTGATCGAAAGGTTCTACGAACCAACCGCGGGTCAAATCATGCTGGATGGGCAGGATGTCACCGAGTTTTCAAGAAAGACTCTTAGAGAGCAGCTTGGATACGTTGAGCAGGATGCACCAGTTCTAGCGGGCAGTATTCGGGACAATCTGCTGCTTGGTAAGGATGATGCAACTGAAGAAGAGCTGCGAGCGGTGCTCGGCCAGGTGAATCTAAATGATGTGCTAAACCGTGATGCAGCAGGACTTGATGCTGAGGTTGGGGAAAGCGGAATCATGCTCTCCGGAGGAGAAAGGCAAAGGCTTGCTATCGCTAGAGCCCTGCTGGCTAAACCTCCAATTCTTCTACTCGATGAATCGACCAGCGCGCTCGATGGCCCCAATGAGCAGCGCATGCGCGAGGCAATTGACGCGGTCGCCCAAAATCGAACCCTGGTAGTGATTGCACATCGTCTTTCCACGGTGGTTGATTCCGACAAGATAATCGTTTTGGAAAAGGGCCAGGTGGTGGGCATGGGTTCCCACTCAGAGCTAGTCAAGTCCACTCCCCTGTATGCAGAGCTGGCTAAGCATCAGCTACTGGTCTGAGTAAAGTGGAGGCATGGTTAGTACCCAGTGGACCAAAGACAAAGTCTTACTACTTGATCAAAATGATCCACTAGCCAGCTTTCGAAACGAGTTCTTCTTCACAGATAAAGAAGTCTGTTACCTCGACGGAAACTCTCTGGGAAGACTGCCGCTGAAAACAATCGAGCAGGTCAACAGCTTTCTCACGAAGGAGTGGGGCGATCAGCTAGTTGATGGCTGGTCCCACTGGATTGATCAGGCGCAAACCGCCGGTGATTTACTTGCCGAAAGTGCACTTGGTGCGGGCAAGGGTCAAACACTGGTTTGCGACACCACCAGCGTTAACTTTTATCAGCTTTGTGTGGCAGCCATCAGAGCCAATCCTGGCCGAAACAAAATGATTATTGACTCGGCCAACTTTCCAACCGACCGCTACATCCTGCAGGGCATAGCGGAGCAGTTTGGGATGGAACTAATCACTCTCAATAGCGATGGTATGGGTGGACCTGGGGCGGTTGAGATAAATAGTTCCGATGAAGAAATCACCGTTGAAGCTCTTCGACCCATCCTGAGTAAAGACGTTGCTCTACTCACTCTGCAAGCAATCAACTACCGCTCGGGGGTTCGCCAAGACATAAAGGCAATTACCGATCTGGCCAGAGAGTTTGGTAGCTACGTAGTTTGGGACTGCTCCCACGCCATCGGTTCAATAGTTTTGGACTTTGAGAAAAACGGAGTCGACCTAGCGGTTGGCTGCACATATAAATACGGTAACTCTGGACCTGGATCGCCAGCTTGGCTCTACGTGAAAAAAGATCTGCAGGAGAAACTGCAGGTTCCTATTCAAGGCTGGTTTGCCCAGCAAAAACAGTTTGAAATGGGTCCCTACTTTGAACCAAACCAGCAGATTCGCGGCTTTCAAATAGCAAGTCCGTCGATCATTGGAATTAGGGCTGTGGAAGTGGCTTTCTCTATGATCGGCAGAGCAACGATAGAAAAAATTGAAGCCAAGGCTGCGCAGGGAACCCAGCTGATGATAGATCTGTTTGATCAGTGGCTAGAACCGCTCGGGTTCAGTCTCGGCACCCCGAGAGCGGCAAACAGTCGCGGAGGCCACATTATTCTCAGACACCAAGACGCCAAGGCGATTGCCAATGCCCTTCGAAAAGCAAAAAAGGTGATTCCCGATTACCGAGAACCCGCCTCGATTCGTCTCGGAATCTCTCCCCTACCAACTTCCTACTCTGAGGTGTTCGAAGGATTTGAAAGGCTCAGAGATCTTGTTCAAAGTGGTGAATACAAGAATGTAAGTCAGAGTGAAAGCCGAGTCACCTAAAAATGGAACACAGCAAACACATAACCTACATTTCTTATCTCAAAGTCGAAGAGCTTCTGAAACTCCAGCAGCCACTCAGCGATGGTCCAGAGCATGATGAACTACTTTTCATCACCATCCATCAGGTCTATGAGCTTTGGTTCAAACAGCTCCTCCATGAAGCCAGTGCTCTGCAGAAATCCCTAGAGGATGGCAACACCCACCGCTCACTTGCTCTACTTGGTCGCATGAGAAATATCATGAAGACCTGTGTTGCACAGCTCGACATTTTAGAAACAATGACTCCCCTACAGTTCAACTCTTTCCGCTCCAGACTCTCTTCAGCATCTGGATTTCAATCTGCGCAGTTTCGAGAACTAGAGGCTGTGCTAGGGCGCAGAGACCAAGCAGGATCTGAGGCAGAGAAAAACACTGGTATGAGTATGGCTGAGCACCTAACACCTGGATCAGATTCTAGAAACCGGGTCGAGCAAGCCATGCAAAGAAATTCCATTTGGGACTCAGCCCTGCACTACTTTAACCATCGCAAACCGATGCCCAAAGCTGCGCTCACTAGAGATGTCACACTCCCTTGGAAAGAAAGCGAAGAAGTACAAGCAGTTTTAGTAGAGATTCATCGCAACGATCCTGAAGCCTCGATGGTTGGCGAGGCTTTAGTCGACCTGGATGAGGGTCTGCAGGAATGGCGTTATCGTCACGTGAAGATGGTCGAGCGCACCATCGGTAAGAAAAAGGGAACCGGTGGCTCGGATGGTGTTGGGTACCTCTCGAGCACCCTCTTTCATCCCGTCTTCCCTGATTTGTGGGCAATCAGAAGCCAGTTTTAGCACTAGCTCTTTGCGACTAACCTTGTCGCGTGGCAAAAATAGCAATCTACCCGGGTTCGTTTGATCCAATCACCCTCGGTCACCTCTCGGTTATCCGAAGAGCAATGGGCTTTAGCGAAAAGCTAATTGTCCTGGTGGTCCATAACCCGAACAAGAAAAATCTCTTCACCGCAGACGAGCGAGTGGAACTGATCAAAGCTTCGCTGAAAGAACTGGGGCTGAGCGGCGTTGAAGTTAGCCAGTCAAGCTCAGGGCTGCTGGCAAATGTTGCCAAGGACCTCGGTGCTCAAATCCTGATTAAGGGCCTGCGCACTGCAGCCGATCTCGACTACGAGTTGCAATTTGCCAGTATGAATAGAGACCTTACGGGCGTTGAAACAATCTTTTTGCCAACCGAACCAAAATACAGTCAAGTTTCATCTTCTCTGATTCGCGAAGTAGCTTCCCTGGGCGGCGATGTTTCACAGCATGTTACAGAGAGTGTGAGACAAGCTCTGAACGCCAGGAGACCAAATTGAGTCTGGTAATCCAGGTCAAGGATCTCATTTACAAGCCTGGCACCATGAAGGAGCTAACGCTTGAACACTTACTGACCGATAATCTCGGCACCGAAGTCATTGCAGTGGCAAAAGAAACCAAGATTGTCCTCGCTGTCCGATTGGAATCAGTGCACGAAGGCATCTTGGTTAGCGCGGAAGGCGAAACTATCGCCAAATCTGAGTGCTCCAGGTGCCTTGAAAAAATAGAAGTAGATGTTCCGATCGAAATCCAAGAGCTATTCCACTACCGTCCTGAAAATGAAGATGACTTTTTCATTGAGCAAGATAGGGTCGACTTGGAACAGCCGCTGATTGATTCAGTGGTGCCGAATCTACCTATCCAGCCACTTTGCTCAGATGACTGTCCTGGGCTTTGCGCAGACTGTGGTGAAAAACTTGATGTTGGAAATCATGATCACCAAAAACCAATTGATCCTAGGTTTGACGCACTAAAGGACTTTGGTAGCTAGCTGCAAAACATTTGTCAGCAGCATGGCTCTGGTCATTGGACCAACTCCACCGGGGTTTGGCGAGAAATAGCCAGCAACCTCCTTCACAGAAGGTTCTACATCGCCAACCAATTTGCCTGACACACGAGTGATTCCAACATCTAAAACTGCAGCACCGGGCCTAATCCAAGCTTTCTTTACAAATTCTGGTTGGCCAATGGCGGCAACAACGATGTCGGATTCGGCAATCACATCTGGGATGTCTTTACTTTGACTATGGAGAATTGTTGGTGAGGCATTTACCGATTTACCGCTTAGCAGCAGCCCAAGGGGTCTCCCAACTGTTAGGCCACGGCCCAGCACCGCGACTTTAGCTCCCTCGAGATTCACCTGGTAGCGCCTGAGAAGTTCAATGATTCCGTTTGGTGTGCAAGGTAGGGGGGATGAAATTTTGCCCGATGAGTTCATCACCAGTTTCCCAAGATTGACAGGGTGCAGGCCATCGGCATCTTTTTCGGGGTCGATTAGCTCCAGCATCGAATTGGCATCAATACCTTTTGGCAGAGGAAGCTGCACGATATAGCCAGTAACTTCCTTGGCGTTATTCAAATCCTTGATTGCCGATTTGATGTCAGATTCAGACGCACCAGCCGGCAGATCTATCCGAATGGAACTTATTCCTACCTCAGCGCAATCGGCATGCTTACCCGCAACATAGGCGAGCGATCCGGGATCATCTCCAACCAAAAGAGTGCCAAGCCCTGGAGTAATTCCAGTTTTTGATAAGTCGCTAACTCTGCTGGCTATCTCCCGCTTAATCTCCGCTGCGGTTTTCTTGCCATCCAGAATGATTGCAGTCAAAGAATTACCAGTTCTCTAGGCCCTGATAGAGAGGGAAGCTTTCAGTTAGTGCAACGACTCTCTTTCTGAGAGAGGGCAGGTCTGCACCAGGAAGAAGAGCTTCAGCAATGATGTTTGCAACTTCCCTAAACTCGGTGTCACCAAAACCACGCGTAGCTAAAGCTGCTGTTCCGATTCGGATTCCAGAGGTAACCATCGGAGGCCTTGGATCATTTGGAACTGAGTTCTTGTTTACCGTGACACCGGCTTCATGCAAAATGTTCTCGGCTGTCTGGCCATCAATAGCAGCATTTCGCAAATCAACCAACACGAGGTGAACATCCGTTCCACCGGTTAGAACCGTTATCCCTGCGCCAGCTACATCCGACTGCACAAGACGATCGGCAAGAATTCTTGCGCCGTCAATCGTTCGCTGCTGCTGATCTTTGAATTCCGAAGTCATTGCTGCCTTGAAAGCAACGGCCTTGGCGGCAATGACGTGCATCAAAGGCCCACCCTGCTGACCTGGGAAGACAGCAGTGTCAATCTTCTTACCCCACTGCTCTTTGCACAAAATCATTCCGGAGCGTGGCCCCGCAAGAGTTTTGTGGACAGTGGACGACACAACATCGGCGTATGGAACAGGTGATGGATGCACACCCGCGGCTACCAAGCCTGAGAAGTGAGCCATATCAACCCAGAGCTTGGCGCCAACTTCATCAGCAATTGAACGGAATGCAGCAAAGTCCAGATGCCTTGAGTAGGCAGACCAGCCCGCAATCAGAACAGCTGGCCTAGTCTCTAATGCTCTAGCACGGACAATATCCATATCGATCAGGTATGTGTCAGGGTGTAGCTCATAGGCGTGGGCCTCATACATCCGCCCAGAAAAGTTCAGCTTCATTCCATGGGTGAGATGCCCACCATGCGCCAAGCTCAGACCCAAAATTCTGTCTCCGGGATTTGCAAGGGCCATCATTACCGCTGCGTTGGCGGTAGCGCCAGAGTGTGGCTGCACGTTTACATACTCTGCGCCGTAGAGCTCCTTGGCTCGATCTCTCGCCAGATTCTCGGCAATGTCTACTGCTTCACAGCCACCGTAGTAGCGCTTTCCCGGATAACCCTCTGCGTACTTGTTTGTCAGCACGGAACCCTGCGTTTCAAGGATTGCCCGTGAAACGAAGTTTTCACTGGCAATCATCTCCAGCGTCCCTCGTTGGCGGTCTAGTTCCTGCTGGAGGACGGCGGCAATCTCGGGATCAACCTGCTTTAGAGGTGCTGAATGAAGGGGGTTTATCGGCATGCGCGTAAGTTTACTATTCGCCAAGGCCCAGCCAGACTGGCTCGCTGAATAGGATTGTGCGGGTGAGTACCAAGGAGCACTGGGTTCTAACCTTCGTCTGTCCAGACAGGCCTGGAATCGTCCATGCCATTTCCGGTGCCGTGGTTGAAGCTGGCGGAAACATTACAGAAAGCCAGCAGTACACGTCCAATGACACAGGTCGCTTCTTCATGCGACTCCAAATTGAAGCGGACATTTCTAAAGCAGACTTTGAAAGACAAATTGAAACCATCGTTGGCCAGTACAAGCTCGAATATGTTCTGGATTACGTAGACAGGCCGATGAAGGCCGTGGTCCTAGTTTCAAAAGCTGGTCACTGCCTGAACGACATCCTTTATAGACAAAGAGCAGGGCAGCTTCCGATAACCATCAACAAAGTCTTCGCAAACCACACAGATCTTGCCGAAATCGCAGGTTTCTACGGGGTTGAATTTGAATCACACTCAATTAACAGCACGAGCGACAAAACTGAGTTTGAGAAAAAGCTACGACAGTTCATTACTGAAAACCAAATTGAGCTAATCGTTCTAGCACGATACATGCAGATTCTCTCGCCCGAATTTTGCGCAGAGTTTGCGGGCCGGATAATCAACATCCACCACTCATTCTTGCCAGGCTTCAAGGGAGCCAACCCCTACGCTCAGGCGCATGCTCGAGGTGTAAAGCTGATTGGTGCTACCGCCCATTTTGTGACTTCTGATCTTGACGAGGGTCCAATTATTGAACAAAACGTAACTCGCGTTGATCACGCAGCATCCAAAGCCTCTCTGGTTCAAATCGGCCAGGACGCGGAGTCGAAAACACTCACTCAGGCAATCAAGTGGTTTGCCGAGCACCGCGTCCTACTGGATGGTCAAAGAACCATCATCTTCCGCTGATTCTTATCACAACCAACGCGAGCAGCGCTGTTAGTAACAAGGACACCAGCATCACCGGAATAATCGGAAACTCCTCATCTTTCTTGAGCACAAACTCATTTGCTGTCAGCTCAACAGATTCTTGCTCAAAAGGTGAATCATCAAGCACTGGGTTTCTGCTTGGTTCCTCGATTTCCAAAACTTCCTGTTGCTGAGATTGGCTAATCTTTGTTTTCGGCATCGTCAACAACTGCTCTGAAGAATTTTCTGAAACAAATACAGGAACATCTTCGAAGCTAGTTTCAGGCATATGAATTTCCTCAGAACCCGTTAGAACTTCCTCGATTACAGGTGATTCTGTTACCACAGGCTCAACAACCACCTCTACTGGAGTCGGCTCAGACGCAACGGGAGTTTGTGGCTGGGGAGCTGGTTCAGTGACAGGGTTCTGCGTAATTGGTTCGGTAACCGGAGGTTGCACTGGCTGTGGTTGCGAGGCAGGCTGATCCTGCGCTGGTGTGGTCACCGGCTGCGACTGCGTCTGGGTTTCAGAAACTTCTTTATGAGGGGGTGGAGCCAGGTTTTCAAAACTCACTGCGACTGACTCGACAGGTCCCAGATTTCCAAAAGAATCCATCAGCGAAAGAGCTGTTAGTTGCCATCTACCGGAACCGTAGCCACACCTTGCCCAGAAGTGCCAGCCTGATTCACTTTCCGATTGGCCTCTTTCACATTCCATCGATGAGGTGAACACAACGCTAGAAACGGAAAAGCTAACGCTCTCGGAAAAATTTATAACTGCTGAATAGGTAAATTCAGTTGTTCCTTGTATATCAACTCCTGACCAGACTGCCACCGGGGCTGTGCGATCAAAGGAAACCTGGTAAGAAACGGCACTAGCCGGACCTGAGTTGCCCCAGCTGTCGCTTAGTTGGTTTGGGCGAAAAGATATTGTTTGCGCACCATCTGGGCAGCCAAAGATTCTGACTGCCAAATCTAGAAGCTCTCCTTGACATTCCCCTAGGTCAAACTGAGCAATACTGCTAACTGTTGCGTCCTGCAAACTGAATCCCAGCACAACACTTGATTGCGAAAAGTTACTTCCGCTTTCCTGCCAGGAAAAAGTAGGTGCTTGTCCATCAAACAAAACTGAAGCACTGGCTGGCTGAAGTGGCCCGTTCTGTAAAGCTCCTAGCGAATTAGCTTTCAGAGTCAAATTTACGGTTCCATGGCTACAGGAAGTCAATGAAACAACCGCTGAGTTTGCAGAAATTGATAGGTTGCGCCAGCTGCAACCAGACACAATGAAGTCGCTCTGATCAAGTCCAGCTACTGGCTCACTAATCACCAGGGTGAATGTCGCCGAGACTGAGGATGACTGCTCTCCGGTGAAGGAAACCACGTCTGGAATAAGCGTGTAGTGAATCTCGATGCGACCGTGTCCTGAGTTGACGCCTACTGTGTGTGCAACGTTCTGAGTGAATGACGGATTTGCATAGGAAGATCCTCCGCCACCACCACCGCCATCAGAGCAGCAGTCGTTGTCATCTGCGCCACCGCCGCCACCGCCATACCAACCTCCACCGCCGCCGCCTCCACCAGCATTCCAACTAGTTCCACCTGTCCCACCCTGTCCAAAGGATCCGGAGGTACCTGAACTTCCTCCATTTGAATATCCAGCACCACCACCTGAGACTTGCGTTCCACCACCCCCGCCTCCACCCTGACCGGAACCACCAGCAGCTGCTTCAAGACCACCGCCGGCTGCACCAGCGGCACCAGAGTAGCCACCTCCACCACCACCGCCACCAGCAACAACTATTCGACTAGAAAGCGCCTGTGATGAACGTATGTCGCTGGCACCACCGCCAGAGCCTTCATTTCCTCGATTCCCACCAGCATTTCCCCCGCCGTTGAAACCACCAGATGCATTTCTTCCCTGACTGCCTTGGCCACCCACATAGATGTATAGAACCGAAGGGAGGTTGGTGAGAACGCCGGTGACAGATCCTCCGGCACCGCCTCTAGCACCGGATGCTCCGAAAACATGGAAGCGGATATTGGATGCACCAGCTGGAACACTCCACTGCTGCTCGGTACCTGTGTACTGAAAAGAAACTACACAGTCACTGCCAGTGCAGACAGTGTTTGCAGAAGCAGGAGTTGGAATTAGGAAAGAGAATGAAAGGAAGGCCACAAGGCCAAGAGCAATTTTATTCATGCGGGAAAAGTAAAACTCCCCACAGATTTCTGCAGGGAGTTTTCCACAGCCTCAAAGAGGCCGGACTTATTAGGCCATTCTGGCTTTCATGTTGCTAGCCAGGGTAGCCATGAACTCTTCGGTGGTCTGCCACTTCTGGCCATCACCGACCAGCACGGCAAGATCCTTGGTCATGTTGCCAGCCTCGACAGTTTGGATTACAACCTCTTCGAGGGTGTGAGCAAACTTATCGACCTCTGGCGTGCCATCAAGCTTTGCCCTGTGCATCAGTCCCCTGGTCCATGCAAAGATCGAAGCGATTGGGTTGGTGGAGGTTTTTTCGCCCTTCTGCCACTGACGGTAGTGCCTAGTGACAGTTCCATGCGCAGCCTCGGCTAGGGCCGTGTTGCCATCTGGTGTTGAAAGCACAGAAGTCATAAGACCTAAAGATCCAAATCCCTGGGCAACCGTGTCTGACTGCACATCCCCGTCATAGTTCTTGCAGGCCCAGACGTATCCGCCCTCCCACTTCAAAGCCGAGGCAACCATGTCATCAATTAGACGATGCTCGTAGGTAAGGCCCGCCTTCTCAAACTTGTCTTTGTATTCACTATCAAAAATCTCTTGGAAGGTGTCTTTGAAAGCGCCGTCATAGGCCTTCAGGATTGTGTTCTTGGTTGACATGTAGACAGGAAATCCTCGGGAAAGCCCGTAGTTGAATGATGATCTCGCAAAGTCACGAATCGAATCAATGTAGTTATACATACCCATTGCAACACCACCGGTTGCTGGATACTCGGCCACCTGCATGGTTTGCGGGGCTGAGCCATCAGCTGGTGTGTAAGTCATTGTTACAGTGCCGGCTCCGGGAACCTTGAAGTCAGTTGCCTTGTATTGGTCTCCGTGTGCGTGACGACCAATCACTATTGGTTTAGTCCAACCGGGAACAAGTCTTGGAATGTTAGAAATGATAATCGGCTCCCGGAAGACCACTCCACCAAGAATGTTCCTGATGGTGCCGTTAGGGCTCTTCCACATCTTCTTCAGGCCAAACTCAGCCACCCTAGCTTCGTCTGGAGTTATGGTGGCGCACTTCACGCCGACACCGTGCTGCTTGATGGCCTTGGCCGCATCAATGGTCACCTGATCGTCGGTGGCGTCACGATTTTGTATTGAAAGATCGTAGTAATCAATCTCAATATCTAGAAAGGGAAGAATCAGATTGTCTTTGATGTCCTGCCAGATGATTCTGGTCATTTCATCGCCGTCTAGATCTACGACTTTTCCAACCACTTTGATTTTGCTCATGATGCTCCTGAAATTATGCGCGAAGCGCTAAAGGCAGCCTCTAGCCTATCGGTTAGCATGGTGGGATGCGCTCAGTCAAATTTCTAACAGCCCTGGTAATCACATCCATCACTCTTGTCGGTTGCACGGCCGAAGAAGAGCCATTTGATTCACAGGTTGGACTCCAACTGTTTATGTGGCCATGGGACTCTGTGGCTAACGAATGTGAATTCATCGGAAACAGCGGCGTGGACTGGGTGCTGGTGTCCCCTGCTCAGGAGCACATTGAGGGGCCAGCTTGGTGGACGGTGTATCAACCAGTCAGCTACCAGCTGGAATCAAGGCTTGGTAATCGCGAACAGTTTCAGAACATGGTTTCTACCTGCGCCGAGCATGGCGTCGATGTCATTGTCGATGTTGTGATCAACCACATGAGCGCTAGTTATTCAGGAATTGGAGTTGGTGGAACCAGCTATAACAAATACGAGTACCCAGGTCTTTATACCCAGGATGACTTCCACAACTGCCAGCTGACCTATGACAACAGTATTCAGAGTTACGCTGACCAGGCACAGGTTCAAACCTGTGAGCTCTTGGGCCTGAGTGATTTGAATACCTCGCTGCCCTCGGTCCAGGAAAAGATTCTTGGGCTTCTGAATGATCTTCTATCGCTGGGAGCAAAGGGTTTTCGAATCGATGCGGCAAAGCACATCTCCCCCGATGACCTAAAGCCAATTGTTGCCGCTCTGCCAGAAGGAACGGTAGTGCTACTCGAAGTTATTAGAGGGCCTGGCGAACCCATTCAGCCGGAGCAGTATCTTGACCTTGGCTCAGTGTGGGAATTTGATTACGCGAAGAATATGAAGGCATTCTTCGTCGACCAAGTTATTGGCTATGTAGATAGTGAGGCGCGATACATCTCGCATGCTCCGACTGAAAAAGCAATTTCTTTTGTCTCGAATCACGATACCGAGCGAAATGGTCAGGCAATCAACTTTGGTCAATCGCGCTATTTTGAGATAGCAACGGCCATGATGCTTGCCGAAGACTATGGAACACCGATGCTCTTTTCCTCCTACGCCTTTGTTGACTATGACGGCGGCCCAAAGGAGACGAATGGCAAAGTTGATGCAATTGACTGCTCGGCTACGAATGCCCCCAAAGAGTTCTATGAGGACCGTGAGTGGATTTGCCAGCACCGATGGGAATCAACACTCAAGATGATTGACTTCCGGAACCGAGTTCATGGAACACCTGTTACTGAGATTTATCAAAACGAAACGGTTTACGGATTCGCCAGAGAGGGTAAGGGCTACTTCCTTACCAATGTCTCTCTTGACGCAGCAGCACAGGTAGATGTTGTTACCACTTTGAGTGATGGCGAATACGAAGACCTATTTTCTGGTGAGGTGTTCCAAATTACAGGTGGCAAGCTTTCGACCAGCATTGGTCCGAGCAGCGCTATCGTCCTGCTAGCAAAAAACTAAACCAGCGAGTCTCGCCAAGCCTTATAGAGCTTGGCAAACTTGCCAGTGCCGCTAGATAGAGCTGACGGTGAACCGTCTTCGATTATCTCTCCGTGCTCCATGACCAAAACTCGATCAGCAATTGCCACAGTAGAAAGTCTGTGGGCGATAATCACGGCCGTTCTTCCCGCAAGAAGAGTCTTGAGGCCCTTCTGCACCATGCGCTCAGAAGGAATGTCTAGAGAAGATGTGGCTTCGTCCAAAATCAAGACGGCAGGATTTGCTAAGAACGCTCTGGCGAAGGAGATCAGCTGCCTCTGTCCAGCGGAAACTCTCCCGCCTCTCTTGTTGACGTCTGTGTCGTAGCCCTCTGGGAGAGCCTCAATGAAGTCATGCGCGCCGACCGCTTTGGCTGCAGCAACAACCTCTTCCATAGAAGCACCTGGTCTACCTAACTGAATGTTTTCGGCAACAGTGCCAGAGAAGAGGTAGGCCTCTTGCGTGACCATGACAACCTCGCGTCGGAGGTCTTTGTTGGCAATGTCTTTGAGATCCAGTTGATCAATAGTTACCTTGCCATCGCTTGGGTCATAGAAGCGAGCAATTAGCTTGGCAAGAGTGGATTTACCAGCACCAGTTGTTCCCACAAGTGCAATTGTCTGGCCAGCTGGAATATTCAAATCAAACTTCTTCAGCACAACGGGCCCGGTTGAGTACTTGAACTCAACGCCCGAAAACTTGATTTCACCTTTGGCATCATTGAGGGCCACTGGGTTAGGGGATTCAGGCACTGAAGGCTCTTCCTCTAACACTCCAGAAATCTTTTCCAGTGCTGATGCGGCGGATTGATATGAGTTATAGAAGATTGCAATCTCTTCCATTGGGTCAAAGAATCTTCTGGCATAGAGGATTGCCGCAGTCAGAACACCGATACCAAGTGATCCATCTAATACTCGGTAACCACCAAACAGAAGGATTGCACCAACCGTTAGGTTTCCAATCATGATCAGCCCGGGGTCATAAATCCCAAAGAGCTGAATTAGATGCGCGTTGTGCTTTCGGTAGTTCTCAACCAGCCCACCAAAGTGCTGCTCATTGCGCTTTTCTTTACGGAAGGCCTTTACTGCGCGAATTCCGGTCATTGTTTCTACGAAGTACTGAATCATCCGAGAGGATGCAACTTTCTGCTGTCGATAGCCCCGGTTGGTCTTCACCTGGAACCAGCGGGTCAGAATTCCTAGAGGGAGAAGAGCTCCGAAAAGAATGAAGAACGAAAGCGGATCCAAGATGAAAAGAGCAACCGCAGTGAAGGTCATAAATAGACCTCCAATTACAAGCTCGTTAAGTCCTCCGGATAGTAGCTCTGCGATTGACTCCAGGTCCGATGTCTGTCGGGCAATCACTCTTCCTGCGGTGTACCGCTCATGGAACTCAACAGAAAGCTTCTGGGTGTGAACGAACATTCGATTGCGCAAGTCAAAGAGCATGGCCTGCGAAAGGCGAGCGGAAAGCATTAGGAATAGGTAGGTCAGCAAAGATGTCGAAACTGCAGCAGAGAGATAGCAGATTACGACAATCCAGAGCTCGTCATAATCACGAAGGATTGCTCTTGGTAATGCCCAGTCAATGCCAAGGGCAATAAGTGCCGGGCCAGCCACACGAATGGCGGTGGAGACTATTCCGAGAGCAACTGCGATAAGAATCTTGGCTCGCATCGGCAGAATTAGAGAGCCAAGTAGTTTTCTTGATCTTTGGCGAACGTAGCGGGATTCCTCTTTGGTGAGTTCTGTGCGTTCCTCATCATTCGTGCCGAACATACTCATAGGTTCACCTCCCGCTCTTTTTGCTCTATGTCAAGAGAAGTGATCACATATCGGTAGTGCTCAGATGACTTCAATAGTTCCTGGTGAGTTCCAAAGGCAGTTATTCGACCATCTTCCAAAAGAGCAACCCGGTCAGCCAGCATGACGGTTGAAGGGCGATGAGCAACAATCAGAGCCGTGGTCTCTTTGAGAACATGCCTTAATGCATCCTCAACCATTGCTTCGGTATCAACATCTAGCGCTGATAGCGGATCGTCTAGCACCAGGATTCTCGGCTTTGCTGCAACCGCTCTCGCTAGAGCAATTCGCTGTCTCTGGCCTCCTGAGAGCGAAAGGCCCTCTTCGCCGATGGTGGTATCCAGTCCGTTAGGAAGGTCGTAGGCAAATTGCGCCTGCGCTATCTCAATAGCTTGCTTCAGATCCTCGTCTGTGGCATCAGGATTTCCGAGCAGGACGTTTTCTCTAACCGAGGACGAGAATAAGGTGGCATCTTCAAAGGCCATGGCAATCAAACTTCTGAGCTCTTGCCTCGTCAGATCGCGAACATCAACGCCATCAATTGTTATGGAGCCACCAGTAACGTCATAGAGCCTGGTTGTTAGTGCAGTCAGTGTTGTCTTACCGCAGCCCGTCAACCCAATTAGAGCCACGGACTCGCCCGGTTCAATTCGAAGGTTTACACCCTTGAGTAAATCAGCGACCTCAGCTGGAGTATCTGGGTAACGGAAATGCACATCGTGGAACTCGAGCAGTCCCTTGGGGCTTTGGATTTTCTTTGATGTGGCTGGATCAACAATCTTGTTCTCGCTATCCATTACCTCGAAGAATCGTTCGGCAGCTGTCTTAGCTTCAAGAGTGAATCCAAGCAAGAAGCCAAGAGACTCAGTTGGCCAACGAAGCACCATAGCGGTTGCAAAAAAAGCCACCAAACTACCCACCGAGAGCTGATCTTCAGCAACGAGCCAAATTCCAGCGAGCATGGAGAAACCAATGGCTATTTCTGGAATCAAAATTAGATACAGCCATATATTTGCAACCGCTCGTGCTTTGCGAAGTTCAGTTGACCTTAGCTCTGTTGCCTGTGAGGCAAACTGACCAGCTGCGAACGCTCCACGGCCGAAAGATTTCAGAACTCTTACACCATGGACAGCTTCTTCAACACGTGTAGCCAAATCTCCAGACTGGTCCTGACTGAGTCTGGCAACAACTTTGTATTTTTCTTCAAACATGAAGCCAGCAATCCAAATAGGGATTGTGGTGATAAAGAAAATTAGTCCAAGCCAGAAGCTGAAGGTGAAGAGAATTACAAGCCCAACAATGATGGTGATGAGATTTGCCGTAAAGAGCACAAAACCAAAACTCAGCCAACGTCTGATGAGATTTAAGTCAGAAATAGCTCTTGAAAGTAGCTGCCCCGAAGGCCAACGATCATGAAACGAAACCGGCAGGTCCTGCAACTTCTCATAGAGAGTGTTGCGCATCCCTGCTTCCATGTGCGTGCCAGGTGTCAGCACCAACCAGCGCCTGAGGAGAACAAAAACTGCTTCGGCTAAACCTAGAAGGACAATCAACCCAACCGCCGGGAGCAGCGCATCTAAACCGCCCTCAACTAGAGAGTTAACAAGACCCTGAAGAAACTGCGGGATGGCAAGAGCAAACATGTGGGCAGCGATTGCAGCAACAACACCCAGCAGAATTCTGGGTAAGGCTTTCTTCGCATACGGCACCAGCCGCAGAAGGACCTTGAAGGTTCCTTTTTCGGAATTAGACATTCACCACTCCGCTGGCTCAGGCCAGCCCTACAGACTAGCAGTTCTGTAACGGAAGAAATTACTAGTGAAAGAAATGTCTTTCGCCAGTGAAATACATAATCAAGCCGGCCGACTTCGCAGCTTCGATTACTTCTTCGTCTCTGACGCTACCTCCAGGTTGAACAACAGCTTTTACTCCCGCTGAGATCAGTACCTCTAAGCCATCGGCAAATGGAAAGAAGGCATCTGATGCGGCAACAGATGATTTTGCCCGGTCACCAGCTCTACTAACTGCCAACCGACATGAATCCAATCGATTGACTTGGCCCATACCTATGCCTACAGCAGCAAGGTTTGTTGCTAAGACAATTGCGTTTGACTTCACGGCACGAACTGCTCGCCAGGCAAACTCGAGATCAGCAAGGGTTTTTTGATCAGCAGGCTTTCCGCTAACCAATTGCCATTTAGTTACGTCCAAATCTGCAAAGGAATCCGGCGCTTGGGCCAGTAATCCTCCAGAAATCTGGCGAATTTCTATCTCTGGCAGTTGGTAGTCGCTCGCTAACTTGAGAATCCGAAGATTCTTCTTTTTTCTCAGTATCTCCAGTGCAGCTGGTTCATAATCACGACTAACTATGGCCTCGGTGAAGACTTCGGAAACCGCCCTGGCCATATCTTCAGTTACTGTTCGGTTAGCTGCGATAACGCCTCCATACGCAGAAACTGGATCGGTTGCATGAGCTTTCTGGTATGCAGAGAGAATTGCATCTTTCGCACCGTCATCAGCAACTGCAATGCCGCAGGGATTGGCATGTTTGATAATGGCAACAGCCGGCTGATCAAAGTCATATGCTGCCCGAAGGGCCGCCTCAACATCCACGTAATTGTTAAACGACATTTCTTTTCCGCTCAACTGCTCGGCACCTGCCAAACCGCCGCCTGAACCATCTGCGTAAAGAGTCGCTGGCTGGTGTGCGTTCTCGCCGTAGCGAAGATCGGATTTTTTGCTGAAGGATAGATTCAACTGATCTTGGCCGCTTAACCAACTGGCGATTGCTGAGTCGTAAGCAGCGGTGTGTCTAAAGGCTTGAAGTGCCAGGTCTTTGCGAAAGTCCGCACTAATTCCGCCTTCTTTGATTTGCCTTACAACCTCGGCATACCTAGCAGGGTCAACCACAACCGCAACGTTTGCATGATTTTTAGCCGCCGCTCTAACCATGGCTGGTCCCCCAACATCAATTTGCTCAACAGTGTCTTCGAAAGAAGCTCCCGATTTAACTGTTTCAACAAAGGGATAAAGATTTACAACCACTAGCTCAAATGGAGAAATACCTAATTCAGCTAGCTGGTTTTTGTGTGAGTCCTTGCGGACATCAGCAAGAATGCCACCGTGAATGCTCGGGTGCAGGGTCTTGACTCGGCCATCAAGAGATTCTGGAAATCCGGTGACGCTGCTTACCTGTGTTACTGGAATACCAGCTTCTGCTATTTCCTTTGCTGTGGAGCCGGTCGAAACAATTTCAATACCAAGGCTGTGTAGATCTCTTGCAAATTCAACTAACCCAGCTTTATTCGAAACCGAAATCAGGGCCCGCTTAATCTTTGTCACTTGATCTCCCCCAGCTTCAACCGTCCCTCGGCGATACCCAGAACCACCTCGATGAGTTGTTTTCTTTCAACTTCTCGAATCAAGTCATGTAGCTCGGCTTCACTAATTCCCGCTGGAATCGGTACCTCCGTCTGAGCAATAACTGGTCCTGTATCCACACCATTGTCAACGATGTGAACAGTTGCTCCTGTAACGTGCGCACCAGCTGCCAAGGCATCTCTAACAGCATGAGCACCGGGGAATGCAGGAAGCAGTGATGGATGAATGTTGATTATTTTGGGAGAAAGAGCATCGACGACGGACCTAGGCAGAATGCGCATGAATCCCGCAAGGACAACAAGATCTGGCTTGTGAAACTCAATTGATCTCAGAAGGAGATCGGCCCACTGGTCCCGATTGCTGAATTTCTCAGGCTCTAGAACAAAAGTTGGAACAGAAAACTGTTCGGCATGCTCGAGCGCTTTAGCTGGCCTATCGGAGCCAACTGCGCGAATCCGAGCTGGGAAGAGAGGGTTATCGCAAGCTTCAAGCAGTGCCCGCAGATTCGACCCACCACCTGAGGCCAAAGCAACAATTGTGAGCACGGGCAAAGTCTACTTTCGCCCAGCTTCACTGCGAGGACGAGCTACCACTAGAGAAACTAGGAAGACAGGAATCAGTACCTCAAGGAAGATAACCAGGGAAAACATCCAAGGGTTAACTCCTACCTCCACGAACCTTCCCGGTCCGAGACTGCCGCTTGCCAAACTGGCAAGAACAAAGGCAATAGCTGCTGCAACGAATGCCGAGAGAGCTGAAAGAACTGAAGCTGCAGAGAAAGCTGTGGCAAATTCCCATCGCATACGATCGAGCGATTTTCGTGCCGCGAGCGTCACTACCAAGGAGCTGATGATCGGTATCAACGCAAAGATTATTCCTCTGTCAAAACCCCCTGTGGGAAGTGCAGCAAATAGAGGAAGTGCCGGCAGTGGACCAAGCTGCGAAGCCAAAGGCGAAACGTAGGAACCAGCTCCGATTGCAAAACCTGCACCGCTGATCCATGCCGCTCCGTAGACAATCAGATTTGGTAGCAGCGCGAGCTGCCCGAGCGTCAAAACCAACCCACCAAGAAGACTGAGGCTGAGTGCTTGATAGAGCCTCAGCACCTCGATCCATCCTGCTGCCAGCGCCACCCC
Source organism: uncultured Aquiluna sp. (assembly GCA_964567905.1). GTDB lineage: Bacteria > Actinomycetota > Actinomycetes > Actinomycetales > Microbacteriaceae > Aquiluna. Next base: position 9,726 of record CAZMOF010000001.1, on the reverse strand, counting down.
AATTAGTAGCGAGGAAAACAACACCAGAATTACCATGACGGAAGTTCCAATTCGTAGTGCCGGTATCGCTGCGGTAGAAATACTCCAGTGCAGATTTGCAAGGACATTTTTGAAACGCTCGCGTACCCAAATTCTCTCTGGTGCTTCAGGAGGATTTGAGCCGCTCACTAATTCAAACCTTTTTCCCACAACTGAAGAGATAAACAACAGGCCGCCGAAAAAGAGTGCCGGTCTAAACAGAGGATCCCATTCCGAAACCACGGCTGCTTCATTACCCGCGATTAGAGATAGCAAATAGGAAGCTCCCCCAAAAGTAATTGCACCTGATAGCCATGCTGGCCAAAGTGATGAGGTAGAGGAAAGTCTGTGTCCTATTCGAATTACCATCAGTGCCATCATCAGAGTCAACCCGAGTGGCAAAAAGGCAATCTGGAAACTATCAAATTCAATTCCAACGATTTCACCCGCAGAAATCTGAATTGGAACACCGGTCGCTAGCAAAAAGGCAAAGATTGCGACTTGCAAAGTTACTGACCAATCAACCGATCCATCACCCTCGACAAACCAAGCGAGAGTGAGCGGGGCAACCACTAACCCCACCGCCGAGGCAATAACTATGAGCGCCTGGAGCGCTGCTATGGCAAAGCTGAAAGCGCGGTTCACGTGTTACAGCTTGCTAATAATTTCCCGCATTAGCTGTGCAGTCTCGCTGGGTGTCTTTCCAACCTTTACGCCGACCGCCTCGAAAGCCTCTTTTTTAGCTTGGGCAGTGCCAGCGGATCCCGAAACAATTGCGCCAGCGTGACCCATGGTTTTGCCCTCGGGAGCTGTGAAGCCAGCAACATAGGCAACAACTGGTTTCGTCACATGCTTAGCGATGTATGCGGCAGCTTTTTCCTCGGAATCGCCACCAATTTCACCAATCAGGACAATGGCCTTGGTCTCTGGGTCACTCTGGAATGCCTCTAGCGCATCGATGTGAGTGGTTCCAATAACCGGATCTCCCCCAATGCCAATGGCAGTCGAGAATCCGATGTCGCGTAGCTCGAACATCATTTGATATGTCAGAGTTCCTGACTTAGATACCAACCCGATGGGTCCTCTTCCTGTGATGTTGGAAGGGGTGATTCCAGCGTTAGATTGTCCCGGAGAAATAATCCCAGGGCAGTTTGGTCCAATCAGTCTGGTCTTTTTTCCTTTTTCAACGTTGTAGGCCCATGCTGTCGCTGAATCATGAACAGGTATTCCCTCGGTTATCGCAACCGCTAGTGGAATCTCAGCATCGATTGCTTCGATGATTGCCGACTTAGCAAAAGCAGGTGGCACAAAAATCACGCTGACATTTGCCCCGGTCTTCTCCATGGCCTCTTTCACTGAACCAAAAACTGGTAGTAACTTCCCACCAACATCAACGCTCTCGCCAGCTTTCTTTGGGTTCACACCCCCAACAATGTTGCTGCCGCCCTCGAGCATCCGTCGAGTGTGCTTCATTCCTTCAGCACCGGTCATTCCCTGAACAATAATCTTGGAGTTTGCGTCTAAGTAAATTGCCATGTCTTATCTCCTAGCTCGCCAACTTCGCAGCCTGATCAGCACCGTCATCCATAGTCTCGGCCAAGCTAACTAGCGGGTGGTTGAATTCCTTGAGAATCCGTCTTCCCTCATCAACATTGTTGCCATCAAGCCTTACCACCAAAGGCTTTGTGGCTTTTGCACCGAGGGTGTTTAGTGCCCCAACGATTCCATTGGCAACAGCATCGCACGCCGTGATGCCACCGAATACGTTCACGAAAACACTCTTGACCTGTGGGTCATTCAAAATCACATCTAGACCAGCGGCCATAACTTCGGCAGAAGCTCCGCCACCGATGTCTAGAAAGTTTGCTGGCTTCACTCCACCGTGTCTGGCACCGGCATAAGCAACAACATCCAGCGTTGACATCACCAAACCTGCGCCATTGCCAATGATGCCGACCTCGCCGTCGAGCTTCACATAGTTCAGATCCATAGCTTTGGCTTTGGCTTCAAGAGGATCTAGCTGGTCACGCTCCATTTGCTCACGCTCGTGCCTGAATTCGGCATTGTCGTCGAGGGTTACCTTGCCATCGAGAGCGACAATCTTGCCATCCTTGGTTCGAACCAAAGGATTTACTTCGACCAATGTTGCATCTTCTTTTCTAAAGACTTCATAGAGCTTTACGAAAACATCTGCCACTTGGTCAACCAAATCATCTGAAAACTTTGCGGCCTTAGCGATTTCTATAGCCTTTGGCTTATCAATACCCGTAACAGCGGACACTTCAATTCGGGCTAGGGCGTCTGGTCTTTCATGGGCGAGCTGCTCGATTTCCATTCCGCCCTCAACGCTGCAAAGTGAAAGGAAGGTTCTATTTGATCTATCCAGCAGAATTGAAAAGTAGTACTCCTTATCAATATCTGCGCCTTGGGCAATCATCACTCGTTTTACAATGTGGCCTTTGATATCTAGCCCCAGAATTTGCGAAGCCTTTTCTTTTGCCTCTTCAGGAGAATGTGCGACTTTCACACCACCAGCTTTGCCTCGGCCACCAATTTTTACCTGGGCCTTTACGACGACCGTTCCACCAATTTCTCGAGCTGCAGCCTCAGCTTGCTCAGGAGTGTCAGCGATTTTGCCGGCTAGAACCGGCACACCGTACTTTTCAAAAATGTCGCGCGCTTGATATTCAAATAAATCCACAGTGAGTTTTCTTTTCCTAAAGGGGGAAGAACGGGGTAAGTCTATCGAAGAGCTAGGTCCCGATAAGCGCTTAGAGCTTGGTTATTGGAGCCATTTTTGTCAGCAGGCGCTTGGTTGTTCCACTTTCGAATCTAACCTCCGCTACCTGCTTGGGGCCCTCACCCGACACGGAAACAACCTGACCCTCGCCAAAGCTCTCGTGAAGAACCCGGTCACCAACTGCCAGCTGTAAATCTTTGTTATCGCGAATGGTGGTTGCGGTCACAGCGCCTTGCCATTTCCTAGTTGCAGTAGGAATGGATTCGCGCTGCTGGCCGACGGCATCCAGCAGGTCCACTGGTATGTCAGCCAGAAATGATGACGGCAAGAAACTCGAGGTGTTTCCAAAAAGCGTTCGCTGAAGCGCATGTGAAAGGGTTAGCTTTTTCTTCGCCCTGGTCATCCCCACATACATAAGCCTTCGCTCTTCCTGCAATCCCCCGGGTTCGTCAAATGCCCTGATGTGAGGAAGTGTTCCTTGCTCACAGCCAATGATGAAAACTGAGTCAAACTCCAAACCCTTTGCGGTGTGCAGAGTCATTAGCGATAAGTTTCCAGACTCATCGTCAAGCTGATCCTGGTCTGAAGCTAAAGTCACCTCAGCCAGGTAGTCAGCAACTGTCCCACTCGGGAATTCCCGCTGCCAGTCGTAGAGCTGTCCCAGAAGAGCATCCAGGTTTTCCAGACGCGCTTCGTCCTGAGGATCTCGGCTTATCTCGAGTTCAGTTCGATAACCACTTCGAATTAGAGCCTGCTTCAAAACATCCGCTGGCCCCTCAGTTGCGCTCATGGCATCGAGTTCGTTGAGTAACTTCCCAAACTCTTCGATTGCGGAAGTAATCTTTGGTCCAAGGCCTAATTCACTAGACCTAAGCATTGCCTGTCGCAAACTCAGATCGTGCTTTCTTGCGAACTGAGCAATCTTTATCTCTGTCTTCTCGCCAATACCTCGGGCGGGTGAATTGATAATGCGTCTTATGGCCTCATCATCACTGGCGTTGGCGATAGCAGCCAAATAGGACAGGGCATCCTTGATTTCTTTGCGCTCAAAGAACTTAAGGCCTCCCACAACGATGTATGGGACTCGCTGGGCCTTTAGCTCATTTTCAAGGGAAAGAGTCAGGGCGTTGGTTCGATAAAGCACTGCCATATCGCGATAGTTGCCGCCCTGCTCGTGCATGCTTCGAATTGCGTCAACCACGAAGGCCGCTTCATTTCTTTCATCAAAAGCTGTGAAAAGAGTGATTTTGTCGCCACTGCCACTGTCGGTCCAAAGATTCTTTGGTGGTCGGTAAGGGTTCTGGGCAATCACCGCGTTTGCGGCCGAGAGGATGTTCTGGGTCGAGCGGTAGTTTTGCTCGAGCAAAATGGTCTCAGCACCAACAAAGTCTCTTTCAAACTCAGTGATGTTACGAATGTCTGCACCACGAAATGCGTAAATGGACTGATCCGAGTCACCTACGACCGTCAGCTCGGCAGGGCCCATTTGCTCTCCGGTTTTCTCATTGAAGTTTGCGTACTCACTTGGCAGAGGTTTGGTCAACTCTCGAATAAGTGCATACTGGGCGTGATTAGTGTCTTGATACTCATCAATCAAGACGTGACGAAAGCGCTTCTGATAGCGAGCACGAACCTCGGGAAAGTTGCGAAAAAGATTGACAGTTTCAACTATCAGATCATCAAAATCAAATGCATTATTACGCATCAGCTCGGACTGATAGGCACTGTAAACCTCGGCAATAATTCGCTCGCGAGGATTTGAGCGATCGGCATTGCGAGCAAAATCCTCAGCATCTCTTAGTTCGTTCTTAGCATTCGATATAACGGAGGCCGCCGCCTGCGGCTTGACATCTGCATCATCAGCGCCTGCTTCTCGAAGCAGTCTTTTCAGTAGCGCTCTGGTATCACCGGTGTCATAGACGGTAAAGCTTGAGCTGTGTCCCAAGCGTTCGGCTTCTCTTCGAAGAATCTGCAAGCAGGCGGAGTGGAAGGTCCTAATCCACATGCCCTCGCTGACGCCTCCAAGTAGCTCCTCAACCCGCTCGCGCATTTCATTTGCAGCCTTATTAGTGAAAGTAATGGCGAGAATTTGCGAAGGATATAGCTCGCCCGTTGCTAATAAGTGAGCAATTCGATGAGTGAGGACTCTAGTCTTGCCAGAACCAGCGCCAGCAACAATTAGCAAAGCACTACCTCTATATAGAACTGCGCTTCGCTGCTGTGGGTTTAGCTCAGCCAGCAGATCATCTGGGTTTCCGAGGGTGGTGGGCATCGGAGGAAGCCTAGTTGCTGCCTCGGACGAGTTTGATCATCAAATCTGGCTGATCGCAGAAGATCCCATCGACACCGGTTGCAGCCAGCCTGCTAAACCAGTCATTTACCTCACCCTCCGCCGTCTCAACGCGTGCGGTGTAGGTATACATCAACAACCCTTTGGCCTTGGTCCTCGCCACCAAATCACTGCCTAGAACCATCGAATAGTGAACCGATAAACCATCAAAGTTTTCGGCTATCTCTGAAAGCAAGTCGTCGCTCAGCACGCTGTAGCCGGCAGGCAGCATGTCTGGGGCAGAGAGAAAAACGTAGTTTGCACCCTTACCAATCCGCTGCTTTGCTTCCCGCAATACTGCAAACTCAAAGCACTCGATTGTGACCTTGATTCCAAGTTCTTGAAAGTTACTCTGATCCATAACCTTCTTCACCTCGCCAATCAGGTCAAAGCCTTTCTCGCTGAAGTGCTTTCCGTATTTCAGCTCGACGATTAGGTGCTTGCCGGCGAACTTTGGATTAGCAAAAACTTCAGCCAGGGTTGGAACTCTGAATTCGCCATTTCGTTTAGCGGATTCCACCCTGGTTTCTGGATAGCGCTCTGTCGCTCTCACGGAAGCAATCTCTGCGTAGTTCAATTCATCAACGCTATTAGAGGTTAAGTTCCTGCTTCCGATATCAGTTGTGATTGAAAAATCAAGGTCGTGTCGAATAACAGGAACCGAATCCTTGGTCAGCACTACGTCAAACTCGATTGCCTCACAACCAAGTGCGAAAGCTAGTTCGAAGGACTCCATGGTGTTTTCAGGCAGATAACCGCAGGCACCCCTGTGTCCAAATACCTGCACCACTACTCCCACTCAATGGTGCCGGGAGGCTTAGAGGTGATATCGAGTACCACTCGATTTACTCCCTCGACCTCATTGGTTATTCGATTAGAGATTTTGGCTAAAAGCTCATGGTCAAGGCGTGACCAGTCGGCAGTCATGGCATCCTCGGAAGAAACGGGGCGAAGAACTATTGGGTGGCCATAGCTTCTTCCATCACCCTGGACTCCAACGGATCTGACATCCGCCAACAGAACAACTGGACACTGCCAAATGTTGGCATCCTGGCCGGCGGAGCTGAGTTCTTCTCTGACAATTGCATCCGCTTTGCGCAGCAAATCTAAACGCTCTTTGGTGACCTCGCCCACAATTCGAATTCCAAGTCCGGGACCTGGGAAGGGCTGGCGACTAACAATCTCTTTTGGAAGCCCAAGCTCAGCACCTATCGCACGAACCTCGTCCTTAAACAGCGTCCTGAGCGGCTCTACCAATTCAAATTGGAGGTCATCTGGAAGCCCTCCGACGTTGTGGTGAGACTTGATGCCAGCTGTCACTCCACCACCAGACTCAACCACGTCCGGGTATAGGGTTCCCTGCACCAAGAATCGAATCGGTTCATTGTCGCGGGCAGCTTCTGCCACCAGCTTTCGCTCTGCTTCCTCAAATGTCCTGATGAACTCTCTGCCGATAATCTTTCGCTTTTGCTCAGGATCGCGAACGCCTGCGAGCGCCGAAAGAAACTTTTCCTGGGCATTCACTACCACCAGGCGGATGCCCGTGGCAGCAACGTAGTCTCGCTCAACCTGCTCTGCCTCGCCTTCTCTGAGTAGTCCGTGATCAACAAACACCGCTGTTAGCTGATCTCCTACCGCTTTATGAACAAGAGCTGCAGCAACAGCTGAGTCAACACCTCCGGAAAGACCACAAATCACCCGAGCTGATCCAACCTGCGACTTAATCTTGGCAACCTGCTCAGCGATGACATTGCCGGAGTTCCAGCTGGGCGTAATGCCTGCGCCTCTATACAAAAAGTTCTCCAGAACCCTTTGTCCCTGCTCAGAGTGCTTAACCTCTGGATGCCACTGAACACCAAAGATTTTCTTTTCCTTAGATTCAAATGCAGCAACCGGAGTGGTTTTGGTTGAGGCTAAAACTTCAAATCCAGCTGGAGCTTGCATAACCTGATCGCCATGGCTCATCCAGCACACCTGCAGGTTTGGCTGATTCTGAAGCAGAACCCCGCCATCCTTTATCTCAAGATTTGTTGCCCCGTACTCTCTCAGACCTGTCCGATCAACTCTTCCCCCAAGGCTCTGAGCAAGAATTTGGAATCCGTAGCAAATGCCTAGAACCGGGATTCCAAGATCAAGAATTTTGGGATCTAACTTCGGTGAACCCTGTTCATAAACACTGGCTGGTCCTCCAGACAAAATGATTGCGGCGGGGTCTAATGCCCTCACCTCAGTCGCGGAGATACTGTGCGGAACAATTTCGGAGTAGACGTTGGCTTCTCTAACTCTTCTGGCGATCAGCTGCGCATACTGCGCCCCAAAGTCGACCACGAGAACTGGCTTCACTTCTCCAGCTCCTGTAATTCTTTTTCAGCTAACTTGGCAAACTTTGCCTCGGTGTAAAAGCTAAGGAAGGGGACAATGCCGCCCAGAGCGATAAACAAGAACCTGGTAACGGGCCAGCGCATCAAAGTCCAAACCCTAAAGTCTGCGATCAAATACACCACATAGAGCCAGCCGTGAATAATCAATATCCAGACTGTGAGGTTCAGCCCAGTGGTTGGTAGGCCCTCGCCCTCAACCCCGTAGCTTTCAAGAGTTAGAAAACCATTGGGCCCAAAAAGCCAAAGGTCAAACCCCAGAAAGGGAAGTCTTCGGATTCCCCAGGTAATCATCAGCAGCAGTAGGAATACGCCTGTCACATAGGAAGAAACCCGATAGAACTTCAGCACCTTGCGAATCTGAGGAATTTGCGATGGAAGAGGCGCCGACATACAGCAAAGTCTAGCCAGCCGAAAGGCTGAGCTTTGCCAGGGCGATGGCCTTGGCTTCGTCCGCCGTCTTTGCTTCCAAAACGGCGTGGAAGATTTCCTGAGCCTGCTGACTGGTAACTGAGGAGAGCGCGGTGCGAACAGCTCCCACTTGCGAGCGGGAAGAAGAAACAGAATCAAATCCCATGCCAGCTAGCACAACCGCAAATGCCGGATCCGAAGCACTCTCTCCGCAGACACCGGAGTAGATTCCAACCTTCTTTGATTCACTGGCAATTTCAGCCAGTGCTCTAATCAAAGGTGGTTGCCATGGATTCAGAAGTGTTCCCAGGCTTGGATGCAATCTGTCAGATGCAAACAAATACTGAGACAGGTCATTGGTGCCAACGGAAATGAAGTCAACAACACCTTTCAGGTTGCGTATTTCATAAACAATCGATGGTGTTTCGACCATGATTCCGACTTTGAATTGCCCGGCGCCTCGAGCGAGCTCGACAAACTGCTCAGCTTCAGAGGCGAGCGAAATCATCGGAGCCATCACCCAGACTTCGCGACCGGAAGTCTTTCGGGCCTGCTCTAGTGCATTTAGCTGATCCAGAATGAACTGTCGATGCGGAACAACGAGGCGGAATCCCCTAACACCAAGAGCAGGATTTTCCTCCTTTGGCATATCTAAAAAGGGAACTGGCTTATCGCTTCCAGCATCAATCGTCCTGACAACTATTGGCCCCTCTGGTGCTGCGGAGAGAATTGCTGAGTATGACGCAGCCTGCTTTTCTAAAGATGGTTTTGCTGTGCTCTCTAGATACAAAAGCTCAGTTCTAAATAAGCCGACCCCCTCTGCCGCGGTCGCGGCAGCAGCCACCGCATCATCGAGCGATCCAATGTTTGCTCTCACTGGGATTATTGGATTATCCGACTTAGCAACAAAAGAAATTGCCTGCGTCGCATCTGAATCAGCGCCACCCACCACAACTCGATCTCCCACTGGATCGACCAGGACCATCTGACCGTCAAGTAAATCTTTGGCAGCAGAACAAGAAACCACAGCGGGAATCGATTTGGAGCGGCAAATGATTGCGGTGTGGGATGTTGGCCCACCCTGGATTGTCACAACGCCAACTACCGCCGCGGTGAACTGGGCAGTATCTGCTGGCGAGAAATCGTCACCAACGATTACATACCTTCCGCTCTCGGGGAGATTGAGCCCGAGCGATATGCCATGAATGTGGGCCGCAACTCGCTTTGCCAAATCTCTAATGTCAGCCAGTCTTTCCTCAAAAGTTGGATCGCCACTGAGGAGCTCAGCAAAAGTCTCGACCGCATTCACAAATGCGGTTGCCGCTTCCCATCCCTCTGCGACCTGACCAACTGCTGTTTCCAAAAGACTCTCATCTTGCAAAATCATCTCGAGCGCTTCAAAGATTTCAGCGGATGTCTCACCGGCCTTAAGTGAGAGCCTCTTTAGATCATCCGAAACATGTTGAATTCCATTTTTGATTTTGGAAACCTCAGCCGCCTGATCACCGGTGTGCTTTGCTGGAATTGGTAGCGGCTGATGGGGTTTGACCCGGAAGACTTCAGCTGAAACAGCACTAAGTCCAACGCCAAGGCCAGTTAGATTGGTTCCGTTTTGGAGCACGTTATCCCTTGAGGAAACTCTGAATTGCGCCGATAAGCTCCTGCGCTTTGGCCTGATCATCGGTGTCGATCTCGACGCTGAGAACTTCGCCTTGCTTACCCTTGAGCGACATAAGGCTCAACGGAGAACTTGCTTTGACTAGTGTCTCTCCCTGGCGACCCATGCGTATCTCAAGTCCTGAGTCCTTAACAAGTTTGACAATCTGACCAGCAGGTCGAGCATGGAAACC